>CALKXT010000133.1 GCA_938003685.1 uncultured Sulfitobacter sp. | reverse complement strand
TCACATAGCGTGGCTCTGGCATCTGGTCATAGACCTTGCGCAGCGCGGGGGCCATTTTGTTGGTCAGCGTCCCGGCGACGATCATCAGATCAGACTGACGTGGGGAGGCACGTGGCGCTGTCCCGAACCGCTCAAGGTCATAGCGCGGCATAGAGGTATGCATCATCTCAACCGCACAACACGCCAGACCAAAGGTCATCCAGTGCAACGACCCGGTGCGCGCCCAGTTGATCACGTCAGCGGTGGAGGTCACAAGGAAACCCTTATCCTGCAATTCCGCGTTCAGTGCTTGCGTGCCAAATTCACGATCTGCCGCCGAAGATGTGGCCGTGGACAATGCAGGTGCATTTGTTGACGTTACTGCCATTCCAGCGCCCCCTTCTTCCATTCATAAGCAAAGCCTGCGGTCAGCACGCCCAAAAACACCATCATCGACCAAAACCCGACCATTGAGATGTCTTGGAAGGCAACGGCCCAGGGAAACAGAAACGCAATTTCCAGATCGAAAATGATGAACAGAATCGACACCAGATAAAAGCGCACATCAAATTTCATCCGCGCATCATCAAAGGCGTTGAACCCACATTCATAGGCCGACACCTTTTCTGGGTCAGGGTTGCGTACAGCCAAAACCACGGCGGCAAGGATCAAAACGAGTCCCAAGCCTATGGCAACAGCCAGAAAAACAAGGATTGGCAGGTATTCCCGCAGCATGTCGTCCAAGGGGAGGCTCCTTTAGCGGTGCGTGATCTTTGATATAGGGCAAAGACCTGCGCAGAACAGACTTGGAATGGGTTTAACTGTGCTGGTTGGTGGGGTCAACGGGCGCAAGCGTGGAAAGGTGCCGCATTTACACTCGTTTACATCAAATCAATCAGTAACTTTGGCCATCCACTTGGCAATCATGCGGTGTTGGACATTTGCCTGCGCCGCCACACGGTAGAACCCGACGAGTTCCCGAACCGGTCCAGAGATACGATCAAAGCCAGAAATGAACGCGACGATCACGCCAACTTGGGTTTCACCCATCATCACCAAATAGCCACCATAGAGCAGCACAGAAAGCGGCCCAAGTGAGTTCAGCAAGTTCAACACCGCTTTGAGCAGGAACTTAAGCATGTTAAAGCGCAGCCGATTGTTAAATATCTTTTTTAAGATACCCAGATCGCCCTCTTCGTGCGCCCCATCTAGGTCAGAAACGGTGTCACCCAAACTGCGCATATAGCCTACATGGCGCTCGACCAGCTTGTTCAAGTACCGCTGCATCAGGGGGGTGACGATGATTTGCGGGATCAAGAACCCAATCGCAAAAAGCGCAATGGTCGGTTCAACCACCACCATATAACCCATCACACCCAAAAGCAGCGCAACATTGGCACAAGACTGCGACAACCCCTCACCCACAAAGCCGCCTAGCTTGTCCACTTCGGTGCCCACTATGGACACCACACGCCCGGTACTGTCGTCTTCGTCGTCTTCAATCGTTGTGCCATAAAGGCCCAATAGGTGACGCCGGGTATAAAGGTTCGTGCTTTCCGTCATCCACACCTGATAGGTGTTCAGCGCAAATTTTACGGCTTGGTGCAGTACAATTATACCAAGATACAGCATCCCGAATTGCATCAGCAGCGGCACGTTCTGAGTTTCCACAACTTCGTTCACGATGCGGCGTTGCAGTTCGATGGGCGCGAGGTTCAACAACGCGACAATAACAGCCAACAGACAGGCCCATACTTGATGCCAGCCCGTCATACGCCAAAGATAGGACATCAAAGAAGATGCGGCAGTGTCATCGCCGGTTTTCTCAACCGTCCGCGCCTTGAAAAAATTGCTCAGCAAGCCGATGACACACCTATCGCGTTAAAATAATTAACCTGTGATAGTCCGGCGTTGCACTTGTGGATACTCCAAAGCGCAACCGCCTATGTCTTATGCTGCAATCCGACGCGCTGCGGCGAATGAAATCAACTTGCGGCTCTTTTCGTCCCACAGGTCGAGGCTGGCGCATTTCAGGCTTTGCATGAATGTCATCCGGCTACATTCCACTAGTTCGCCATGGTCATTCAACACTTCTGACAAGCGATAGAACGGGATCCGACTGTACAGGTGATGCACGTGGTGGATACCGATATTCGCAGTGAACCAACGCAGGATCGGCGGCAGATCATAATGCGACGAGCCATGCAAAGCGGCTTCATGCAACTGCCACTCTTCATGGTGTTCCCAATGGGTCGTCTCAAACTGGTGCTGCACATAGAACAACCAAACGCCAACGGAGGCAGCAATGATTGTCGTAGGTAAGAAGACGAGGAACAATGCCTGCCAGCCGCCGAAATACACGATCACAGCTAGAGCTGCGACAATCGCCGCGTTTGTGGCCATTGCAGAAAACCAATAGCGGCCTTGGTTCATTAGGCCCAAGGGCAAACGATACTCAAGGATGAACAGATACGCAGGTCCGATCCCAAACAGCACCAAAGGATGGCGATAGGCGCGGTACAATAACCGACCAAGCGCCGTGCGCTGGTGATATTCTTCAACCGTTAGGGTCATCACATCACCAATGCCGCGTTGATCAAGGTCGCCTGCGTGGCTGTGGTGGATCGAATGAGTTCGGCGCCAGACATCATAAGGTGTTAACGTCACAACACCCAGCGCGCGACCTACCCAGTCGCTGACATTGCGGTTGTGGAAAAACGATCCATGACCGCAATCATGTTGAATACAGAACAACCGCAGCAAAAACCCACCATTCAAGGCGGAAATCGCAAAGGCCGCAATGTAGCTATAGTTTGCAATCCAGCAGGCTGCGACCCACAAAACAACGAATGGAATGAGGCTTATCGCCAATTCAAAGCTGCTGCGTAGGCTGCTTGGTTCGCGGTAGCCTGCCAAAATTTTGACCCAGTCGCGGGCCGCTGTTGGTGCGGGGGTGTTGGTGTTTTCTGCCATAACCTGCTTCAATTTTGTTTTGCCATACCCGATAGCTTAATGCAGATACTACGCAAGTGTTAAAGCCCTATTGACCGGAAAGAAGTCAACATTTTGTGGGTCGTGTATCTAAAAGGGCTACACAGCGGCTTCCTAAATGACCCAAGCGGCTTTGCGTTTATCAAAAAATGCACCAATCCCTTCGGCAGCTTCGTCGCTTTCCCAGCGTTCGGACAATGCCGCGATTGTGTGGGCCACAACCTCATCATCAATGCGTGGCCCCAAATCGCGGGCCAGCTTCTTTGCCGCCGCAACGGCCCCCGGTGCGCATGACAAATAGGGGATGACTTCGGCCTCAATAGCATCATCCAGATCATCTACCGGAACCACCCGCGCCAACAAACCCAGATCAACAGCCTCAGCCGCACCAAACAATCGCGCAGACATAAACACCCGCCGCGCACGCCCCTCACCCATACGGGCCAGCACATAAGGGCCGATGGTCGCCGGGATGATCCCCAACCGGGTTTCGGTAAAGCCCATTTTGAGCGTATCAACGCCAATCGCAACGTCACAAACGCTGGCCATGCCGACACCGCCGCCAAAGGCATTGCCCTGTAGCCGACCAATCAACGGTTTGCTCAGTGTATTCAGCGCACCCAGCATTGCCGCCAGCTTGCCCGCCTCTAGGGACCGCGTGGCCGCATCCATATCCGCCTGATCGAGCATCCAGCCCAAATCACCACCCGCACAAAAAGATTTGCCCGCTCCCGTCAGGATAACAACACGCACACTATCATCGCCGTTCAATTGCCCCGCAGCCTGCGTCAGGTCCGCCAACATCTGTGCTGACATCGCATTGTGCTTGTCAGGGCGGTTAAGCGTCAGGGTCGCAACCCCGCGTGCATCGATCTCGATTGTGACTGTTTCAAACATCATACATTCCTCGCGGCAATCCCGGCACGTCGTTTCCGGCACGTTGCCAATCTTCAAATATCCACACCATCC
>CALKXT010000132.1 GCA_938003685.1 uncultured Sulfitobacter sp. | reverse complement strand
CGCATCGCGATTGATGCCATCGAACTTGAGCCCGAGGGCGACAACGAGGAACGCGTGCGCGTCACCCTGCGCTATCGCATTCGCCGCACGGGGCAATCTGTTGCCCTTGGTCTGTCGCTCGGAATGGGAGGATAATATGCTGCCACGTGTCAATCTGTCGGATATGAGCGCACAAGAGCTGGCCGATGAAATGGTCCGCCGCATTCCCGCGCATACGCCGGAATGGCGCAATGCACAGCCCGGTGATCCGGGACGGACGTTGATTGATTTGTTTGCGTGGATGGGTGAGACCCTGCTGTATCGCGCTAACCTTACGCCACGTCGGATGCGATTGGAGTTTTTGAACCTGTTGAATTTAAAACAAAACGCGGCACGTGCGGCGACAGGTTTATTGACGTTGAAGTACAAGACGCCGCAGGCAGCCAAACCGATTTTGGCTATTGCCGGGACGCGCGTGTCAGGCCCGGTCCCGTTTGAAGTGACATCTTCCATAACCGTGCAACCCTTTGAAGGCCACGTCTATATCAAGCGCAGATTGAGCGAAGATGAGGCGGAGGAACTGTCGTCTGTGTTGGCGTCACTTTCTGAGATTTACGGGCTGCCGGTCGTGGATCCTTATGAGACTGAGCGCGTGTTTGGCCCGGGTGATGCAGCAGACCCTGAAGGGCGCGATGTCTTTGGGGAAAGCGTGGATAGCACTGCATGGATTGCACTGCTCGCCCTGGATGACACGCCGGCAACACGTGCCGCCGCCTTGGCCGCATTAGATGCACAGCCTGCGCTGTTGAATATTGGAATATTGCCCCGAATTGCGCGCCAAGATGCGTTGGAATTACCTCCTGCGCCTTTGGACAATTTGGATTGGTCGATTACATCGCCAGCGCGTTCCGCGCGTGATCCTGGCGTGTTTTATCGTGATTTGCCACGTGAGGATGATCGCACCGATGGGTTAAGTCGTGAAGGGACGTTGCGGCTTGTTTTGCCGACATCCGATCAGGTGATCGCGCCTGTGAACGATCTGGGTGATGAAGTTGACGCAGGTGTTGGTGACCGCCCGCCGCGTCTTGATGATCCGAAAATTGCGGCACGTCTAATCGGGTGGATACGTCTGCGTCCGCGCGACCCGGCGGCGCGTTTGCCGTTGTCGTGGATGGGCATCAATGCAGTGTCTGTCGATCAACGCGAGAGCTTTTCAAACGTCACATTGGGTGTTGCCACCGGGGTTGCAGGCATGCGGTTTGGCTTGCCTGCGGGCAATGCGGATCCCGATACGCTGGCGTTGTCCGTGTTCGAGGATGGGCGGGGATTTGTACCATGGGAACGCGTTCAAGACTTGGGCGGCTGCGCACGCGATGACCGGTGTTATGAACTGGATGCTGAATCTGGGGAAGTGTTGTTTGGGGATGGTCTGACGGGCAAAGCCTTGCCCAAAGGTGCGCGCGTACGGCTTGATCTGATGCGCGCGGGTGGTGGGCTGGCAGGCAATGTTGCGGCCAAGACTTTAAAAACCGTCGCCCTTGCCGGGTTAGAAGCGCATCAACCTGCGGCGATGACAGGCGGGGCCGAGGCCGAAACTCTTGCGGCTGCTGAGAAACGCGTTGGCGCGTGGTTGCATCACCGCAACCGCTGCGTGACCGAGGATGATTACCGCGCCATTGGTGCTGAACTTGGGTTGGCACGTGTTGAGGTAATCCCGGGGTTCCGCCCTCATCAGCGGCGCTCGGGTCAGACGGGTGTGATCAGCATTATGGCAATCCCGGATCACCCTGTGACACGCCCTGCTAATCCACGCGCGGATCGTCAACTGTTGGAACAGGTGCATGCGCATTTTGATCCGCGCCGCCCCTTGGGCACAGAGCTATACGTGATTTCACCTGAATATGTGTCGCTGGGCCTGACAACTGCGATTTCCTTGCGCGAAGGGTTCATGCGCGAAGAGGTCGTCAAGGCGATCAAGGACCGGCTGTATGCCTACCTGTGGCCCTTGGCACCGGGCGGTCAAGACGGGCAGGGTTGGGCCTTGGGTCGCGATGTTAGTGCGCGTGAGATTGAAGTTGAAATTGCCCGTATTCCCGGTGTGCGTACGGTTCAGGGGGTGAATCTGTTTAGCCCCGATGAGGCTGGCTATGCGCGCCTGCCAGACAACGGACCGTTTGGTGGGCAGGTGCAAGCGCTGGATGATTGGCAGTTGCCCGAGCTTTTGGACGTGGTGGTGGCCGTCGATGCAGTGAGCGCGCCAGAAACGCTTGACCCATCAAACCTGAACGGCGGAGGCGGTGCAGACGGTCGTTCATCTGGTGTCGCAATTCCAGTCGTGCCGGAGGTCTGCTGATGCGCGATGTGAATAATCAAAGCCATTGGGCGATGAACAAGCCAAGCGATTTTAACCTTCAATTGAGCCCAACATTGGTTTGGAATGATGAGTGTGATGGTCTGACGCTGGCCCCGTCAGCCATGGTTGAACCGACATCCGCGACCAAGACGGAAATGCGCACACGCGCCAACCAGCCCGCAATGGCGGTGGATACATTTGGCACATGGGCGCGGGTTGATAACGATGTGCCCCATCAAATTGTATCGGGTGGGGCTGGCCTTACGAGCGAAGTCATTTTTGCAGCGCGTGAAAGTGCGCAGATCATAGATTTTGAATGGTCCGCACGCGGCGATCTGATCGTGATCTGGCGCGCATCTGGGCGCAATCATGTGACATGGGTCGATATGCTTGATCGGTTTGATCCGATTGAGTTTGACGATTTACCGTTCCAACCTGATCGTGTCGTGGCCGCACCTGATATGTCGGGTCTTTGGCTGATCCGGCGCAGTACGGCGCGCGTGGCCTTGATCAAAGGCGATCCCGTACCAGCACCCATCGCGGCATTTATCCGCCCTGATACAGGGTTTAACCCTGATCCGATTGCCCCAAACATGCCGCGTGTTGAAGAATTGGAATCTGCCTTGGAAACCGCACCTGCGATTTTGGACGTGGCAGGTTTGACAGAGGCCGGGCTGGCAATTTTGCGTGAAGGGGCCGGGGCATCGGGCGAGAACCAGATTGATTGGATGCACTCAGACGGGCGTATTCAATCCACACGTCTTGATGGTGTGACCCGGGCGTTCAGTATGTGCGCCTACAGTGGAAATAGTGTTGCTATAACCACTTCGGACTGGACGGAGGCGCGGGTTTTTTTCGCCCCCGTTGAAACGGCAATTGACGGCATGTTACTCCCAGCGGGACGCGCCCGTATCCCACTACGCGGCTGGACGGGCGGTCGCCTTTGTAATGGCGCGACGCCGTCGGGGTGTTACCCCAAAGACTCCAGTGGTGAAGAAAACCCTTGGGCTAATTTGGCCGCTTTGTCCTTTGCTGCGTTCAAAGATCAAGGCGCGGTAACGCTGGCCAAAATTGATACAGGTTTGGACGGTTTTGTCTGGCATCGCATCTATATCGAGGCCGACATTCCGAAAGGGACACAGATCAAGGTATTGGCCGAAAGCTGGGATCGTGATGAAGAAGAATTCGTCGAACTAGGACGCCCCCCCAATTTGCATGTTTTTGGCACGGTTGAGGACGTTGATACCACGCCGTGCGGCGTCTGGGTCGATATGGCAAGCGAACATGCACACGGTAAAAATCACCTGCCGACCGTTGAACGGCGTAAAGATCGCACCGGATTGTTCACTTGCTTGATGCAGTCCACGCAGCGCGATCAAACCCGAATTGAGGGCCGTTTTCTGCGGTTACGCGTTGAGTTGATCGGCAATGGTGCCACAACGCCGCGCCTTTATGCGCTGAGGGTCTGGGGGCCACGGTTTTCGTATCGCGATAAATACCTGCCTGAACTTTACACCATCACCAAGGGACCGGGTGCGCCGGGTAGTGATTTTCTGGACCGTTTCCTTGGATTGTTCGAAAGCGTTTTGACGCCACTGGAAGGCGAGATTGCTCAAACTTGGCGCGGTGCCAGCGCGGTGAGTGCACCTTCGGATGCGCTTGATTGGCTTGGTGGGTGGTTGGGTGTGACCCCTGATAGTGCTTTGGGCGAGGCTGGCAAACGCCGCTTAATTGCAGGTGCAGCAGAGCAGTCACAATGGCACGGCACCTTGCGTGGTTTGGAAACCGCCCTTGATATCGCGACGGATGGTGGGGTGCGTTATGGCCGCGTTGTGGTGCTTGAGAACTTTGTGATGCGCCGTACCTTTGCGACCATTTTGGGCGCTGATTTTGATGATCGCGATGATCCTTTGACCCGTGGCACCCGGGGTAATTCTAACTCGATGTTGGGGCCGGGATTTTTTGTCGGGCAAGAAGACGAAAAGACCTTGTTTGCGCTGCTGCGTCCTGAAGTGCTGGACCATGATCTGACTGACCCCGGTGAGCGCGCCGAGGCCGCGCGCCAGTTGGAAGAATTCGAAGATGACGCGGCATTTAAGGTCACTGTTTTGGTTCATCACGGCACGGACGAACGCGAACGCGGATTGATCAGCAATGTGATTGATCGTGAAGTGCCTGCCCACGTGAGTGCCGAAATCTTTGACGCACCACAATCCTTGCTGCTGGGGCTGACTGCTTTGCTGGGTGTCGAAACCCGGCTTGGCCCGCCGATCACGCCGCCAAATTTCACCCTCGATGGATCACAATTGGGACAAGCGCATCTGCGTGGCATTCCCGCCCTTGATCCCAGATTGCAACCATAGGAGCCGCGATCATGACTGGTTTCACCCCTTTTGAATTGGCCGACCCGCTTGCGGATCAAGACGGACCTGATGGCGGCAATTTGGGTGCCGAACGGCTTAGGCTGGTTGAAGGTCTGATGCTGAGTGCAGGGCATTTTGAGACGGAGCAACTGTATCACCGTTCGCGCCGTTCCCGGATGCTGATGTTTCTGCACGGGCAGGGGACGGTTGCGGGGTTGGATGTCAGCTATCGTCAAATCGAAACAGATGAAGGTGGTGTCGAGGTCATTGTAACTCCAGGACTTGCGATTGATGGGCGTGGGCGCTTGGTTGAATTACGCTTTGAATCTTGTGTGCATTTGGCTGATTGGATGGCACAAACTGCCGAGGATGAGGATGGCCAACCTGCCTTGCAACAAGCCGCGCGTGCGGGTGGTGGTGGTTTGCCAGACCATATCGCGCTTGATGTCACAGCACGCTTTGCGACTTTTGCACACCGTCCTGAACCGGCTTTTGCCACAGGCAATGCAGATCGCATCGACAGTGTTGAACCCTCATTGAGCGTGGACAGTTGCAAGCTGTCACTTGATGTGCGCCCCGCAGATCACGAACTGACCGCAGAGACTGAAATCTCTGTCGCCCACGAAGGTGGCGCAGCGGACGAAAGCACGTTGCACCGCCTCAAACGCGAAGCGATGTGGCCTGTATTGTCACAAGTGCCAGACGTCGGGCTGCATTTGGCGCGCTTGCGTATCCCCATCACGACTTCAGGCGGCGGGCAGGTGTCCTTTGACGCCAGCTTTGACATGGATACTGCCGCCATCGCCCCCGATTTTTTCAGCCGTCGCTATAGCTATTCCGCCGCCGAATTGGCGCTCTTATCCGGATTGAGGAGGTAGGTCATGTACCAGAAATCCAATTTCTCTCGTAACGATCGGGTCAAAGGCCCGACACAGGAACCCGGCGTCATTTTTGATGGCCGCCGCAGTCGAACTGCGTGGTTTGAGGGCCAGCATGTCACGGCGGATCACTTTAACCGGGATCAATCCTATCACCTGACACGTCAGGCTGATCTGGGCCGCGCTATTGGCCAAGGGGTGGCTGAGGGGCTTGAGATCAGCAGCGATGCGGCCACGGCATTGACCATCACGGCAGGGCTGGGATTGGCCCCCAGCGGTGAGGTCATTCAGTTGGGCCAAGACTTGACACTTGATCTGGCAGACATCCCAACGCAGCGGCGTTTGAATGCTGCGTTGAAATCACGCAAAGCCATTACACCCGCGCCCGAAACGCGCAGTGGATTGTATATTTTGTCTGCCTCTGTGGTCGAATATTCATCTAACCCCACAGCCAGCTATCCGGTTTCTGCCACGGCCACGCGCAGCTTGCACGACAGCCTAATCACTGAAGGCATGTTGTTCAGCCTGACACCCGAACCGATGAGCAGCAGCAATGCAGATGACCTAGAATGGCGCGCGGATGCGGCATGGCGGATTTTTGTTGAAGGGCGCACACCAGAAGTGCCAACGCAGGCGCTGCCCTTGGCGATGGTTGCGTTGGAAGGCAACAAGGTGTTGTGGGTCGATGGACCGATGGTACGTAGATCCTTGCAAGCTTTCACTACCGGGCATGCGGGTGTGTCTGCGGAAACCATGGCCCGCAGATGGGCGCATTTCTTGCAGTTTGATGGTGTGATTGAAGATGAGCTGGAAGGGTCCGGCCCGGATACATTCACCGCCAGCCAGATCGCGCGCAGTATTCCGGCGATGGGGCGTTTGCCACGCGCCACTGTGGCGCGCCGTTCAGAGCCCGGTGGCCCGATGCGGTTGTCGCAAAGCTGGCTGCCAGCGGATGTACCTGTTGAATTGGTGGCGCTGCCGCGTGATGAGATAGACGCGTTGATGGATGATGCGGTTATGTTGCCGCCCATTGATCTGAACGCGGATAAGGATGTTCTGGCGAATACCCCCATTACAATTATTGTTCCTGTTGAGCGGGGCAATTGGATGAACACCCCCGCAGAGGTGCTTGAAACTGCGCTGCCGCTCAGGGCACCACCTGCCGTGGGCGGGCGTGCAACGGACCCAGAAGATTTGTTGCGCGCGTTAATGGACGGGACGGGCATCGGAACGACGACAGCAGATTTGGCCCCTGATGGCTGGACAGAACTGTTGGCGGGTGTTGATGAACTTTGGTATATGCGTCGCACACAAAACCAGCGTGCAGATGTCGCCATTGATGGGATCAGGCGTCATTCTGGTGAGGGTGAAGTACCGCCCCCACCGTCTGGGGCTGACCTTGAACCGTTTATCAAAACTGCGTTTGACCATGTGCGTGCCTTACATTCTGACAACAACGGCGATGCCTTTGTCGAAGGCCTTTTCTCACTTGATGGCGAAGAGGCATTGGCATTTTTCCAGCATTTGACTCACATCCACGCGCGTGGATCACTGACGGGTGTTTTTGCCTTAAGCGAAGCCCTGCAAAGCGGGCGGGCAGAGTCAGGAGAACTGATTGAAAGATTCCCAGTCCAGACTTTTGGCACATTAACGCCTTTGGAATATGGAATTTTTGGCGCTGGATTGTTGCGGTTTTCGCCCCCAGAAAATGACCCCCAACGAGAGTTCATACAATCGACTTTTGAGAAAGTTTATGAGGTAGATGCGAGTGTTGCCAAACGGTTCGCTGAATCCAATGCTCCTCTGATTATCCCCCGCAGGTCGTTTTTGGATGACGACTTTATGTTGGAAGTACTCAAGGCTGCAGTCGAAGCAAATTTTGCGATCACAGCAATCCCAGAGACACGCAAAGACGAAGCAGGTATGAGCGCCCGTCAACGGTTTGTGAACACAGGCGTGGCCGCTTCATTTGCGCAAGATCTTAACAAAGTAGAGCGGGATCGGCTACCAGAAGCTGTCGTAATGCTGCGCCAAGCCTTCCTTGATGCAAGTCTGTCAGGGGAACAGTTAGGTGAACAGTTGATGAATGTGCTTGGAGGGTTTGTCTAATGACCTTCCGATCCGCCAGCCCGTTTGATGCCCGCACAACCATGTTGGCCGTGGTGCCAGAAGACCGTCGTCGCGTTGATGGCGCGGTAGCATTTCAGCGGCCCTTGTTTCGATCTGGGCAGACCCTGACTAAGGACCTTTTGACATTGGACGCTGACAATGCAGAGGCCCGATTGGGGCGGTTGGGTTGGTTTCTGGCGGATGGTGTGGTGGATGGTTTCCGCATCACCCTTAAAGATCAGGATATTGCGAAAGGGCAATTTACCTTTGACTCCGGCAGTGCAATGGGCGCGAACGGACAGGACCTGTCGATGAGCCGGGGACAAGCGTTTGATTTGGCGACATTACCGCGCACGCAATCAGATGGGACGCCAGACGGCGATCTGCGCGGCGTTTGTGTGATCATGCTGACCCCGGTTGAAGGATACGAGGCGCGCCCGGAACAGATGTTGGGGGATGCTGCGGGCTTTGCATGGGACCAACAGCGCGACGCAAGCGCTGCGCCATATGTGGATGCCCGGATCGTGGATGGGTTCGAAATGTCCGTGGTGCGTATACAATCGACGTTTGGATTGGTCGATGCTGCTGACGGTATCAACCGGGCGGCGCGAATTGTGATTGATGCGCGCGAGGGCGATCACGCGTTGGCCGACATTTTGCGTCAGAACATTGCTGTTGCCATGATGGGCGTTGATACAGAGGGGGCCATTCAATGGGTTGCACGCCACGGTGCCGCAGAACGTGGTGGTGGGCTTGCCCGGCGAAATGCTTATCCGCGTTTGGGTGTCGGTAAAACACCACGCCAATTCCGCTCGGGTGTGGATAGCTTGATGGAACAGATGGTTGATTGGCAATCTGAAAGACCCGGCGTGCCTTTTCCAGCCAACAAGCTCAAGACTTTGCCTGCGGGCGGTATTGTACCTGCTCAGGGAGGTGAATTCCCTGCAATTTTCCCAGAAACCTATGACCATGTGGTGGCACCCCTTCCGCAAAGCGAAATCGCAACTGTCTTGCGCCGCGCAGAAGCATTGGCACCTTACGATTTGGATGAAAGCCGCGATGAGGTCACATGGCATTTGCCTGTGCCAGATGCGCTGTATGATCCGCTATTGCTTGAAGTGCCGACTCTGCCCGCACTCTTTAACGAAGCGGTCACGTTTTTTCAGGGAAAAGTTGCTACAGAACGGGCGCGCCGCGAAGCGTTGCGCGCGCAAGTGCAGCGCGTGCAGGCGCGGATTGATACGGACAATGTCATCGATTTCGGATCAGACGATGATGCGCTTGACGGCGAAAGCGGCTTTCCTTTGGTCGAGACCATCGATGTGCCGCGGTATGATTTGAAAAGTGATGATCTGTTTGACACATGGGAAACCACACTGACCGATGATTTGGTAACAGACGCACAACGCGCGCAATTGCTGCCTGATCTGTCAGGTATACGACGTGGCGTTGTGCCTTTTCAGGCGGCGATGGTCGACTCCCTTAAGCCTGCAAATGATTTTGTGGATTTTGGATTCACACGGGTTCAGGCGGATATTTATCGCTTGCGCCAGTCGATGTTAGAAAATGAAGAAAGCACTAAACTTGCCACGTTTCCCATCCTTGCTGGCATCGCAAAAGGCAGCAACGCCTTGGCCAACAGCCGCAGTTTGCGTGACTATTTTCAAGCGACAACGACGGCGCATAGTCAACTTTCTCTTAATTTGGTCGATGATAGTGCAGGTGGGACACCTCGCCGTTCTGCCGTCAGTGGTCTAACTGCTGGCCCTGCAACAAGAACCGATCGCTTGTTTGGCTCTGATTTCGCTGCCCGGTCAGCGTTGTTTGGCGTTGAAAGTTCAAGTCCGCAAAGCTTTGGATCACAAGGTTCTGATTCATCAGGTTTGGGCATTGCAGTATCTGGCGGTGGGGTAGATGCCGGCTTGAGGCAATCGGCATCGTTTGGTGCGATAGCGGCGGCTGCGTCCATCCCGCTGGGTGGGGGCGCAGTGGTTGGCGTGACGCAATCAACCTATAAAGGGGCAAGCGTTGTCGTAACGGGCGCAAAGGCCACAACGCCGGGATATTTCAGCACACAGTTTCTTGCGGATGCCTATCAAGAAGACAACGTCTACGGCAAAGTTTTTGAGGATAGTCGTAAGACGTCAACCGAAGAATACGCCTTGCAAACGCTGTCTGACAAACAGGCAGGCATTAAATATGCGAACGCCTTGCCGGGCAGTTTCGAAGACCTGCGTACGATCACCATCGCAGACCGTTTGGCCAACCCCACCGCAAATGCCGCGCGCACGTCTGCACTGCGGATAAAGGCGGATGCGTTTTCGCAAATTCGATCCTTGGCAATCAGCGTGATTAATCTGCGGGCACCTGTGATTAGCTTAGATGCTCAAATTGTGGTAATAACAGAAGGACAATTGTCGGCCCTCAAGACCAAAGTTGCCCCAACTCAAATCCTTCGCGAGGCTTTGGACAAAGGTATTGTCGAAGTCAGTGATGGTGCTGCGGACCCAATGTTCCTCATTGATTTTACGGTTGTTTTTGAGGCCGCTGAAGAGGCGGATCAAGAAGGCATATTCAAGAGCTTTCTTGACAGCGCATCGCTTGACCAAACCCCACTTGGGATCAAAGAACTTGCGATTTACACACTGCGCGGGGCGCTTGATCCAAAGCCATCGAATTTGTCCGATGAAAGCACTTACATGGCGTCTGCCATATCGATTTTGGAAAGTGTCGTCGCCGCCTACCGTGCGACAGAAGGGCGGATCGCGGCCATCCAAGGCTTGGTCGAGAGTACGCGTATTCTGCTGGAGGCCCTGCGCGAGATTGAGGCTGCTTGGAAACGTGAATTGGGTGTTGTTGAACGTGATCTGGCTGAGGCCCGCCATGATTTGCGTGTCGCCTTGGCATTGCGCGCTGAGGAAATAGAACGTGTCGATGCACTGGCATTGCACCGCCGCGAAGTCATTGAAAAGCATGTAAAGATTGCAGTGTTTGCGCGTCCACGCCGCTTGCGTCCTCATTCCGCTGGGTTGACTTCAACTCATCTGGTACCGGGGGTGTATGACGACCCGCTGCCTGCCGTATTGCGCAGCACCGTAGAATTGCCGCCTGAATTGCAAAAGATGATGCAGGTTTTGGCGGATGTCCCTGTTGGTTGGTTTGCCAGCCTCAAACGGTTCAAGCCGTTCTTGGCAAAACCAATGATACTGGATCAGGCGTTCCATCATGCAGCCAATGCAGCAAGTGTGACGCTGAACATCCAGCAGACTGAGGTTCTAACATCCTATGTCGCCACGTCGGTCGCACAAAACGCGGCAGGACGCCCGCAAGCGGGTCGCCGCACTGGTTTGGTGCGCACGCTTGCGCAGATGGATCGGTTTTATGGTGGTTTGCAAAACCGAATGCACAACGACCGTCGTCAGATCAATTTAGCGCGGCTCAAGTCGATGACTTGGGTAGAAAAAGAACGCACAGCCCTGTCGCGACTTTCCTTGTCTAATCTATCTGGGACTGGACAAAACAAAGCGCTGAGCAAGGCCACAGTTGTGTTGCTGGAACAGATTGAATCTGTTGTCGGCGCGCTGCTTGCGACGTTGCGTCGGGCACCCGCTGCGGTGCGCTTGCTGTGGGCGGAAAAGCTGTCTGGTTTTGACGGTACGGTTCGGATCAAAGACGCTACAAAATTGCCGGGCTGGACCGCACTGAACGTCGAGATGCGCCGTGATATTCTACGCTATGTGGATTGGTTGAATCGCCAGATGGCAGGCTCCATTTCTGAAGCACAGACGTTGATGGCAGACGTCATTCAGGTCGTGGTTTTGGTGTCAGCTTATTCAGACGTTTCAGAGATTGTCAGCGCGCGCCTGAGTACAGCGCAAGACGTGGCAGGTGGTGATATTGTCGATGTCGAGATTGATCGCGGTTCGCCGGCCATTGGCGCGCGCGTTGATTTTGGGCTTGGCAAACTCGCCAAACCAATCTGGGGCAGGATTTCTGATCTGAAAGAGGGCCGTGCCAAGGTCCAAGTTGATGCGCGCTTTAAGGATCGCATTTCACTGCCGCGCACGACTTCTGTGTTCTTTAGTACGCTCACAGTTCGCCAAGGCACACGCCATGTCCGCTGAGCGGGCATATGTAGAACGGGTGTCGTTAAAATCGCCTTCGCGCGCAGCGTTGAAAGGTGTGATACCCGAACTGGAAGATGCATTGCGTACCACCAGTTGGCCCAGTCCGGCTGGGCGTAAGGGCGCGGTCTTGCTGATCCGCAAGCTTGATTTAGGGCGCATTAAACCCGGCAGTTCACGTCATCACATTGGCCGTCTGATGTCATCGAAATTAAACGAGATGACATTGATGTGGACTGTACCGGGGGCGGAACCTGATGGCGCTGAGGCGATGTTGTGGGTGTCTGAAACGGCTTTGCTGGCGAGTTGCGCAATTGCGCTACTGGGGGCAAATGCTCGGGGCGCTCAACCGTGGTGGGTGGCTTCAGGAGTTAAAGCGGCCGCAGCGTCATCATCATACTTTCCTGCTTTGCGCGTGCGGCTTATGGATGTTGTGCGTGCGTCCGGGCCGGCAGCGCTTGTTGCGGTTTTGGGGTGTCTGATTGAAGCCAACCGTGCTGACGTCGCGATTAAGATGTTGAATGCGTTCCCGGAACTGATCGACGGTTTTACGGATGAGTTTTTGAAATCAGCATCAAAAGTGGCTGTCCTGAAGATGGATATTGCGGCCTCACCAGACGATCCGCTGTCCGTTGTTTCAGAGGAAACCACCCGCGCGCTGCACTTTTCATGTCTCGATTTTCTGCCCGTTCCTGCGCGCAAAATTTGGGCAGCAATTATTCAGGGTCAGACGCAGAAAACGGTTGAACTACAAGTGCAAATTGCCCTGCTTGTAGTTTTGCTGCGCGGCACTGCGGCACCAGTCAGTTGGCCTAATATAGAGCGTCAAATAATTCAAAAGATGTCCACTTTCCATGCACGAAAACTGGCGAGCGCGGAAATGAAACATGCGGTGAAACTGATGGCCAAGAGACAATCAGCCGATGCAAAATCGGAACCTAAGTTTCCTCCGTTTGACGCGGTAAATGCTCAAAGATTGCGCGCTGCAATACCCGATCAAAATCAGAGGGCTGAACCTGTGACGTCTTCGTTTGATGCTTTGGCAACGCGGGCAGGGGGCATGCCGATGTTGCTCAACCTTATTCATATGACGGGTTTGCCTGATGTCGACATAAAAGCTGGAACTGACATTTCGCTTAGGGTGCTGCATAGGTTTATCGCACGTATTCCTGACAACGATGCAATGCAAGAGGCCCTTCCTGATCTGCCGGATATGCACCCTTTTGGGGACTCGAAAGATGTCCCAAAGTGGATGCCTCCGCTGGATATTTTGGTGCCCTTTTCCAGTCGTTTGGTGCGTATCAAAGAACCGATTGCGTCCGGTCTTTATGGGATTGGTTTGCGCGGCACGAACATGTTGCTTGGGATTGCCAGCAAAGATGATTTGGGTGCTATCGAAGTACTTGATCGCCCGATTGAGATATCTTGCACGGCTTTCAAAGGCGATATCGCGGGGGCGCTTGTTGATGGCATTACCCTACTTTTGCAACGACATTTGTTCGCCTTGACAGGTGCTGGCTGGCGACATTCAGCTGTGCGTCTAGGGTACGTGGCGACCACCACGACGCACATTGATGTCACGCTTGATTTAGACGATGTGGACATCGCTGAACGCATGGCTGGTCTGGATTTGAACCCCGGTTGGGTTGCATGGTTGGGGCGTGTCGTGACATTGCATTTTGAGGTATTCGTCAAAGCGGGGCGGATGCAATGAACGATTTGTCCCCATCGCCGTTGCGCTTGACTCTGTCAACAATTGTGCAGCGCGCACTGGGCGTGATGGAGAAACCTGGCAACACAGAAGCTGCACATGCCGCATTGTCGGGATTGCTGGATACGGTATGCGCGGCCCCTTTGGCAGAAGATCGGCATTTTGTGCAAGCCGCAGATGCGCTGGGTTTGGAGCCAAAGGATCAGGTGATCTTGTGGTTGATGATTGAACTTGAAGTCTCGGGCGATCTTGCGACACAGATGTCATCCTTCACCACAGGTGAAGACCGAACCCGACCCCGCGTAGATTTTCTGGTACGTCTGTCGCGTCTTCTGGGTGGGGCTGGGGATGCACGAAGCTTGCTGCGCGGGCCGCTGTTTGAAAATGGCCTGATCCGCCCCATTCCGGGCCGGTTGCCTTTGATTCTATCACCTTTGGCGGTCTGTGACTGCGTATTGGCTGCCTTGGGCCTGCCCTCAAGTGTTCGGCTTGATCCTGTTGGCGCAGGGCAACTGACCTGTCCAGATAGCTATATTCAAGCTGCCGCTGACATGGTGCATGCCTTGGGTGTGCGGCAGGTATGTGTGGCACTTCGGGGCGGTGCGACGGGCGATCAGCGTATGATGGCACAGGCGCTTGGCTGTGCCATGGGGTTGCAGCCTGTGCTGATCCCTGAAGGCTTGCGGGATGATCCGGCGCTTGGGGCGGCGTTGACTTTGGGTCGCAAATTGGCGGTTGAGGATATCAGTAGTGCGCCGGGTAGCCGTACAAAACTGGCGAACCTTACGCAATACAAGGGGCCGCGCGTTGTGCTCGCTGGCGCGGACGGCGGATTGGATGTGTCGGGATACGATGTGATTGACACGCAGTTACCCGATATTTCAGATACCGAAGGCCATGCAATCTGGCGCGATGTATTGGGGGATGCCGATATCGGTATCACTTGCCCGATGGGCCTTGGCCCGTCCACCTTAAATGCGATTGGCGCGCGGGTTGCGATGGCGCGACCAGAGCATCGCAGTTACCGGATGGCCGCAGGGGCAGAAAGTCGCAGTACCATTGAACCGCATGGGCAATTGGTTGCCTCGCATGTGACAGGGGACGCGTTGATCGTGTCTAATAAGTTGCGTGGTGAATTTGCGTTATTGTTGGAACGGTGCCGCCAACGCCGCGATGTCCGCCAAGACTTGGGTCCTGCCTTTCATGCGCGCGGTACGGACGCAGGGGTGCGCGCGCTGCTGTGTGGCACATCGGGGGGCGGCAAAACACTGGCGTGTTCATGGCTTGCTACGCAACTGGACATGCCGTTGTTCAAGGTTGATCTGGCCTCGGTGGTCAGCAAATACATCGGTGAGACTGAAGAGAACCTTGCCCGCGTCCTTGACCGCGCGGAGGCGGCGGATGTCATGCTGTTGTTTGATGAGGCGGACGCGTTGTTTGGGTCACGCACCGACACCAAGGATAGCTCAGATCGCTTTGCCAACAATCAAACCAACTACCTATTGACCCGTATTGAAAACCATAATGGCATCGTTCTTTTGACGACAAATGCACGGCAACGGATTGATGGCGCGTTTGCACGGCGCATTGATCAGGTGATTGACATGCCATCCCCGGATGCCCGCCAGCGGCGTACCTTATGGCAGGCGCATCTGGGCACAGCCGCGCAAATCACCCCGGCAGAATTAATGCGGCTTGCCAATGCGGCGGACGTATCCGGTGGTCATATCCGCGCGATTGTCAGCACCGCTGCCGTGATGGCGCGCTGCGATCAACGGCAGATCAATTTCGCTGATCTGTGTCACGCCTTAGAGGCGCATTTCAAGGGGATCGGGCGCACACCGCCTTCCGGGTTGGGGACAGGAAAGTGAAAATGGATGACATTGGTGCGCGTTTCCGCGAGTTCAAAGACCCGGAGTTGGGACAAGTATTGGTCCTTGATCCTGCGATGGAATTTGACGTGATCGAAGGTGCTCTTGCCCAGATCGGTTTGTCGCGTGATCCAATTGATCAGAGCATATCATCCTTGCCCGGTGGCGGCCCAGCAGTCGCTACTTTTTCGGTGGATGGCGCAGCACCGCGTGTCACCTATAGCTGTAATCCGGTTGTCAATTTGCAAGTGCTTGAGGTTGGTACAGCCTCACCGTTTTTGCGCGGGAAAATCGCGGATGTTGTGACATTGGTATCTCAAACAAGTGTTGAGGCCTGGATCTCCAGTGGCGAGGAACGCCAAATGCTGCGCGGGTTCTGGGCCGCTGTCGAAACTGAGCGCGTGGATCTGTTACAGATCATCGCGCGGATCGGCTTGGATAAAAAGTCACTTATCACAAGTGAAGCCAATCGCGCCAAGGATCGGCTGGTGGATATCGACAGTGCGCGGATGTCTGTCCTTGGCTCAATGGGACTGGTTTGTGAGGTTGGCCAACAGGTCACGCAAACGCTGTGTGACCCTGCTACCTTAGAGGCGATGCTGGCAACACCGGATGACATGGCGGATTTGTTCACGCCTGATGTTGCCGAGGCGGCAGCGCAAATTTGCAACAAGCACATGGGTAAGATGCGCAAAGGGCCAATGCTTGCAGCGCAATCCGTTGATGATATTGGCGCATCTCCAGCAGGTTTACTGCGCGGTTATTCGATGCTGACGCGTAGATTTCCCATTGGGCTGCGTGATGTGGCGGGGTGGATGATTCCCAATGTGATTTGGCTATGTTGGATGGGGCATGACCCACAACACGGCACAATGCGCTTTGATGGTTTGGCGTTTACTGGAGAGCGGTGGGTCTATTGTCCACGTCCTCACCGTATTCTTGTGCAGGCTTTGCCGGAAAAGACGCGACGTGTCGTTTTGCCCGGGGGGTGATGGATCATGTATCGACCGCGCACCAGTTCCCCTCCACCACAACATCTGACCAGCAGTCGAACAGGTGCGCTAAACCGCCTTGATCTGTCCGCAGGCACGCAGGTGTTTCCAGCCGCGCCCGCCACAACAGATCAAGCGCCAGCGCCAGCGACGTCCGCAGGTGCAAGTGCAGACAGTTCACAAGGCGAAACCGCAGGTGGCACGCTGCAAAGTATGCCTCAGCCGGATGTATCTCTCGAAGGCGGGGGGACTGCGCAAAACTCTTCTCAAGAGGGAGGGGCAGAAGGGGGGGATGCATCCAGTGAACCGGGGGCTGCGATGCCAGCCGCCGTGTTTGTGGAGCAGAGTGACGAAGATAAAGAGGAAAAAGCCAGCACACGTAAAAAGCTGATCTTTCCACCTGAGCCCCGTTTGCCGATGCCGCATTTCCCAGACATGAATGCCATTCGGTCCCCGATTGTGCGGGCAGCCCCTGCGGATGCACAAACCCAAGCCAGCGATATTGTGCGTGATACTGGTACCTCGCCATCCCAGCACCACGCCAATATCCAAAGCGCTGTTTTTCGGGTCAGCGAGGCAACCCGCAAAGCTCAACGTGAGCTTGTGCAAAACGTCGATTCAATTGCGACCAATACCCGTTGGTCGATTGAGGAAATGGCAGGACAAGTTGACGGTATCGTTGAACGCTGCGCGCAAGTGGTTGCAGGTGCGGCGCGCCGGGCCTTGGCGGAAATTGATCTAAATGTTGCGGGCCACGAGGCGGCAATGCGCAACACCGCTATTGATGCTGATCTGGATATGGAGCAGCGGCGTAATGACACGAGCCAAGTCATCATCAACCAGCTTAACACCAACGGATCTGACGAATTGCTTGCCGTTCATGAGCGTATGGGCACATCGTATGATGCCACGGCAGCACAGTTTGCGGTGGCGGCAGGCACGATTTCAACGGGCGTTGCGCCCACGCCTCTCACCGGGCCGCCGGGGACCAAGACAAAATTCAAGGCCCCGGAAAAGTCGAACGAAAATCAAGCCGCGACCTTTAACGCCGAGGCGACCCGATTGGCCGGCCTGTTGCCCACTAGCCCCGCAGGCGGGAACGGCAAAGGCGGCACAACTGATCCCTATTACATAGGGTACATTGCATTTCGCCAAGCTGGGGCCATGGCCGACCTTGGCCGCCAAGCCACCGAGGATTGGGACAGGAACCTAGAAGGGCGCATCACACGCCAAACCTCGGTCGCGGCCAAAAATCAGTTTTTGTTGTCAATGCTGGGCATCGTCGCGCCAACCGCAGGCGCAATGAAGGTGGACGAAGAAGCCTTTACTGACACGTTGAATGCGAATGTGATTGGCAATCAACACAACATGTCAGACGCTAAAGTTACGGCGCTGAAAAACCTCAAAAAGTCGCACTTTGGGGTGCAGAATTTCTTTGATCCGAGCAATCCCAAATCAATGCCTGCCAAAGTTATTGGTGGGCTGCGTGACAACGGTGCGTTGATCAAACATGGGTTGATGTCACAGGCCAAATCCTATGAGGCCAATATCAATGCATCTGTCGAAAGTCTGGCTGCGGCCTATCCTGATCTGATTGACAGGCTTGAGGCGATGTTGACCGGGGATGACCTGATGCACGGTGACATCATGTTGCCCCGGATTGAAGGCATCTCTGCGACAGTACGCACGCTTTTATTGGGGCATTTGGACATGCTGCGGGGGCAATCGCGTGACGCGCTGGATCAGGCGCGCACAGGGCTTAATGCGCAAACCCGTGCGATGTGGAAAACGGTCGACAAGACCTTGGGGAACATCACTGAACACAAACTGAAATCAAATTTCCACTTTGCCATGGAAGAGGCGATGTTTACGGGCAATTTTACCGCAGCCCATATTGTCGCGCTGGAACAGGTGCGTGGCTATGCCGAAAAGTCTGCAACACGTTTGATGGCACCGATTAGCGCAGGACGTGAAGCAGGTGAACGCGTGGACCGTGCTGTCGTCGATCAATTCAATCAAGTACTCCATTCTGAATACAGCGCGCATGTGCAAGGGGTAGGGCGTTTTGAAGAACAAGTCGGGTTTGAAAACCCGCCTGATTACGCAATGGCCAGCGCAACAGACGGCAAACCCTTGCACAAGATACACGCTGACGAACATGCCCGCCTGATTGAGGTGCAAGAGGTCGTCGACGTTAATCTGCCACAGCCCAAAACCGCGGAATTGTTGGCCTGTGGCGCTTTGGCGATTGGTGGTGCCTTGTTTACGGGTGGGGCATCTCTTGTGGTGGGGGCGGCTGTGATTGGTGGGGCCTATTTTGTGTATGCCTCTATGCCCAAAAAAAGTGCGGTTGCAGGTGCTATTGGTGGCCTTGATTGGCCCGGTGCGATGGCGATGAACGCGATCTGGACCCAAAGCGGTAAGCGCACGCCAGATGCCTATGACCGTGTCGAGGACATGAAGAACGACGACAGTGATTGGCAAAATGTTTTCGACTTCTTTTCATCAAGCAAACAAACCGCAGTGGATGCAAAAGCCGCGATTATTGATAATGCAGGATGGCTTTCTGGAATTGATGGTGATGCAATTGAGGCCATTAGCCGATCATTGAATGACAGTGAGCGGGCGTTGTTAGACGATACTCAGATCAAAGCGATGGACGCATCAATCCGTCATAATCTGTTTGGACTTCAAGAAGAGCGCGCGTTGGCCTATCTCAAGGGTGACCGCGCGCTTGTTCTTGCGATCCGTTTCAAAGAAGCGATTGCAACGGCGCGTGCCCAAGGGGACGATAATGTTGATGCCTTGGGTCAGGAACTTGCCAGACTTGTAAAAGCGGAAATGAGCGCGCCCGGCCATGTCGGTTTTGCCAGTCCACAGTCAATGCAAACACTTGAAAACCAAATGTATGTGTCTTTGGCTGCGCAAATTCCGGGGCCGGGAAACGAAGTGCGCTCTGTGCCTTATGCCGAACCTGCAGGCGCGGATGATCTGCGTGAAGCAACACCACAGATGTCGATTGATCGCACGCCAAACGCCAGTGGTGCGCCTGTTGAGGCTGAGGTTTTGCGTGAACAGCAGTTGTTGGTATCGGGTCTGAATGCAGGATACCGCCCACCAGACGCCGCCGCCGTTGAAGATGCCAAGGCCAAGGTTCAGACCTATATCACGCGAGATTATGCCCAGTACGATTCCACCTATGGGCAGATATTTTCCAGCGGCCATGATCATATGTTTGCCCAAGATATTGCGGCTATTGAGGGCTTTGATGATCTGCCCAGTTCGCAGACGTGGGATGGCAGAACAATCCGTGGCGGGTTGATTATCGATCCTATGCGGGAACAAACGCGCCAGAACGTGGCTAACTTTATCACCCATGGAGCGTCCTCTCCTGAATATCGTCAGGGGTTGGGTGGCAGTATTTTGCAAACGGCTGGGCGGGGCATGACAGGTACGTCGCAGGTTGAGATGGTCAATCTGTTGAACCGCGTCGAAGACCCGAATTTCAATCTCGCCAAACTGCGCTATGAGGAATTGCGCGATACCCCGGATGCTGACCCTGACAAACTGGTTGCGGCCTTGCGTAAATTCCAAATGGCCAAGACCGCGCGTGATCAAGATATACTTGTCATGGCGCGCCAAATTAGCGGCAACGAGAATGGTGAGATGTCGCTGGATCAGGCGCGTGGCATTGTGATTGGGCGGATCGACACTATCGCCAACAGCTTTGATTCTGATCTGACGGATGGGTCACGCTCACCGGGCCGAGACATCGTCGAAAATGGTCGGATTGATCTGCGCACAACCGTAAATGTCGCGACGGATGGGGCTGGGACCTATGACGAACTGCTGATGCAAACCACGGGTGGGCGGCATAAATCTGACGTTGCCAGTGCAAACCTGGATCGGGATTCTCTGGGCGTCACAGGATCGTGGTTTGGTGAAACTTCGGGGGATCAAGCGCAACAGCTTGAGATCAATCTTGAGGGCGTGCCCGAGACTGATGCGGATCGGTTCAAGATTGCCTCGATGCGCACGCGTCACGATGCAATTAACGGAACGGGTTTCATTTCATCGATGACGATGCAGGGCAGTTCGCAAAAAGAGGCGATGCATAGCCGTCATGCGCGTTTGGGTGAACGGGCACAAGCGGCGATTATTCAGTATAATATTGATCACCCAGAGGACCAATTGCCTGTTTTATCCCCGGGGGAGTTGGTTCCGTTGGTGGGTGATCCACACCCGATGATTGGTGCCAAGCTGTTGGACGATAATGACAATCTGATTGGCGAGGGGCCAACGGTTGATATGCTGACCACTGAATCCGCGCTTGCCAATAAATCCTACCGGGATGAGATCGCGCGTCAGGAAAGTTTCTTTACTGGGGCGATCACAGCAATTGTTGTCGCGGTTTCCGTGCTGTTGTTGTTTGTACCCGGCGTCAATGTGGGTGCGGCGGCGGTGTTGACGGCATTGTTGGGGGGCGCTGCGACAATTGCCGTTAAGGCGGGGATGCGTGGTAACCGATACGGCTGGGAAGAAGCCGCTGTTGATGTGGGCCGCACCGCAATTGAAGCGGCGACTGCGGGTGCAGGGGCTGCAATGGGTGGCGCGGTTAAGGCGGGGACGCCGATGGTCGGTAAATTGGCGGCTATGGGAACCAAGCTGGAAGGTGCGTTTGGCAAATTGGGTGCCGCGGCAGCACGCGAGGGGATCACCAACGCAACCAGTGGTATCGCGATGACGGCCATGGATGATGGCATCTGGTCCAAAGGTTTTTCCAACGGCATGGGCGAGCTGGTCAAATCAGGGGCCAAGGGTGCCGTCACTGGCGCGATCAGCGGCTCAGTCAGTGAGGCTGTGACCAAGGGGTTGAACAGTCGTTTGAATTCGGCGCTGGGCGAGGGTGTTGATACGGCTGTTGGTGTTTCTGCACGCGCGGGTGGTGCCAATGTCGCACGCCATGCGATGTTGCAAGAAGCGTTGAGTGGGCTTACCGGCACAACCCTGTCCGAAAGTGCCTCCATCGCGATGGACATCGCAGATGGTAAGATGCGGCTGAACTGGGCTGAGATCGGCAAGCGGTTGGGGACCGCAGGTTTACGAGAAGTTCTGACCGGTGCTGCGCGCGGGCGTATTCAGCACAAGCACCGCCAGACCTATCAATCTGAGATGTCCAAAATTATTCAACGTGGCGGCGATATGACACCGGCTGAGGCCAAATTCATGCGCAAGCTGGCGATCTCAGCTGGGCACGAACAATATGGCAAGGAAAAGGTTAACGAAAATGCAACGGCAGGGACCGCACCGGGCAGTGATCCGGGGCGTGCGCGCTATTTCTTTGATACGGATCAGGCATTTGCTGACGGGGTCAAAGCCGCGGCAGAAAGCTGGGCCGCTTTGCCGCCTTCAATCCGCGCACAAACTGCGGGACTGACCCTTGGGCATATCAATCAATTGCATGAGGTTTTCCAAAAAGGCACAGGCGGTATCGACGGGGGCGTCGGTGAATTGCGTGTTGCACTTGCGACAATGTACCCCGGTATCGATCCTGCGGCATTGCTGAATGGGATTGAGGTGCATCGTAAGGCACGTAAGGTTGAGGCCCATGCCAGCAATATGGCGGCGCAATCTGCGCAAGGCCTGCAGTCGCGTGCGCGCAATAGGGTATTACACGGTGTTGACCCTGAAACCCGTGCTGCACTGAAAGATGCGCCCGTATCCGAGATCGCGGCATTACCCCCAACGCTTCAACGTGATCTTGCAAAAGTGTTGTCACAGGGCGGTGATGTTGATGCCATCGTTGCCAAAGCGCGTGCCGCAGGTGACGACGTGGACGCCCCGTTGCTGGCCCGCCAAATCGAAGGGTTGCTGGCTGCAAAATTGGGGGCTGATCAAGATGTAGCGCAGGCGCGCGCCGCGCGCCGTAAGGAAGTCACCGAGATATTGCCAGATGGCGCGCGTGATCAGGCATCAAATCTGTCTGACAAGGACATCGCGTTCTTGCACCAACTGACCAAGGCGGGTGATTTGCCTGATGGTAAACGCAAAAACCTTGTACGGATGTTAGAGGCGCGTTTGAAAGGTGTGGATGGGCGCGCAGTTTTGGATGCGACCATTACGGCTGCGACAACCGGGCGAGCCGCAAAAACCGCAAAAGCCGAGGCTGCCTTGCGTTCTGAGCGGCGCAAGGTGATGCAGCACGTGCCAAAGGAATTGCAGCCTTTGTTGTCGCATTTGCCTCAAAGTGCCTTATTGAAAATTGCTCTTGCCCAATCGGGGCAGTCCAAGATGTCCAAGGCTGACATCGCCGCTTTGGCAAAAACGGCAACGGGCGCAAAAGATATTGATATTGATGCGCTGACCCATGCGATCAGTCGGGCCATCCGCGCACCTGTTGTTGCCAACCAAGGGGGCTTTTTCGCACGCGTGTCACAGCGCCGCGCGTTATTGGAATTTGTGCCACCGCAAATGCGCGCCATGGTTAAACGGACGCCAATTCTGACCGTGCCGGATGAGATGTTTTTTGCCTACGTCAAGGCCTTGGGAAACGGCGAAGAAAATGCTGTGACGTTGCGCTTGGGCGGTGAACCTGTTGTTCTGATCCGTGAAGGCGCACCGCGCCATGCGGTGGGTGAAGAAGGTTTGCACGTGCTGCAAATGCGCGATGGCCCATGGTCGAACCGTTTGGCTGATCTGGATGAGGATCAGCTTGAGGCGTGGCCGAAAATGCCGTCTGCCGAAAAGGCGCGCTTGGCGCATCTTATGATTGAGGCGGAGATATCAGCGCATCTGTTTATGCAAAGTGATTTGGACATTCGTTTGGCGCGGGTGCGTGATGAAGGGGCACGTGCGCGGCTATCCTCACGGCAGGATTTGGTTGGCGCGCGGATTGAAACCTTGCAACGCCGTGCGATGGAACTCGCCTCCCTGCGCCCCAGCGCGTTTCAGGCAATGGACAAGGGGCATCTGGCCACACCCGATTGGCTTGCCCGACCTGCGCGCCTGTTCAATGAAGAAGCTGCGTCACAGAAAACCGCAACAGATGAGGACGCCACAGGAACCTCTAAAGCGGCAAAAGAAATGCCTACATCTGAAACTATAGTGCAGCGGGCTGAGCAGCTTGATCTGACCGATAAAGCAGGGAACATCGATACGTTTAAATCGGCTGTGAAAGCCGCAGCGGCCACCAACGACCCAGAGCGCCTCAAAATGCTTGATGACATTGTGACATTGATGGGCAAGGTGACGGGTAATCATGGGGACAATGCAAAGGTTTACGCCAAGGGGTTGACGGCATTGGTCGAAACCATTGGCACCTCTGACATATCAGAGGCGCATGGCGCTTTGACGACACTACTTGCACATACCGAAGTGCATCCAACCTTCTTGCTCAATGCGGTTGCGCAGTTGAACCGCACTGGCGTTTTGTCTTGGTTCGGGTCTGCGGACAAGGTGGAAAGCGGGGTCGCTGTGCTGAGATATCTTGATCGATATGTCACGACCCAAGCAGGGGCAACCATAGGCGGACCTAAATTTCCGAGCGCATTACATGACATGATATCAGGCTTGAAAAGCGCAAATGGGGTGGCACCTTTCGTTGGGTTCTGGCCCGCATTTAAGGCCGTTTTGGATCACGCAACATTGTCGCCGCACCGCACCTTGCGAGACAATCCAAAGGACGGGGATATATTAGGCCATTTCCAACAAGCTGCCCTAAATCCCGGTCTTCGTTCGGCGCTTGCGGATACTATTCGCGATGCATCTGCGGATAATTTTAGTGCTGAAATCAAGGTCAGGTTTCAAGACGGATATGCACCCCCTGTTAAGCCACGCATGAAGTACAATGAAGTAAGCAAACCGCTGCGTGCTTTAGCGAAATCAATTGTCGATGGTGCCGAAACCACGCTATCTGCGGGTCATATTCGTGCCCTAAACATCGACGCTTCTGATGCAAATGCGTTGATTGAGATGGCTCAATTCTTGCGCCAAATCCACGCTGCTGATCCGGCATCGAAAAATCTTGAGCAGGAATTGGCGCTGTCGTTGGCTTATTCGCATCAAATGGTGCAAATGGATGCGTTTTCGTGGGGCGCGCGATTGGATGTGTCCAAGATCCGCCCGCCAGATAAGTTGACGTTTGAAGATATTACAACCTTTCTCAAAGTCACCACTGGAGGGATTGGGGCTGATGAAAAACGCTTTGCTAGCGCGCTGCCGTTGTTTCGTGATCTGTTGGCAGCACGGGACAAAAGCCTGTCACCACGTATTTTTTGGATGATGAAGCAATTTACGCACCCCAACGAAGGGGTGTCATTTCGGGTTTATGATGATGATAATGCCCCCCATTTAACACCTGCGATACCCGAGGCGGTCACCAGTCTATCTGAAGGTAAGAAAGAGGATTTTAAGACGCTGCTCTCTGAGGGCGAAAGGATGGACGAGGTATGGAAACAACGACGTGAAGCCAACGAGAGCCTTGCCATTAAGGCCGTAAAATCCATTGATCTGCCTGTTATGGACGATGGTGCCGTGCTTGAGGGGGTGGTGCGAAGCGTAGAAGTCTTTGAGATTCCAGCGAATGCAAGCTGGTCTGATTTTAGGGAATCGTTGCTTTATTTATATCAGCACGTGCACGATTCCGGCTTGAGCGACAAAGACGCAAATGCCGCATTTGTGTTTCTAAAAGAAGCCACAGGCAAACCCACCCAAACTGAAGATGGCAAACCTCAGGTCGTTGGAAACATCCAAGGCCTGCAGCTGGTGTTGCGACCAGATGGCACAAGATCCATTTACGTTGGTGAAAAGATGAACGTAAAGGCCAAAAGCACCACCCCTGACACCGACACAGGGGAGGCAAGCACCGAAACGGACACATCAAAAGGCCTTAAAAAAGAACCTGCAAAGCCAAAGGAATTGCCACTGGATTTGGAGATCGCAGGCGGCGACAGCTATCCGGGCCTCGCAAACGACATCCTAAGGGACATTTTGAACAGCCCCGGGGATAGTAAAAAGAGTGCAATTGATTTGCTGGTATCTGCGCTAACCAACGGCAGCACTTTGGACACCCAAGGCCTTGATCCTGCTTTGGTCAAAAAGATGAAATTGCTCAAATCAATTGTCGCCGGGTCCGAGGTTCTGCGGGATGAAATGGCCGCACCGACACTGTTGCTGGCGCTTTATGCCCTCAAGGAAATCAAACCGACACAATCGGCCGCTTACGAGAATTCACTAATTTATCCTGCGCAAATCTTGTTCGGGCACGCCTTCTTTAGACGCACGCGCATAAATGCATTTTCCCAGCATATGAAGCGCGGCACATACAAAGGTCAGATGACAACCGCTGGTCTGTCTGGACAGGATATCAAACTGATGAACGGTATTTTCCGTTCCAATCAAACACGCAATCAGGTGTTGGGTGGCGGTTTGCTGGCCTTCACTTCACCGCTCTTTTTGCAACACCGCAAGGCCGCACGGGATTTTGCCGCAGGCGATATCAGTTATGACAAGCTTGGCAAAGACGCAGATATCGTCCTTGGTATTGTCAATCGCAACGCGGCATTGACGGACTTTGTACTTCAGCGTTACCTAATAAACCAACAAGGCAGCAATAGTTCTAACGTGCCAGATGTCCAAGCGTTGCCCCAAGCAGAGCGTGCCCGGATTATTCGAGAGATCATTGCAGAAATGACCAAATCCGTGTTGCCCGAATTAACCCCAGCCAAGGATACATCTAATGGCACCTGAAACACTGCTGTTTCCTGTTGGCCCGATTGAGTTCGATGGTGTCGACCTGTTCGGTTTGATGATCTGCACGCCGGGCGTGGATATTGAAACGATCTGGGATGAGAGTTGGGAAGCGGTTTTTGACAAGGCGATCGATCTGAAGCCTGAGGGGGGGTGGGCGACCGTGCATCGCATGGCTGATCTGGTAACAACAGCCTATGGCAAAGGCCGTAATCTAAGGATTGATCATATCATTCGGCTGTCGCGGTTGGTGGGTAACCTTTATGACCCTGAGGGGTTTGGCAGTTTGATCAGTGACATGAATGTCTATGCGTTGCTGCGCGCTATGGCCGAATATCTGCCGACCGTTGCTCAGATGACAGACGCGCGCAGCCAACCGGTGGCGATTGATATCAAGGATGGGGCAGATGGTGCTAAGTTTGTGGGTGCAATCGGGCGCGACAGCGATGCGGGATATCTCTATGTCACCCAAACGCCTGAAATGTTGGTTAAGCTGATTGAGACCTCCTTTGGTCTCGACCTGCCGGATTGGGTGGGGTTCACGATGGCCCAAGTCGCACCAGGGCAGGGTTGGATCGGGCAGGCGACCCATGATCTATTTGGCGTGCGGTTCCAGCCGATGATCCGGTCGCGCACCACCAATGGCGTCACCTGTCCTGTTCCCGAAGAAAGTGTGCAGCCCTTGATCGTCGCACTGTACCGTGCGGCTGATATCGCCAGTGGCGCTGATTCTGCGACAGGCAAGATCGCGTTGCATAATTGGTCTCCTGAAGTGGAAATGTGGCGATTCGACCTTTGATTCTGCACTATACCCCCCTTTTCGAGTGGGTCAGGTAAGGAATACCCGAGGTTGAAATGTAACTAACCCATGGTAGAGTTCCCTAACGTCAATTATTCAGTTTGTTTTGTTTCACCGGGCCAGTTTTTGGCATTTTACCGGACTTTTATTCTATTGGGGGGTGTTTTGATGTCGTGTATTGAGATCAATTTGTTTGGGTGTCTGTCAGCCTCAGTGGGCGATGCCCCGGCGCAGCCTTTGAACCTATCGCCCACAGGTTTGTCACTGTTTGGGTTGCTGGCGATGGGGGCAGGAAAACGCGCGCTGCGCTGTGAGGCCGTCACCGAAACGCTGTGGCCTGAATGTCCCCCGGCCAAGCAGCGCGCGCGCCTGCGCACCGCGCTGTGGCGGCTGAAAAAGGGGTTGCCGGAGTGGGCGCACAGCATGATTTGCCGCGAGGGCGATACCAGTACACTCAGCCTGCCGGACAATATTCATTTGGTGCATATGGGGTTTGAGGATTATGTTGTCGCGCGCTGCAACGTGCCGGTTGAAGTGATGAGCGACGATGATTTCACCGCCCTTGATGT
>CALKXT010000131.1 GCA_938003685.1 uncultured Sulfitobacter sp. | reverse complement strand
TCCAGCCCAAATCACCACCTGCACAAAACGATTTGCCCGCCCCTGTCAGAACGACAACACGCACGCTGTCATCCCTATTCAGTTGCGCCGCCGCCTGTGTCAGGTCCGCCAACATCTGCGCTGACATGGCATTGTGTTTTTCGGGGCGGTTCAACGTCAGCGTCGCAACCCCGCGTGCATCGATCTCGATTGTGACTGTTTCAAACATCATACATTCCTCGCGGCAATCCCGGCACGTCGTTTCCGGCACGTTGCCAATCTTCAAATATCCACACCATCCGGTCGACGAACCAGATTTTTGGCAACATCGCCAGTAGCGTGCCAAACACCGCACCTTCCCACCAAAGCGCCCATAATCCATAGGCCATGATGATCACACCCGGTAAAGCCAACCACCCCAGCACCAATGCCGCACGTTGATGATGGGCGGGCAATTCGGCCTTGTGTTCAAGGTAAATACGTTCGCCGTAAACACCTTTGCTCATCCAATTGTCGATGTTTTTGGGGGCTGGAAAGGCACGCGGGTTCACCCAAATCCATACCAGTGCCACAGCCACAGCAATCACTGCACCCCAGCCGATCCAAACCCGGCTCCAAATCGCCAAACTCAGCAATGGCAGCCCCGTTGCCATGCGCGTCCAGCCAGACCAAGGGTTGGCATGACGGTGCCAGACATCATCATTCATGCCCATCAACCGCTCTGCCCAGACTGCCAGTTGCATCAGCCGCGCATCGCCAGTGCCATTGCCGCCGCATCATCCAACACGGCCTGATCCAAGCCTGTCTGATAGCCCAGCGCAGTCAAATGCTTATTCACCGCCTCGGTTGCGACATTACCCGCTGCACCTGGCGCATAGGGACACCCCCCTAAACCACCAACAGCAGCATCAAAAACCCGAACGCCCATGGCAAGGGATGCATCAATGTTATCCATCGCACGACCATTGGTGTCGTGGAAATGCCCAGCCAATCGACCCGCTGGCACCACATCACGCACCGCCAATAACATACGCGCGATACTATCTGGTGTCCCTGCCCCAATCGTGTCACCCAATGAAACTTCATAGCAGCCCATCGCAAACAGCTGATCCGCAACTGCTGCCACTTGTGCAGGCGCAACAACGCCATCATAGGGACATTCAACCACACAAGACACATATCCCCGCACCGGAAGGTCCACATGCCGCGCCAGTTCGAGTATCGGCGCAAAGCGTTCCATTGACTCTGCGATACTGGCATTGATGTTCTTCTGGCTGAAGCCTTCCGAAGCAGACCCAAAGATCGCGATTTCATCCGCGCCCGCCGCAATCGCATCTTCATAGCCACGCAAATTTGGCGTCAATGCTGCATAACGCACACCATCAGCGCGCGTGATCTTGGCCAATACATCTGCTGACCCAGCCATCTGTGGCACCCATTTCGGGCTTACAAAGCTGGCACATTCAATCCGCGAAAATCCAGCCGCAGATAATCGGTCCACAAGCGCGACCCGTTCCGAAACCGGAATTTCACGTGTCTCGTTCTGCAACCCATCCCGCGGTCCAACTTCAAAAATCTCACATGGTCCCAAACTCATCGCATACCCCTATTTCATCTAGCCAAATAAACTCAATTCCGATGCCCGCCTCATTCAACAGGCCATGGCGGGTAAAAGTCTTGCTCATAAATACCACCATTCTCAGGCAGTGATTTTTCAAAGCTAGCACGCTCCGTGATCCGTTCATACCATTCTGCGACAGAAGGGTGTTTGTCCAAAGTCACAAAATAGCGCGACATATACACTGCCTGCCCCACAGAAATATCCGCTGCCGAAAACCCTGAAGTCAGCACATAATCGCGATTCTCGATTGGCGTACTCAAACGCGCTTCCAGCGCATCATAACATTTGGTCACCCGCGCAGCTTCCAGCTTCATCACAATCGGGCTGCGCATGTGATCTTCGCGCAGCGCAACATGTTGCTGGGTCAAGGCTGCAGTATGTTGGCTGATGGTTTCGGCAAAATGCACCCACACCAACCATGCCATACGATCCGGGGCCGTCACAGAGCGCCCCATACGGTCCGGGCTAAAGCGTTCGCACAAATACTGCGTGATCGCGCCCGTTTCAAACATCCGTTCTCCGTCAATCTCAAGCGCAGGCACCCGGCCGGCAGGTGACAGGCTCAGGTACTCAGGGTCACGCAGGCTCTTGTCAAATGCGTGTATCTTGACGTGGAATTCCACATCCAACTCATTCAGCAACCACAATGTACGCATTGACCGGCTCTGCGGGCAGTGGTGCAAAATAATCATGCTGTGTCTTCCACCTCTGCCTCCAGACGCACCAGCGCTGCACCTGCTTCAACCTGATCCCCGGCGGCGGCCAACACTTCGGCGACCACACCATCCCGCGCGGCCAACAAAGAATGCTCCATCTTCATAGCCTCAAGAACCGCTAATCTGTCACCCTTTGCAACCGCCTGACCAACTATTGCATCAACGCTACGCACCAATCCCGGCATCGGGGCTTCAACCAGATTGCCATCACCCTGTGCCCCCGCAGCTCGTGCCAATGGATCAATCAGATCAAAGACCAAACCATAGCCATCAAAGACGGTGATCCGCCCGCCAGACACAGCAACCTGTGCCGCCAGATGCCCATCAATCTGCCACTGTCCACCAGTGCGGTTGGCTTTCACCTCTGCTTCACCAATCTCCCAAACCTGTGCGTCCGGCGACAACACGCGCACTTTGATCAACTGCTCTTCACCATTCCACGACAACGTGACCTGCCGCCGCAAAGCCCGCCACAGAGTGAACCCGGTCTCAGCACCCGTTTCAAGCAACCCCAGTGCCGCCATGCCTGCCAATGCCGCATGACGCGGAGTGATTTCAGGTGACGCCGTCAACGCATCGATATCCCGTGCAATCAACCCGGTATCAACATCCCCTACGCTGAACCCCGCATGCCCCGCCAAAGCCCCCAAGAAAGCCAAATTCGTCACAGTGCCGCTCACATGACATCCCGCCAGCGCGGCACGTAATCGTGACAAGGCCACATCCCGATTGGGCCCATGCACAATGACCTTGGCAATCATCGGGTCATAAAATGGGCTGATTGTATCACCTGCCCGCACCCCAGAATCCGCACGCGTGCCCGGCGCAAATTCCAGATGGGTCAACGTACCCGTCGCAGGCAAGAACCCCTTTGGCACATCCTCTGCATATAGCCGGGCCTCAAAGGCATGGCCATTTATGGTCAAGTCATCTTGGGCTTTCGGCAAAGCCTCTCCCGCCGCTACGCGCAATTGCCATTCGACCAGATCCACACCAGTGATCATTTCGGTCACCGGATGCTCGACCTGCAAGCGTGTGTTCATCTCCATAAAGAAAAACCCGTCCGCTTTCAGACCACCAGACCCATCAACAATAAACTCAACCGTGCCCGCCCCAGCATAGCCAATTGCCTCAGCCGCCTTGACCGCCGCCTGCCCCATGGCCGCGCGCATGTCTTGGGTCATGCCTGGCGCGGGCGCTTCTTCGATCACCTTTTGATGGCGGCGCTGCAACGAACAATCCCGCTCAAACAAATGCACCGCATGTGTGCCATCGCCAAAAACCTGAACCTCAATATGGCGTGGCTTTGTCACAAACTTCTCAACCAACACATCAGAATTGCCAAAGGCGGTTTTGGCCTCAGATCGCGCTGACTCCAACCCTTCTTGAAATCCTTTGGCCGCTTCAACCAAACGCATCCCCTTGCCGCCACCACCCGCAACGGCCTTGATCAACACCGGATACCCAATTTTACCCGCCTCAGCGGCCAACAACGCATCATCCTGATCCGCACCATGATAGCCCGGCACCACAGGCACGTCCGCCTTGATCATCAAGGCTTTGGCTGCGTCTTTCAGACCCATCGCGCGAATGGCTGATGCTGATGGTCCAATAAAAACCAGCCCGGCCTGTTCAACGGCTTCCACAAAATCAGGGTTCTCAGATAAAAATCCATAGCCCGGGTGAATTGCCTGAGCGCCGGTATCCAAAGCTGCCTTAATGATCACATCCCCCTTGAGATAGGACTCCGCTGGTGATGATCCCCCAATATGCACCGCCCTATCTGCCATCTGCACATGTTTGGCCCGTGTATCCGCATCAGAATAGACCGCGACACACCGCACCCCCATGGACTGCGCTGTTTCCATCACCCGGCAGGCAATCTCGCCTCGGTTCGCAATCAAAATTGTGTCAAACATACCCATCCCTCTTCTTCATTCTTTTTGGCCTTAAATATTCCCGGGGGTTTGGGGGCAGCGCCCCCATATAATCTCGGGTTTGGGGCAGAGCCCCAATCGACCTCATCCGAAATCTTCAACCATCTTAAACCGCTCACACATCATCTTCATGTCCGAGGCAAAGCCACCAGTGCGCCGAAAATACGCCTCGTAACTGGCGCGCCAATGGTCAAGGTCGCGAAACTCGCCCTGTGCGGCGACAAATTCAGCGTCCATATCTTCGAAACGCCGTGTGCGAACCTCGACCGTTTCAAGCATCATCGCAGGCGTGCCATCCCAGTTCAGCGCGATATCGCGGCGTCCCACTTCGGGCCATTCATCCTTGCCCTTACCAAAAGCTGACGCCGCCTCGCAGGTGGCCGTTTTGGTTCCCGCCCGCACCAGCGCGATGATCTCAGCGCAAAGTTCAGGGCTATCACCAAAGCGAAAGGTCTCAGCTTCGGGATTGTCGTCCACAATCTGTTGTAGTGTTTTTGTCATGATCCTACCTTACATCCGAAACACGCCGAACTTTGTCGGCTCAATGGGTGCGTTCAGGCTGGCACTTAGGCTCAACGCCAACACATCCCGGCTTTTGCGCGGATCAATGATCCCATCGTCCCAAAGCCGCGCGGAAGCATACAGCGGATGGCTTTGCTCTTCGAACATATCAATCGTGGGCTGCTTGAATGCCGCTTCGTCCTCAGCGCTCCATGTCTCGCCCGCCCGCTCAATCGCATCGCGTTTGACCGTCGCCAAGACCCCCGCCGCCTGCGGCCCACCCATGACTGAAATGCGTGAGTTCGGCCAAGACCACAAGAACCGCGGGCTATACGCGCGCCCCGCCATCCCATAGTTGCCCGCCCCAAAAGAGCCACCAACAAGCATGGTGATCTTTGGCACATTGGTACAGGCCACCGCCGTCACCATCTTGGCTCCGTGCCGCGCGATGCCTTCGTTTTCGTACTTACGCCCGACCATAAAACCAGTGATATTTTGCAAAAATACCAACGGGATGCCGCGCTGCGAACACAGCTCCACAAAATGCGCACCCTTTTGCGCGGCTTCTGAGAACAATACACCATTATTCGCGATAATCCCCACAGGGCAGCCTTTGACGTGGGCAAATCCAGTGACCAAAGTCTCACCAAAGCGCGGCTTGAATTCATCAAAGCGCGACCCGTCAACCGTGCGCGCGATTACCTCGCGAATATCATAAGGTGTGCGCAGATCACCGGGTACCACCCCAAATATCTCATCTGGATCATAGGCGGGTTCTTCGGGTGTTGCCCACTGCACTGTGCTTGGCTTGGCGCGGTTCAACGACGCCACTGCACGCCGCGCCAGAGTCAATGCATGTGCATCATCTTCAGCCAGATAATCAGCAACACCAGACAGTCGGGTGTGCACATCACCACCGCCCAAATCCTCTGCCGTCACAACCTCCCCTGTCGCGGCCTTCACCAGCGGCGGCCCAGCCAGAAAAATCGTCCCCTGTTCCTTCACAATAATCGTCACATCCGACATCGCAGGCACATAGGCCCCGCCGGCCGTACAAGACCCCATCACCACGGCAATCTGCGGAATGCCTTTGGCCGACATCCTCGCCTGATTGTAAAAAATCCGGCCAAAGTGGTCACGATCTGGGAACACCTCATCCTGATTGGGCAGGTTCGCACCGCCGCTATCCACCAGATAGATACAGGGCAGATGGTTTTCCTCAGCGATCTCTTGGGCGCGCAGGTGTTTCTTGACGGTCATCGGGTAATAGGTGCCACCCTTCACCGTGGCGTCATTGCACACCACCATGACTTCGTGGCCCTGCACGTGACCAATCCCCGCAATCACACCCGCACAAGGGGCAGCGCCGCCATAAAGCCCATGTGCCGCCGTCGCGCCGATCTCAAGAAACGGAGACCCCGGATCAAGCAGGTTCGCCACCCGTTGACGTGGCAACATCTTGCCCCGGCTTTCATGGCGTGTGCGAGATTTCTCACCGCCGCCCATTGCTGCGGCTTCAGCGGCTTGGCGGACGATTTCAAGGGCTTCAAGGTGTGACGCTTGGTTGGCTTTGAAAGCTTCGGATGATGGCAAAGCCTGTGATGTCAGTTTCATGCTGCGGTTTCCATTCGTTAACCAATCTGTTTCGGTTGGTGAGGTTTACTTGGCAAAAACTTACCTGTAGGCCAAATGCACTTAGCAATAATATTGTGAGATCGACGTGTATTTCTTTGCAAACACAACAGGCTGAATTCTGAACTGAATCGCATCGCGTATTCATCACAGTCGAATTCCGTCTTTAGTTTGCCAAGAAAGGTCTGCGTCTTACGCAGAATTCTCATATGTACATCCGATTTGAATCGAGCGTCCGGGACGATTGTGCCCGGTCCAACCAAGGCCTGTTTTGTGCCGCCTACGACATTTGGTATGATCGCCACGATTTGCACAGCACGTGGCAAGTGCACGACATGCGCCAACTCTTGGATTGGTTTAACGACAACCTGAGCGAACCGCAGCAGATGTTCTACAGACCAAACCAAAAAGCCGAAATCAGCGGTGTGTGCTGGTTTCGTGCCGCATCTGGGCGATTTGTCACGCAAGCGCGATATTTGGCATGGCTGATCGAAGACCTTGGCCAACCTATCGTTGAAAAGCGGTCTATTATGCCCGGACGAATCTTGTGGGCGGATCCTCATCAGATCGTCGCAACATCGCATTTGTAAGAGCTTTGTATAGGAGGGTATCGTCATGCGGTACCCTCTGCTACGGCCATTGCCTTCAACTCGTTCCTGATCACCTTACCCGTCACCGTCATCGGAAGCGCATCCAAAAACGCAACTTCCCTTGGGTAGGAATAGCTTGCCAACCGTCCTTTTACCCAATCTTGCAATTCCTGCCCTTCAACATCCGCCCCCGCCTTACGCACGACATAGGCTTTCACCACCTCCGTGCGCAGTGCATCCGGCTTGCCCACAACCCCCACAGTCGCGACACCGGGGTGCATCATCAAACAGTCTTCAATCTCAGCCGGGCCAATGCGATATCCAGCAGACGTAATCACATCATCCTCACGCCCAACAAAGCGCAGATAATCACCCTCCCAGATGCCCCGGTCCCCGGTGATCATCCAATCGCCCCGAAACTTAGCTGCGGTTTCATCGGGGCGGTTCCAATAGCGCAGCATCATTGAGGCAGAGCCACGTCGCACGGCGACGTCGCCTTCATCCGTTGTTGTCTGACCAGCCTCATCAATCACCGCAACATCATGCCCCGGGACAGGTTTGCCAATGCATCCCGCCAGTGCAGGGAAATCAACACCACAACTACTTGCCACCATATTACATTCGGTCTGGCCGTAAAATTCATTGATATCCAAACCAAAGGCATCCCGCCCCCAGTTCAGCATCTCAGCGCCTAATGGTTCGCCGCCACTGGCGACAGAACGCAGTCCCGGCAGCGCAACATCCGCCGCTTTCAACATCCGCAACGCCGTGGGGGGGAAGAACACATTGCGCACACCTCCGCGCGCAATCACATCGGCACATCCTTCGGGTGAAAACTTGGCCATCCGGGCGGCAACCACAGGCACGCCCAGCGCCAATCCCGGCATCAACACGTCAAACAATCCGCCGATCCATGCCCAATCTGCCGGGGTCCACAGGCAATCACCCACCTGCCCCAGATGATCATGACTGATTGCGACACCGGGCAAATGCCCTGTCAAAACACGGTGACCGTGCAACGCGCCTTTTGGGGTGCCGGTGGTGCCAGAGGTATAGATCAAAACGGCGGGGTCTTCAGGCCCCGTATCAGCAAACGCCACTGGATCACCGTCTATCCCGACTTGATCCGCCATCAAAGGCTCGGCCAGACCGCCCAACAATGCGGCCCCTTCTGCATCAGTCAACACCAGCGACACGCCCGCATCGCCGCAGCGCGAGGCCAGCGCGTCATGTTTGAACAATTTGAACAGAGGCACTGAAATTGCGCCAATTTTCCAAATCGCCAGATGCGCTGCTGCACACCATGGTGATTGCGACAGTAACACGCCAACTCGATCACCCGGCGCAACGCGGTTCAGCAAGGTGCGCGCCAAACCATCAACCATCAACCCCAGATCACCAAAACTGATGTCGCGGCGAGCATCACCCGTCACATCAACAATCGCCAGCGCATGAGAAGGATGCGCCAAACACTGCGCGGCCATGTTCAAACGCGTGGGAATGTCCCATGTGCCGTCTGGATATAGCCCCGGAATGGTCATTTTAGGCGCGCTTCCCTGTACAACGGACACTCATCGGTTTTGCGGGCCAAGGGTAATGGACTGATCCGCCGTCAGGTCCAACAGGCAAGCAACATAGGCAGGGCCACCGCCTGTACCGCCGCCCCATTGGCTAGCTTGCCATGCACAACTTGCATCCCGAAACGGAATCCAAGCACGCTGCATGCTACGCAATGCCTCTGCTTGTGACGGTGCAGATGAGCCCAATTCGCGCATTTCGGCGTCCGTGCGTTTAGCCTCAACCATGCGCGCCTGATAGTTGACGTTCAAACGCGCATCCCAAAACGACAGCTCTGCATTCAAACACCCACCCATACCGACAGTGCTGCCGCCTTGGGGCGTGTTCATACACATCTGCGCCGACAACCCAATGCACGCATTGGCATCCGCGCCAGATTGTAGGCAGTTCAAAGTCGCGGCATCCGAATAGGGTAAATCTTGGGCCAGTGCAGCCGCGCCGCTGATCGTAAGAGCGAATGTGAGTGTCTTGATCACCCCATCGCCCCCATCATCTCGCGACCAATCAACATGCGGCGGATTTCTGATGTGCCTGCACCAATCTCCATCAACTTGGCATCACGAAAAATGCGGCCCACAGGGTTATCGGACAAATACCCCGCCCCGCCCATCGCTTGAACCGCTTGGTGCGCCTGCACCATCGCCTGCTCAGAGGCATATAGACAACACGCCGCCGCATCCTGACGGGTGACGTCACCGCGATCACAGGCTTTGGCGACCTCATACACATAGGCGCGCGCGGAATTCATTGCGGTGTACATATCCGCCATCTTGCCCTGCATCAGTTGGAACGATCCAATCGGTTGCCCAAACTGTTTACGCTCGGCCATGTAGGGCATAATTTCGTCCAAACAGGACGCCATGATGCCCAGGCCAATGCCCGCCAACACCACACGTTCATAATCTAGGCCGGACATCAGGACACGCACGCCGCGCCCCTCTTCGCCCAGCACATTTTCAAACGGGACTTCGCAATCATCAAAGATCAACTCAGCGGTGTTTGACCCACGCATCCCCAGTTTGTCGAAATGCGGTGAGG
>CALKXT010000130.1 GCA_938003685.1 uncultured Sulfitobacter sp. | reverse complement strand
CGGTCCGCGCCTTTGCACCCCCAGCACGACGGGGGCATTTGCGGCGGCTGAGATCTCTTCTAATGCCCCACCAGCCAAATCAAGTGCCCATGGAATGGCGGTTTCGGACCAGATCACCAAATCGGGTGCTGCATTGCCCGCCACAGGGGATGCGGCAGACAGTTTGAGTTGCCGTTCATAGAAAACCGGGATTTTTTCGGGATCCCATTTATCACGCTGCGGCGCATTCGGTTGGATCAGGCGAATTGTGTGGGCAGTTAGGGGGGCGACCGGATTTGAAGGTGAAATTGTCACCATCACAGCTGTGCTCATCAATACCACAAACACTAGAGCACGCTGCAAGGTCGTTCGCGCGCGAAAACTCGACATCACAGCGATAAAAACCAGCCAGAGAATTAGTGCGTAAGGACCAAACCACGACAATGATTGACCCGCCATACTGTTCACCAAGGATTGGCTTGGCATCGCCCATGGAAACCCCGTAAAAATATAAGCGCGGATCAGTTCCGCCGCAGGCCAGCATAATATCAATGACCAAGCTCGGTTTGGCGACAGTTTGCGTGCACCCCAAAAGGCCACGCCCCAGAAAATCGCCAATCCAGCAGAAAGGAACACCAGTGCAAAGGGTGCCATCCAGCCATGGCGCGCGACATCAACCATAAAGGGCGATACAATCCATTGCAGTGCATGCATGAAATATCCAGTGCCAAAGGCCCAGCCAATCAAGGCCGCCCTGCGCGGGATTGTATACTGATTGTGCAAGGATACCGCAGCTGCCATGCCGAACAACATCAGCAGAGGCACATCATACGGTTCTTGGCCGAAAGCGGCAATGGCCCCCGCAATCCCTGCCAACAAAGCCACTTGCCACGCGGGCAAGCGGGTGATCATCCGTTGGCCCCCGTCGTGCGTACGCGCAACCTTTTGATGCGTCGTGGATCGGCGTCAATCACTTCAAATTCGGGGCCATCAGGGTGCAATACCACTTCGCCGCGCGCAGGCACACGGCCTGACAACATGACGACCAACCCGCCCAAGGTGTCGATTTCTTCTTCGTCCACCGTATCATGATCAGTCAGCGAATGGCCGATCTCAGCCTCAAAATCCTCAAGCGGGGTTTTGGCGAGCACGAGATACGTACCGGGTTTCTCAACAGTCCAATATGTGCCTTCGTCTACATCATGTTCGTCTTCAATTTCTCCAATGACCTGTTCGATGAGGTCTTCGATTGTGACCAACCCATCAACGCCGCCGTATTCATCAATGACCAACGCCATATGGCGCCGTTCGGCCTGCATTTTGGTGAGCAAAACACCAATTGTCATGCTGGGAGGCACAAAAACCAACGGCCGCAACATGGCTTTCAAATCAAAGTTCGTGGCCTTCCCGTTGAAGCCATGCGTCAATGCAATGTCCTTGAGGTGTGCCATGCCAACAGGCGTATCAAGCGTACCATCGTAAACAGGCAGTCGGGTCAGGCCACTTTCTTTGAAGATTTTGACCAAATCGTCCATACTAATCGTGATTGGCACAGCCGTGATATCAGCCTTGGGGATCGCGACATCATCAACCCGCATCCGGCGCAGGTTCATCATACCATGGGTGGTCACCCGCTCCGATTGGATCGGTGTGATCTCTGTATTGCTGTCACTGTCAGAGGGGCTCAGCGCCTCAATGACGCGCGAGAAGAAACCACCCGCCCGTTCGTTGTTGTCATCTTGGTTGTCCAAGCTTTCATCTTTGAGCGCGCGCTGCGCTGCGTTAGATGGTTCGTCGTTATCGCCCATTGGGTCCTGTTCTTTATGTATCAACGGCCTCGTTTGCCGATATCTCTGTATATGGGTCATCATACCCTAGTTTGCCAAGTATCTCGACCTCAAGCTGTTCCATCAGCGTGGCGTCTGGGTCACGGATATGATCATACCCCAGTAAATGTAGCACACCATGGATGATCAGATGGGTCACATGAGATGCCATCGGTTTATCGGCAGCCACGGCTTCGGCCTTGCAAGTGTCGTAACTGATCGCGATGTCACCCAGTTCGATCAATCCGTCAAGACCCGGTTCGGGGGGGTGCGGTTTGTCGCCTGCACAGATCGCTGCGCGTTCTTCGCTGGGCCAGCTAAGGACATTTGTCGGAGTAGGTTTTCCGCGAAAACCCGCATTTAGGGTCGCGATACGAATATCATCACAGGCAAGGATGCTGAGTTCGGCTTGGGCAGGATCAACCGCGCGATCTGTGAGTACAGCCTGAACAGCGATTTGCGCCAGCATATGGATATCGGCATTTTCCCAGCGGTCGTCTTCTATAACGATATCAAGTGCTTCCAACTAATTTCGCTCGGGGGCCAGCCCCCGAACCCCCGTGATATTTAAGGCCAAAAAGAAAACTGAAGGGTGCTTCACGATGTACCTGTATCCGCCTCATAGGCTTCGATAATGGCTGCAACCAGCGGGTGGCGTACCACATCCTTGGAGGTGAAATAGTTAAAACTGATCTTTGGGATCGCGTTGAGCAGCCGTTCAGCATCAGCCAACCCGGACGGTACACCGCGTGGCAAGTCAATTTGTGTGCGATCTCCCGTGATCACCATTCGCGAATTATTACCCAGACGAGTCAAAAACATCTTCATTTGCATCGTGGTCGCGTTCTGCGCTTCGTCCAGCACCACATAGGCATTGGACAGTGTACGGCCCCGCATAAATGCTAAGGGTGCGATTTCGATGCGTTTTTCCTCAAGCAGCTTTGCCAGTTGTTTACCGGGTAGAAAATCATTCAGCGCATCATAAAGTGGCTGCATGTAAGGATCGACCTTGTCTTTCATATCACCCGGTAAATATCCTAGCTTTTCGCCCGCTTCGACTGCGGGGCGCGACAGGATGATTTTATCGACATGTCCGCCAATAAACATACTAACCCCGACCGCCACGGCCAGATAGGTTTTACCGGTCCCCGCAGGGCCAATCCCAAATGCCAATTCATTGTCAAACAGCGATTGCACATAGGCTTTTTGCGCCATGGTGCGCGGCTCAACCCGTTTTTTACGGGTTTGGATTTCGATGCCACCCGGAATTGGCATTTCAAGCTGATCACCTGAACGTATGCCGGTTCCTTTCTCGGAGTCCCCCATGCGCAGCAGGCTGTCAACGTCTGCTTGCTCAACCGCGCGGCCCCCTTCTAGTCGGGCATATAGCGTGTTCAAGACACCCTCAGCCTGACCCGCCGCGTCGCGGTCGCCTAAAATCGATACATGATTACCGCGCCGCACGATCTGAACGTCTAGTGCCTTTTCAACAGCAGCAAGATGGGCGTCATAGGCACCGCACAGATCAATAAGCAACCGGTTGTCTGGAAACTCCAGCACACGCTCAGTCGGTGTATTCGCGTCTGTCATCAGATCGTTGGAAGGCAAAGCAAGCTCCTAAATATGGATAAGCGTGATGTAGGTAGAATGTGCGACTTGTACACCCTGTATCAATAAAAAAGGCCGGAGCGCATAACGCTCCGGCCCGGAATTCTGAATGCGCTTACGCAAATCAGTTTGGATCCGGGATGTTGGAGCCACCTTTGAAGTCGCCAACCGTTTGGTTGGGCGGTGCTACACCAGAGCAGACGGGCTTGCCGTATTTGTCTAAACGCGCAGACAAATACCCTTCAATGCCATCGTCAATGATCCAGTGGTCACAGCCATTTGGATCAACCCAGATACCGGCTTGAAGCTGGCTTAGGTGCTTTTTGTCGGTGCCACGGTCAAAAGTTTTGTCGTTCGAATAACCATTGCCCAACCCGCCTTCGAAATCACCGCAAGCGGTAAGGCCAAGGGCACAGGCCGTAGCCATAAGAATTTTCGTATTAATCACTTTATATCCCCTCAGCGAATGCAGATGATTTCGACGCGACGGTTTTTGGCCATCCCGTGCGCAGAGCCGTTTGATGCCGCTGGCAGGCGCTCACCATATCCACGCACATCTGCAATCCGTGCGCCTGTGGATGCAGCAACAGCCGCCACAGCATTGGCCCGGTTGTATGACAAACGCATGTTGTATTCATCAGACGCCCGGCTATCGGTGTGTCCTGTGATGATATAGGAAACAGCACCAGTTTTCTGAAAGAAATCCGACAGACGTGCTTTGCCCTGCTTGTGAATACGATAACTGTTGGTTGAGAAGAACTGATCAGAATTCATCACGCCGCAAACATTACCACGACGGCACACAGGAATACCCTGACGGGTAGTATGCGGCGTCATGTACCCTTCGGCACCGTCATCCATAACCCAGTGTTCACACCCATCAGGGTCAACCCAGATGGTCGGTATGTACACACCTTTGTCACGGCCCTGTTGCGACTTTGTTTGCGCATCGGCAGCTGATGCTTGAAGAGCGAGTGCCGCAACGAGCGCAACGCTCGCTATCATACGGATCGCTTTGGAGAGTGAATTCACCACAGCAGTTTTCCTCATTATTATCCCCCACGTATCAATCACATCCGTCCCAGGTAGGATGTGATCTCGCATTACACATAGGTTAGGTGGATTTTGGTGGGGTGTGAAGGAGTGTTCTCAAGAATCTGTGCCTAATTTTGGTGTACGATCAATGAAATAGGAAGGTTTACCAGATGAATCTGCCGCTTTGGATGCAGGTTAGCTGGAGAATGGCACCGGGAACGCAAGTGCGCTGATCCTATGCTGGTTTAAGAATGAGCGATTCTTTTAGGTGACGCGATTGGATAAAATCGCCATGTGGCGCAATATGCTTGCAAACTTTGAAAGGATTACGGACTTTGCTCAGACTTTGACTGCGATCCAAGTTGAACCAGCCAACAGGGTAAACCTATGAGCGACAAAATTTACGCCTATCAATCCATCGCACGCGCAACCCATGAACACGGCGTTGAAACGATGTTCGGTCTTATGGGCGATGCCAATCTATTCATGGTGGACAGCTTTGTGCGCGATTACGGCGGACGTTTTGTTCCCGCTGCACATGAGGGCAGTTCGGTGCTAATGGCGCTGGCTTATGCCCATGTTTCTGGAAAAGTCGCGGTTGCAACGGTGACCCATGGCCCTGCCCTGACCAATTGCATGACTGCCCTCACAGAGGCTGCGCGCGGACATACCCCTATGGTTTTGATTGCCGGAGACACACCAGTGGAAAATCCGCGCCACTTGCAAAGCATTGATCAGCGCGAACTGGCCAAAGTGACCGGAGCCGGATTTGAGCAACTTCGCACACCTGCAACAGTAGGCAAGGACGTAGCGCGCGCTTTCTATCGTGCACAAGTTGAACGCCGCCCTATTGTTCTGAATACGCCGGCTGATTTCATGTGGCAGGAAGTCGAACATGACGTTCAGGTGCTTGACGTATTCACAGCACCAGGCGGGGTCGCACAGGGTGATACGCTTGATAATGCAATCGGTATGATCGCCTCTGCGCGGCGCCCTTTGATCTTGGCAGGTGGCGGTGCCGTCGCTGCGCGGGATCAACTTATCACACTTGCTGACCGTTTAGAGGCACCACTGGCCACCACATTGAAAGCCAAGGGGCTTTTCAATGATCACCCTTATAATATTGATATTTTCGGCACGCTTTCGACGCCTGCGGCGTACGAATTAATTGCCCAATCCGATTGCATCATCTGTTTTGGCACCGCCTTGCATGACTTCACCACGGATCGTGGTAAGTTGATGAAAGACAAACGGATCGTCCAAATTGATGTCGACCCCGCCGCAATCGGTGGTGGGCTGCACCCGGACGCAGCACTGGTTGCTGATGCGGGGCTGACTGCCGAAACCATCTTATATTGGTTGAACGAGGCAGAAATCTCACCCAGCGGTTTCACCCGCGAATTGGACGTCGCGACACTTACAACCCATCCTGCGGGGGCGCAGAATAACTCAGAAGGCTGTGTAAACTATGTGCACGCGCTGGAACGGTTGGAGGAAGCATTACCAAAGGATCGTGTCCTTGTGACCGATGGCGGGCGTTTCATGACAGAAGTTTGGTGTCGCGTGTCTGTGCCAGACCCACAGAGCTTTGTCAGTACCGTGAATTTTGGGGCCATCGGGCTGGGCCTGCAAGAAGCTGTGGGGGCTGGGATCGCCGCACCGGGCCGCACGGTGGTTTTCTTTAGTGGTGATGGCGGCTTCATGATGGGTGGGATCAACGAATTCAACACAGCCGTCCGCCTTGGTCTTGACCTGATTGTCGTTATTGCAAACGATTCCGCTTACGGGGCAGAGCACATACAATTTATTGACAAAAAGATGGACCCAAGCCTGACCGAGTTTAACTGGCCATCGTTTGCCGAGGTTGCCAAATCACTTGGCGGCGAAGGGATCGAAGTGCATTCTGCAGAGGAACTCGAAACGGCGCTTAGCGCACTCAAGACTCGAAAAGGGCCTTATCTGATCGAACTTAGGTTAGATCCGAACGATGTACCTCGTATGCGCGTTTGAGACGCCCGCCGCCCTAAAGCTCGTGTGCCATCAGTGAATTGGTCTTTGCCTCAACGATCTTCACCTTCACAACATCACCGATCTGTGCGCGCGCATTTTCGATATGTACCGCGTGCAAATATTCCGATTTGCCAATCACCTGGCCCGGCTCGCGACCTTGCTTTTCAACCAATATAGAAAGCTCACGCCCCACCATGCTTTCCTGAATTTCGCGCTGGTGTTGCGTGATCAGTTTTTGCAACCGTTGCAGGCGTTCATCGGCAACTTCGGCTGGCACCAAGGGGCGTTCAGCAGCAGGTGTACCCGGGCGCGTCGAATACTTGAACGAATAGGCATAGCCATAGCGGACCTCGCGAACCAGCTCCATCGTGGCCTCAAAATCCTCATCGGTTTCTTCGGGGAAACCTACAATAAAATCACCGGACATCAAGATATCGGGCCGTACAGCACGGATACGTTCGAGCAGTTTGAGATAGCTTTCGGCGGTATGGCTGCGGTTCATCCGTTTCAGGATACGGTCAGAGCCAGACTGCACAGGCAAATGTAGATAAGGCATCAGTTTCTCAACGTCGCCGTGCGCCGCGATCAGGTCATCCCCCATGTCGTTAGGGTGGCTGGTGGTATAGCGAATACGCTGTAGCCCATCGATTTTGTCCAATTCACGGATCAGGTTGGCCAGCGTCATATCGCCGTTTGGCCCCGCGCCGTGATAGGCATTTACGTTCTGCCCCAACAACGTCACTTCGCGCACACCGCGATCCACCAATGCGCGGGCTTCGTCCAACAGTTGCGTGGCCGGGCGACTAACCTCGGCCCCGCGCGTGTAGGGCACCACACAGAAGGCGCAGAATTTGTCACAGCCTTCTTGAACCGTCAGGAATGCGGCAGGCGCACGTTTAGCCTTGCCGCGTGATTTGAGGTGTTCAAATTTATCTTCTTCAGGGAAATCCGTGTCGAGCGCACTTTCACCCTTGCGCACTTTCGCTTCCATCTCACCCAAACGGTGATAGCTTTGCGGCCCCACAACCAAATCAACCGCTGGCTGGCGCCGCATGATTTCAGCACCTTCAGCTTGGGCAACGCAGCCCGCAACACCAATTTTCAAATCTGGGTTCAACGCCTTGAGCGGCTTCAAACGGCCCAACTCAGAATACACTTTTTCCGCCGCTTTTTCGCGGATGTGGCAGGTGTTCAGCAGGATCATGTCCGCATCATCGGCTGTCTTTGTCTCAACATAGCCCTGCCCGCCCAGCGCCTCGGCCATGCGTTCGCTGTCATAGACGTTCATCTGGCAGCCATAGGTTTTGATAAACAGCTTTTTAGGAGATGTCATAACGGGTGTCCGATTGAGATAAGGCAGATTTCGCCATCTAACAGTGTGCGCCATGGCTTGCAATGCACGTC
>CALKXT010000129.1 GCA_938003685.1 uncultured Sulfitobacter sp. | reverse complement strand
GGCGGGCCATCTGGCGGCGTCACCTCACCTGCACCATGACACGCAAAGCTGATCGCATCACCAACCCCTGCCCGTTCAGCGTTTGCCGTACTCATGCGAATTGCCCCTGCATCGCGGTCAGAGCCAAAAAAGCGCGGTGTTAGTTCAGCAGGCGCAGTGCGCTGCATCGCCTCAAATGCATCCGCATTAAAGCTGGCCAATTGCTGAAACGCAAACGCCCGCGAACGTCCCGGTTGCAGGCCTGCCGCGATCTCTGCCGCCTCTATCAAGAACGTGCCAGACCCGCACATCGGATCAAGCACAGGTTCAACGCCGTCATACCCACACTGACGCAGGAACATCGCCGCCAGATTTTCGCGCATCGGCGCTTTGCCAACCGCCTCTTTGTGGCCGCGTTTGTGCAGTGCCTCGCCGCTGGTGTCGATACTGATCATCACTTGATTGTCGTTGATGCGCACCTTGAGGACCATTTCCGCCTCGGGTGAAACGGTGATCCCATGACTTTCAACCAATGCCTTGACGATACGTTCCGATGCAGCACCCGCGTGATAGATTTTTGACGCCTTGCAGGTCACCTGCACCTTGACCGGCACATCAGTTCGCAGCACATCGCCCCACGGAAATTTACGACTGCGTTTGTCCAATTGCGCCAGATGGAACGCCATAAAGGATCCGACACGTGCCAACACCCGCGCAGCCCCCCGCAATTCAAGATTGGCGCGCCACACATCAGGCCAACCGCCCTGAATGGTAACGCCGCCGGGAACCGATTGCGGGTCGGCAAAACCCTTTTCCTGCGCCTCGGCACATAAATACGGTTCTAGTCCGGGTGCGCAGACAAGGAAGATTTCGAATGTTTGAGTGTTTTCCATAGCGTGTGCATAGCGACTACGCGCTCGACCTGCGAGAACGAACGCAATTTTTAAAAGTACCCACGCCAGAATTTCTGATATTCTCGCACCCCGACAACACTTTTAGAGGGAAATCTTGCGTTTGACACGTCCGTGCCCTGTATTTGCCTGTTTTGCCCGTAAGAACACATCTCATGAGTTTAGCTGAAACATATCACACCGAAGAAATGCATACGCGGTGGGCGCATGCGCGTCGTTATATGATCATGACGCGCGCTGTCAGCCTTGTGTTGCTGCTCACAAGCGCGTTGGTGATGCATACCACATTGATGAAAACGGGCAGCGATTTGTTGGTTACATTCAACCCATCATCCACACCAGAAAACCGTTAAAGCCATGGCCATACCAAACCCACGAGACCGCCAAACAGATAACAGCCCACAGGCAGCGTTAGATCGGATGAGCCTATCAGAAATTTACCGTCATGAAGTATTGCAATCGCGTCGTGACAGATCGCGGCGCGCGTTCTTTTGGGCGCGGATCATGGGGCTGGCACTGATGCTGACCATTGGGGCAACCCTGCGATCAGAACCGCAATTGCGCAGCGCAATTGCGCGTGCTGGGATGGACGTCGTTCTGAAAGCCTCGGGACCAGCACAATCCACTCAGACTGCGTCGCTTGCACCCGACAGCTCAACGCTTCCAACTAGCCGTGTCAAAGTAAACCGGTTTGGCACCCCTGCGGCCACGCCGGGTCAACAATTGGATACGCAGGCATTGGCACAGCACTTGGGCCGCGCGTTGGCGGCCCAAAAACCATCAAACTAAGCAATCATCGTTAGTCGATTTTCATCAACTCAATATCAAATTGAAGGTCCTTACCGGCCAATGGATGGTTGGCATCCAGTGTTACGGTTGCCTCGTCCAGTTCAACCACCATTACAGGCATGGCTTGCCCATCTGGCGTTTGCATCTGCAACTGCGTGCCAATCTCAAGCGGAATGTCCGCCGGAATACCCTCACGCGGGACGGCTTGACGCATGTCCGGGTTCAACGGACCATATGCGTCAGCGCAGGCGATCTTGACTACTTTTTTGTCACCCACCGACATGCCGGGCAACGCAACGTCTAGCCCGGGAATAATTTGGCCAGAACCGACTTCAAACTCTAGTGGTTCGCGACCATCCGAGCTGTCGAATGTGGTGCCATCCAGCAAGGTGCCGGTATAGTGAATTGCAACTTTATCGCCTGATTTGACCTCAGCCATGGAAATCTCCTGAAATGTTTGGGGAATAGGGTGTGGAGGCCACGTATCTGCGCGGGTGCTCCAAATTCCGTTGCAATCTGTCAGGACATCTACCAAGAGTAAACCCCCGCGATCACAGGTTGACCTCTTGCAATTCCAGCGCTTTCCGCCCCACTCTGTGGCGACGCGCAACAGGAGACCCCAATGCCCATCACCACCTGCGTTTTTGACGCTTATGGCACTTTGTTTGATGTCACCGCCGCTGCACGACAGGCCGCATCTGAACCCGAGTTTTCGGCGATCAAAGACACGTGGCCGCAATTGGCGGAACATTGGCGGCTCAAGCAGTTGCAATATTCTTGGCTGCGTGCCGTGACCAAAGCACATACCGATTTTTGGACTGTTACGCAGGAGGGTCTGGATTGGGCGTTGGAGAAAACCGGCCATGATGGTGATGCAGAACTGCGCGAACGTCTGTTGGCGCTGTACTGGGAATTGCAAGCCTACGCTGAGGTGCCCGTAATGTTGACTGCATTGAAAGCCGCCGGATTGAATACTGCGATCCTGTCGAACGGGTCGCCGCAGATGTTGGACGGGGCTGTGCAATCCGCCAGGATTGCTGATGTGTTGGACGTGTCGCTGTCGGTCGAAAGTGTCGGCATCTTTAAGCCTCATGCGTCCGTCTATGATTTAGTTGGTGCGCATTTTGGGTGCGCCAAAGATGAGGTGCTGTTCGTGTCTTCAAACGGTTGGGACGCAGGTGCCGCCACTGGATACGGATTTCAAACCGCATGGGTGAACAGGGGCGGCGAACCGATGGACCGATTGCCGTGGAAACCCGCCCATGTCTTGCAAGACCTAAGCGGCATTCCCGCATTGGCAGGTGTATAATGGCGTATTTTCAAACTTCTGATGGGCTGTCTTTGTATTACACTGACGAGGGCGAAGGCCTGCCAATTTTATGCCTTGCAGGGCTTACCCGAACCACGGCTGATTTCGACTATGTCACCCCACATTTGTCGGCCAATCGACTGATCAAGCTGGATTACCGCGGCCGCGGGAAATCAGATTTTGACACCAATTGGCAAAATTACACCCTGCCCGTCGAATGTCGTGATGTGCTGGAATTACTCGCTCATCTGGGTCTGGAAAAGGTCGCGATCCTTGGTACATCGCGCGGTGGGTTGAACGCGATGGGGCTGGCGATGGGCGCGCGCGATCGTCTGTTGGGGGTCGCCTTAAATGATATTGGTCCATTCATTGACCCCATGGGGTTGGATTTCATCATGGGGTATTTGGGCCGTAACCCTGCCGCCAAAACCCACGCTGATGCCGCAACTGCAATGCCACGTGTATTCACTGAATTTGACGGCGTGCCAGACAGCCGTTGGATGGAAGAAGCCGTGAAGCATTATAGCGAGACTGAGGATGGCCTCAAAATCACCTATGACCCACATTTACGCGACGCTGTTGAAGCCGCAGGCGCTCAAGCAGCCCCAGACCTATGGCCGTTCTTTGATGCCATGGAAGGGATGCCATTGTGCTGTATCCGTGGTGCAAATTCCAATTTGCTAAGCAACGAAACCCTTACAGAAATGCAAACCCGCCGCCCCGATATGATCACCGCCGTCGTCCCCGGACGCGGCCATATCCCGTTTCTGGACGAACCCGAGGCCGTCACCGCCTTGCACACATGGATAGGACAGATGACATGAACATCGACATGATCCGCGCTGCAAACAGGCGGCTTGAAGGCCATGTGCGGCGCACGCCTTTGCTCAACTCGCCGTTTATCGACGAAATCGCGGGACGTCGCGTTTGGGTCAAGCCGGAGTGTTTACAACACACGGGCAGTTTTAAATTTCGCGGCGCATGGGCCGCTTTGTCAGCGATGGACCCGGACACACGCGCCAAAGGCGTGATCGCGTTTTCCAGTGGCAACCACGCACAAGGGGTTGCACTGGCGGCAAAACTGCACGGCGTGCCATCGGTCATTGTTATGCCCGAAGACAGCCCGCGCCTAAAGATCAACAATACCCGCGCCATCGGTGCCGAAGTGGTGCTGTATGACCGTGCGACAGAAGATCGTGACGCCATAGGGACACGTATTGGGGCCGAACAAGGGTTAACACTAGTCAAACCTTACGACGAACCCGAAGTGATTGCGGGCCAAGGCAGTGTCGGTCTTGAGATTGCTCAGCAAGCTGCTGATCTGGGGATTACCAAGGCCGAAGTGATTGTCTGTTGTGGCGGTGGGGGGCTAACCTCTGGCATCGCTTTGGCGCTTGAAGCGGATGCGCCCGGGTTGCGCGTACGCCCAGCAGAGCCTGAAGGTTTTGACGATGTGGCGCGGTCCCTGCGCTCTGGTGGGATCGAACGCAACAAGACCATGACCGGGTCAATTTGTGATGCTATTATTTCACCGCAACCGGGGGATATCACTTTTCCCATTCTCAAACGCCTTGTCGGTCCCGGTCTGGTGATCAGTGACGCAGAGGCATTGCAGGCGATGGCCCATGCGTTCAACCGCTTGAAAGTTGTCGCAGAGCCGGGTGGTGCCGCCGCGTTGGCCGCCGCATTATTTCGCAAAGATGAGATCAAAGGTGATGACGTTATCGTCACCATTTCCGGCGGCAACGTCGATGCGGACATGTTCGCCCGCGCACTGGAGACTCTGTCATGAGACAATCCACCCCCAAATTTACCATCGCCAGTTTCAACGTGAAAAACCTGATTGGGCCAGATCAAGAATACTATAAATTCCAGTCCTACACCCCAGAAGAATACGCTTGGAAAGAAGATTGGTTGGCGGATCAGATCGTATCCCTGAACGCAGATATTGTTGGCTTCCAAGAGACCTTTGATGAACAATCCCTGCGCGACACCATTGCGCGCGCGGATGCAATTGGCACCGACAACAACGCAGCCGCCCTACCCGGTCAGGACAAACGCTATCGCCACCGCGCGATCTTTGATCGTCTTGCTTATGGCGATTATAGCAAGGCGGCATTGGCTGTTGCCCCCAACATTCATGACGGTGAACCGGGCCATCGCCGCCCCGGGGTCGCAGTGTTGTCTCGCCTCGGATTTGCCGAAGAACCACAGATTATTCAGGCACTGCCCGAACCCTTAAAAATTCCGTTCCAAACCTTTGGCGGCGACGATGGTGGGTTTTACACCATCCAAAAACTCAGCCGTCCAATCCTGAAATGCCGCATCCCTGTGGGCGATCAGGTGATTACCGTTTTCAACTGTCACCTCAAATCGAAACTGGGTGAATTTATCCGCCCTGACGGCACAGATTTCCCAGCCGAGGCGGACCTGACAAGTTATGACCCCGTTGGCCGTGCCTTGGGGGCTGCACGCGCTGCGATGCGCCGTATGGCCGAAGCATGGGTACTGCGCGGCGCGATCATTGGCGAGTTGCAACAAGGCCGTCCGGTGATGGTGCTGGGGGACTTTAACGATAGTGAAAATGCGGTGAGCTCTGAGATTATTTCTGGCGAGGCCCCGTTTAAAAACTACGCTTGGATGCTGCGTCATGACGCAGAACATCGCGGCGATCGGTACTCTGACGAAGAAAGCAAACAGATCACCGAAGACATCGACTCCGTCCGCCTACATTCCGCTGAAAAGCTGTTTGTGCGTAAATCCTTGCGCGATATGGTGTACACATCGGCCTTTGGTGGGGTCTATGAAAGCATTGATCAAATTCTGATGTCACGGCATTTCATGCCCGAATGGCAGGGGCATATTGGCGAGATGGAATATTTCAGCGTGCTGAATGATCACTTAACAGATGGCTCACATCCTGAGGCCCCGTATAATAAACTGGCCTCAGATCATGGGCAGATCATGGCGACCATTCGGTTGAAAGGCGGATAAATCATGCAGGTTTTTGACACTGGCGATGTGCGTTTGCACTACCGTGTAGACGGCCCCAACGATGGCGCGCCTGTGGTGTTTGTGAACTCGCTTGGCACTGATATGCGGCTGTGGGATCCAATCTTGCCGCTGCTGCCAAAGGGGCTACGGGTCATCCGGTTTGATAAACGTGGGCATGGGTTGTCGACCTGCCCGTCCGGCCCCTATTCGATGGGATCACTGATCACCGACACCGAAAAACTGTTGGATTTTCTGGGCGTTCAGGCATGCGTATTTGTTGGCCTCAGCATTGGTGGCATGATTGCCCAAGGGCTGGCGGTCAAGCGGCTTGATCTGATCCGCGCAGTGGTTTTATCCAATACTGCCGCTAAAATTGGTAATCCATCGATGTGGGATGAACGCATCGCACAGGTCAAAGAAGGCGGCATCGAAAGCCTTGCGGACGCCGTGATGGAACGCTGGTTTTCTCCCGCCTTTCGCAACAGCCCAGAAATTGAAATTTGGCGCAATATGTTGGTGCGCCAGCCCGATGATGGCTATGCAGGATGCTCTGCCGCGATCTCTGGCACTGATTTTTACACCCCCACCAGTGGTTTGCGCCTGCCCTGTTTGGGTATTGCAGGATCAGAGGATGGATCAACGCCACCAGATTTGGTGCGCGAAACAACCGACCTGATACCGGGCTCAAAGTTTCACCTGATCCGCAAAGCAGGCCACTTGCCCTGCGTGGAACAACCCCAAGAGTTTGCGCAAGTTCTAAACGATTTCCTAAAAGGTGTCGGCCATGTTTAACCACCACGACAGGAACGCATAAGAATGGCCGCATCCGTTTTTGACAGCCCCCTTTATGCGCAGCTTTTTAATACGGGTGAAACGGGACGTCTGTTTTCAGACAGTGCCGCCATCCGCGCGATGTTGTTGGTTGAGGGTGCGCTGGCAAAGGTGCAGGGCAATTTGGATGTGATCCCGGAACTCAGCGCTGTTGCGATCCACCGCGCCAGTATGGAAATACAGATCGACCCGGGCGCAATCGCTCTGGCTACGGGCCAAAACGGGGTCAGTGTCCCCGGCTTGGTCACTGCCTTTCGTGCGGAAATGAACGCCCCGGAACATGCACAATTTGTGCATTGGGGTGCGACCAGCCAAGATATCATCGACACCGCATTGATGCTGCGCTTACGTCAGGCGCTGACGCTGGCCGAGGCTGATCTGCGCGCCATCACCGCATCATTGGGTAAGGCCGCCAAAGAACACGCCCACCTGCCCATGCCTGCGCGCACCTATGGGCAACATGCGACACCAACCACTTGGGGCGCAGTGGTGGCCACTTGGGGCACACCGTTGCTTGATGCATTGGGCTCGCTTGCTGATCTGCGTACTTCGTCCCTGTGGGTGTCTCTTTCTGGTGCCTCTGGGACGGCGTCCGCATTGGGAGACAAAGCACCAGAAACCCGTTCAGATCTGGCAAAGGCCTTGGGCCTGCACGATTCGGGCCGGTCATGGCACACCGACCGAACCCCGATTTTAAGGATTGTTGATTGGCAAGCTCAGATCATGGTCGCCTTGGCACAAATGGCGCAAACATTGATTGCGCTGACAGGAAGTGACACCAGCGAGATCACCTTGGGTGTGGCAGGTGCTTCTTCTACCATGCCGCAAAAGCAAAATCCGGTTGCACCTTCGGCCATTATGGCGCTGCACCACCAGTTTGCTGGATTGCGCAGCAGTTTGCAGCAAGCCGCGGTGCATCAACATCAGCGTGACGGGGCGGCGTGGTTCACCGAATGGATGGTTGTGCCACAACTTGCACTCAGCCTCGCCGCTGCCCTGAATCACATCAAAGAACTAGCACAAAACGTCACACCACGCCCCGTACAAATGCACAGTAATCTTGAGGCAAATATGGGCTTGGTCCACGCAGAAGCACTAAGCTTTGCCTTGGCCGAAATGATGCCACGGCCCAAGGCACAACAGGTGACCAAAGCGCTATGCCTAGAAGCGCTCGATAAACAAACCCCGCTGGAAACACTGGCACGCGCGGATTATCCAGACCTGCCAGCAGATGTCTTTACACATAGCTCCGGCATCGGCCTTGCGGCCCAAGACGCGCTTGCCTTTGCTGCGCGCGCCGCGCTGATTTAAGCCAATGCGCCCCGCAGTTGTCTTTATCATGATCACGATAATGATTGATGCCATGGGCATTGGTTTGATCATTCCTGTGATGCCGGACCTGATCCGCGAGGTGAATGGCGGCGATCTTTCCAACGCCGCCCTCTGGGGTGGAATCATGGCGACCACGTTTGCTGTGATGCAATTCCTGTTTGGTCCGGTGATGGGTGGGTTGTCGGATCGCTATGGCCGACGTCCAGTGCTGTTGTTGGCCCTTGTGGTCATGGCCGCAGACTATGTTTTGATGTCCATTGCACACACCATTTGGCTGCTAATGCTGGGCCGTATCATTGGCGGGATCACAGCCGCCACACACGCAACTGCGTCGGCCTATATGGCAGATATTTCCAAGCCCGAAGACCGCGCGGCTAATTTTGGACTGATCGGTGCTGGCTTTGGCATCGGCTTTGTCCTTGGCCCATTGATGGGCGGGGTGCTGGCAGAATATGGCACCCGCGCACCTTTCTGGGCCGCTACATTCCTTGCTATGGGCAATGCGATCTTGGGCTGGTTCGTTCTGAAAGAAACTGTCAAAAAAGAGAACAGGCGCGCGTTTGATTGGCGGCGCGCAAACCCGTTTGGGGCGATCCGGGCCTTGGGCAAACTGCCCGGCATCCGACATCTGCTGGTGGTCTATTTCATCTATCATGTCGCCTTTGCCGTTTATCCATCGGTTTGGGCCTATTTTGGGCAGGAACGCTTTGCTTGGACCCCGGCGCTTATAGGGTATTCCCTTGGTCTATTCGGCGTGATGATGGCGCTGGTACAGGCCGGGCTGATCCGTTTGGTTCTGCGATATTTAGGCGAACGCGGCACGGTCATTATCGGACACATGTTCAGCATCTTGGCTTTCGGCGTCATCGCCACGGTGACCTCGGGCACATGGGCCTTGATCTTGACCCCACTGGCGGCGTTGGCGGGCATCATTCCCCCGGCCCTCCAAGGGATCATGTCACGAAAGGTTGCCTCAAACGCGCAAGGCGAATTGCAAGGGGCACTGAGTTCTGCCGTGGCTCTGGCAATGATCTTGTCACCAATGGCAATGACAGCAGCTTTTGCCCATTTCACTGGGGCTGATGCCCCTCTTTACCTCCCCGGCGCACCTTTCTTGCTGGCTATGGGACTCGCAATCTTTAGCTTGTTTATCTTCTTAAGCCGCCCCGCCTCTGACGACATGGCGTAATCAGACCTTTTTCACGTCGCCTAGGTACTTGCAGCAGGTTTTCATACAGGCCACCTTGCCTGCAAAACAATTATTCCCGCGCGATGAGAGGATACCTAGTGCAGAAAATTAAAGCCGCCGTTGCCCATGAATTTGGCGCGCCGTTAAGCATCGAAGAGGTCCAACTGCGCGCGCCTGAAGGCAGCGAAGTTGAAGTCACCTTGGACGCGGTTGCGATTTGCCATTCTGACATCACCTTTGCCTCTGGCGCATGGGGCGGGTCGCTTCCGGCGGTCTATGGGCACGAGGCAGCGGGACGTGTCAGCGCTGTTGGGGCCCGCGTAAAAGGTGTGGCAATAGGTGATAGCGTTGTTGTGACCCTGATCCGCGCCTGTGGCACCTGCCCCAATTGTGCCAGCGGCAAACCAACAGTGTGCGAAACCCCCTATGACGGCGATCACGGACCGCTGAAAACCGCAGATGGTGGTAAATTACATCAAGCTATGGCATCCGGTGCCTTTGCCGAAAAGGTCGTCGTGGAACAAGCGCAGGTCGTCAAAATCAGCCATGACATCCCCAAGGACGCCGCGAGCTTGATTGCCTGCGGTGTGATCACGGGTGTCGGTGCAGTGGTGAACGCGGCGGGATTGCGCGCAGGTCAGGATGTTGTTGTGATTGGCGCTGGCGGTGTTGGCCTGAACGCGATCCAAGGCGCACGTATTGCAGGCGCGCGGCGCATCGTGGCGGTGGACATGAGTGAAGAAAAACTCGCTATCGCGCGTGAATTTGGCGCAACCGACGGGGTATTGGCCACATCAGAAAAACCATGGCGCGATGCGATGGATGCAATGGGGCGCGGTGCAGATGCGGTGATCGTCACGGTTGGTGCCATACCAGCCTATGATTCCGCGCCAAAATATCTGGCGGGTGGTGGTAAAGTTGTGATGGTCGGCATGACCCATTCTGGTGCGATGTCGAGTTATGAACCTGTGATGCTGGCTGCGATGGCGCAGGGTATGGTCGGGTCAAAAATGGGTGACGTGGTGATCCAACGTGACATTCCATGGATGGTTGATCTGTATGAACAGGGGCGCTTGAAATTGGACGAGTTGATTTCAGGACGGTGGTCATTGGATCAAATCAATGAGGCGATTGAGGACACCAAGTCAGGTGCAGCACGGCGTAATGTGATTGTGTTTAACCAGTGAAGACGCGGGGGTTTCACACCCCCGGCCCCCCGTGGGATATTTTTGGCCAAAAAGAAGGCGGATATAGTGCAAATCGACAAAGCCGCAATTGAAGATAACGGGCATATTTTGCGGGTCAGCATGGGTGGTGCCGATCTGCGGTTTCATGATGTTTGGCTACGCGACAATGCCCAAGATCCGGCAACCCGCGATCCCGGCAATGGACAAAGGTTGATCACTTTGGCTGCTCTGCCAGAGGATTGCAGCCTTTGTGATGCCAAAGTTGACGGCGCGCAGGTGCAGGTTACCTTTGCCGCTGATGAAAAACAGGTTGTGTTTGATGCTGCGTGGTTGGTCCAATATTGCTATGATCGGGATCAAGATCACACCAAGGGCCGTTTACCCGTGCATACACAGGCTTGGGATGGAGGGTTATCACCCGCTGTGCCAACTGCGGATTTGTCAGCGATGCAAAGGAATAGGGCCGCCTTGCGTGATTGGTTAACTGCCCTGCGCGGCTATGGGTTTGCCAAGGTGACGGGTCTACGTACAGAATCTGGTGGGTTGTTCGATGTTGTCGACCTGTTTGGGTATGTCCGCGAAACCAACTATGGCCGCCATTTCGAAGTCCGCACTGAAGTGAACCCTATAAACCTCGCTTATACGGGCCTTGGGTTGCAGGCGCATACTGACAATCCTTACCGCGATCCCCAGCCCACGGTGCAGGTCCTTGCCTGTCTTGAGAATTCGGCCGCGGGCGGTGAAAACATGGTTGTTGATGGGTTTGCCGCCGCCCAACGCCTACGTGATGAAGATGCTGACGGATTTGAATTGCTCTCCAAATATTGCGCCCGCTTCAGCTATACTGGCAGTGCAGGCGTTTCATTACATTCCAGACGTCCGATGATTGAACTGTCCCCTGATGGAGAATTGCAGGCCATACGTTTCAACGCGCGTTCTGCGGCACCTTTGGTTGATGTGCCGTTTGATATGATGACTGCCTATTATGCGGCCTACCGCCGCCTCAGCGCGATCATTGATGACCCAGCAATGGAAGTCCGTTTCAAGCTGGCACCCGGTGAGGCCTTTGTGGTCGACAACACCCGCGTGCTGCACGCGCGCAAAGGATATTCAGGCGCAGGCACCCGTTGGTTGCAAGGATGTTATGCAGACCGCGATGGTATCCTGTCCACCCTTTCAGCACTGGAGGCTGAGATATGAGCGCACCGGATATGGCCACGTTAAACGCGGACACCATTGTTGATTTCATTGGTGATATTTTCACGCGGCGCGGCGCGGAAAGTTACCTTGGTGAACAAGTCACCATGTCTCAGCACATGTTGCAGGCTGCACAATTGGCCGAACTGTCAGGTGCATCTGAAACGGTGATCACCGCAGCACTGCTGCACGATATCGGTCACTATACCAACGAATTCCCCGATGACGCGATTGCTCAAGGCACCGACAATCTACACGAAGAGGCGGGCGCGCAGGTATTGGCTCCGTTCTTTCCTGCCGCTGTGACGGATTGTATCCTGCACCATGTAGCCGCAAAGCGATATTTGTGCGCGACTGATCCAAACTATTTCGGGCAATTGAGCGAAGCCTCCGTGCATACGCTGAACCTGCAAGGCGGACCAATGAATGCCCTTGAGGTAACCACATTTGCCAAAGAACCAAATCTTGATGCCATCGTGCAAGTCCGTATCTGGGATGATCAGGGCAAAGACCCTGCTGTCACCACACCTAATTTTGACCATTACGCCCCAATGATCGCCCGTGTTGTTGCGGCCCACCAGAAAGATACACCATGAAGCTGCAAGACCTTGATGTGATCATCACCAGTCCGCCAGCGCCCGGTTGGGGGGGGCGGTATTGGATATTGGTCAAACTGACGACGGACACCGGGATTGTCGGCTGGGGCGAATGTTATGCGTCCTCGGTTGGGCCAAAGGCGATGACCGCCGTGATCGAAGACGTGTTCGCGCGCCACATGCAAGATGAGAACCCCGAGAACATCGAGCTGATGTTTCGCCGTGCGTATTCCTCTGGATTCACGCAGCGCCCTGACCTGAGCGTGATGGGTGCCTTTTCGGGCCTTGAAATCGCGTGTTGGGATATTTTGGGCAAAGATCGTGATCGCCCGGTTTATGCACTGCTTGGCGGTAAAATGAACGACCGCGTGCGTGCCTATACCTATCTGTACCCCCTGCCCCATCATGACATGAGCGCATTTTGGACATCGCCGGAAATGGCAGCTGAATCTGCCGCTGAGTGTGTCGCGCGTGGCTATACGGCGGTAAAATTTGACCCGGCTGGCCCCTATACGTTGCGCGGTGGTCACATGCCAGCAATGTCCGACATCAGTCAATCCGTGGCGTTCTGCAAAGCGATCCGTGAGGCCGTGGGGGACAAAGCGGACCTTTTGTTTGGCACCCATGGTCAGTTCAGTACGGCAGGTGCGATCCGTTTGGGGCAGGCGTTGGAACCCTATGCGCCGCTATGGTTTGAAGAACCAATCCCACCGGATGCGGTCGAAGAAATGGCCAAGGTCGCGCGTGCCGTGCGCATCCCGATTGCGACGGGTGAACGCCTGACAACAAAAGCAGAATTTGCACCTGTATTACGGTCTGGTGCCGCGACGATATTGCAGCCTGCCTTGGGCCGCGCGGGTGGCATTTGGGAGATGAAAAAGGTCGCGGCCATGGCCGAGGTTTACAACGCGCAGATGGCACCACATTTGTATGCGGGCCCAATCGAGTGGGCTGCGAATATTCATCTGGCAGTTTCAATCCCGAACATCCTGATGGCGGAATGCATTGAAACGCCATTTCATGATCAACTGATCAAAGGGGCCATTCGTGTTGAGGATGGATTTATTACGGCTCCAACAGCCCCCGGTTTGGGTATCGAGGTGGATGAAGAACTGGCGCGGGCAAACCCACTCACCAGCGATCACCTACACTTGGAAATGCGAGAGGAACCTTGCGACTACGTGAATGGCAACGCGTTTGAAGGGGGGGCACCCTCAGTCAAGGAATGAGGGTTGAGTATGCCTCCACCTTACGAAAGATAGGCGCATGGCCCAGTTCTGATTTTAAGTTCGAGAGGCTTCAAAAGCCGCCCAAGCGGCCTCAAAACCAGCAAAGTCGATCTGCTTGCCTTTGACCGCATCAAACACGACTTTTTCGGATTTGAACAATTGCGCGATGGCGGCCTCAAGATGCGGCACCACATCATCCGGGATCACCACCGCGCCGTGCCGGTCCGCATGGACCAAGGCACCGGGCGCAACTCTCATGCCAAAAACCTGCACAGGTTGATCATAATCCACCACATGCACAAACCCGTGGCTGGGACCGATGGACCCTGCAACCACCGGAAAACCATCTGGCAGATCACCAAGGTCGCGCATCACGCCATCCGTCAGCGCCCCATTTAGGCCGAACGCCTTGTGGATGTTGGTGTTCACCTCGCCCCAATAGGCCCCAATGGCGTTTGGCACATCCATGTCTTGCACCACCGCGATGCCGGGGCGTGGCCCTTCGGACATATATTTATAATACGCCATACGGCGCGCCTTGATCACATCCGCAGCCTCTGATGGCGGGTTCACCGCTTGGATGCGGGCAGTGCGGGCATAGCCCACCATCGCCTTACCCGGTGCAGAACACACCATCGTACCGCGCGTGAAATCGTTAAATCCACGCCTGTCCTGCGCGACCTCGATTGCGTTACAAACCGTCGGCGTATCGACCCGTTTCAGCAGGTCATGCAGCGCGTCGTTCATGCGCGTTTCGCAGCGATTGCCGCGCCTTCGGAAAGGGATGTGAGTTTGGCAAAAGCAATCTCAGGATCAACCGCGCCGAAACCCGCAAATGTACCAAATCCACAATCGCTGCCTGCGATCACGCGATCGCTGTCCACGATGCCCGTGAACCGTTCAATGCGTTGCGCAACCACTTCAGGGTGCTCAACAAAGTTGGTGGTTGTATCAACGACACCCGGCACCAGAATTTTATCGTCTGGAATGTCAGCTTTGCGATCCCTGAACACTGTCCATTCATGGGCGTGACGCGGGTTTGAGGTTTCAAACAACACATAGCGTGTCTTGGTCGACATCAACGTATCAAACACCTTGTCCATACCAATATCACACACGTGCGGGCCCTCGTAATTGCCCCAGCAGATGTGGATGCGCACCTTGTCTTGCGGTACATTTTGCAGCGCATGGTTCAATGCCTCAACATGGCTGTTGGCGATTTTCAGGAACTCTGCATCAGACAAATCATTGAACAACATGTGGCGGGACAACGCGAGGTCAGGGCAATCCAGTTGCAGGTCCAGACCAGAGGCCACGATGGTTTCGTATTCCTCTTTCATCGCATCCGCGAGGGCGGCGAGGTACGCATCGCGCGTCTTGTAATGATCATTTTGTAGGAACAGCGAAATCACGCCGGGGGATGCTGCGTTCATAAAACCGCGCGTGGCCCCATGGGTCGCCATCGCCCCTTTGAGGTTCGAAATATCCTTTTGTAATTCACCCTGTCCTTTGGATTTCACATCACCCGTACACATGGGGCGCGCGTATTGCGGGGTGCCGCCATCATCAGCCAAGCGTTTGAGGAAACTTGGGAATTTCTTGAGATCAGCAGGTGCATTGCGCGGGCTGTCGCCAGAAAACCCAGTGTAGCGGTCTTTGACATAAGTGGCATAGCTGATCTTGGATGTCTCACCGTCGCTGACAATATCCACACCCGCCGCAACCTGTTTGGCAACAGTGTCGGATACGGCGGCGGTCATGCAGGCGTCAAAATCAGCTTGATCATAGCTCGTGTTGTTTTCGCGGGCAAAAATGAAATCGACCACCTCTTGGCTACGGGGCAGTGATCCGACATGCGTTGTTTCGATGGTCATTTGGTTTCCTTTTCATATCTCACGGTATTTGTTCAAAATCTGTTCCGGTCCAAAGCCACGGCGTGTCACATCCAGTCTCACCGCACAGCCCGTATGTCCCGCCAATACCCAAAGCCAATCGTCCGGTTCTATGAGGACCAATTCCAACGCTGGTGCCCAGCATCTGCACAGGATTTACATAACCGCGCGACGACATGAACACATCGATAGAGCAGTTGGCAGCACCACAAAACGTATTGAAGGACTGGCCCGCGCAGGTCACATCGCGCCAATTCACAGTCACGTCAGGGTGACCATCGTTGTCCAGATCACCTGCCTGCAAAGCGCTGGCTTGAATGGCAGCCGCGCCCTGACACTGTTTGTCAGCAAAGGCCTGAATTTGCGATGGTAATTGAAAAACCCCCGATTGGGCTGCGGGTGCCAAGGTTGGTGCGACAGGTGCCGCAGCCGTAATTGCCCCAAAACCCGGTGGTGGCGGATACCCTGTTGCAATCCATGTCGCGGCACAGAACTGGCGCGCCTTTTCCAAGGCAGGACCCAAACCCACAACGGGGATTTCCCACGCTGCTTGGGTGCCAACCTGAAGCACCATGCGTGATGTGGATTGCAACGACCGGATGGAAGCGTCGGTCATACTCAGGTTTACCTGCCACCCGCCATCCATCTCGTTCCAGCCCACCGTCGGCAGGCGGTATCCGGTTTGATCCAAAAACAGCACGATATCAGAGCGCTCCCAAGGGTCAGTTGGGATCAATTTATCGCCCACTTCAATTTGAAACTGATAAGGCGGCGCAACGGTGCTTTCAAACCACATCGTATCCATGATCGGCTTGTTCTGGATCGAACGCGCGGCACAGTTGAACCCCATACCAACGCCCGGATAAGTCACAATAGCGCCCGCATATCCGCCATCGTCACTTAGGTCAGCTATCCAGCTTTGCGCGGCCAATGGCGCAGCACAAAGCATCCAGAACAAGGCAAGCAGACCTAAGCGCATATCAGCCTTTCCACGTCAAACCAGCAGGATCACCAGTAGCAACAACATGATACAATGCCGCCTCGCCCGTCATCGACGGTACGGCAGAGTGGTTTATCCCTTCAGGCACTGACATCGTATCACCGGGGGCCAATGTCGCAGCACCACCTTCCCATTCCACACGCCAATGGCCAAACATCGGCATCAGGACAGATGGTTTATCGTGACTATGTTTCACATCAGTCGCGTTTTGGCGGGTGATCAGGTCAACTTCGAACCCGGGCTTATCCCGGATGATGCCTTTTTCGCCAATCACCTTCACAGGGCCATCCCGGCCAATCGCGGCCATATCGTGGTAGCGACGCACATAGCCACCAACCACATTCATGCCTGTGGGTTCTGGATAGTCTTTGAGTTGTTCGTCGTTCAGCAAAGGCATCGGCCCAACACCATCAGGAAGGCTTGCACCCTTTTTGCTATCATAAAGCTTGCCGTTCTCTCCCAACACCAGCCCATGCGCTTTGGCGTCCTCAATCACCTGCGGTGCCCAAATCACACCGCCACCAGCGTCATCGCCACCAAGGATCGCCATGATCATTCCGTAATCCGTGCCGACGTTCTGAAAACCACGGAAAATTCCGGTAGGGATGTTAATAATGTCCCCTTCGTTCAAAATCACCTCACCCGCGTCCCCCCAACGGCCCCAGAAAAACCGCCAGCGACCAGATAGGACAAAGAATACTTCCGCCGTGCGGTGGCTATGCAGCGAATTGCGGCAATGCGGCGGCTGGCCTGCCGCACCAATATTGAACCCATGCGGAATACCGATATGCACATGCTGATCAGGCGATTCCGATACACCGCCACCGATGATGGTAAAGTTCTCTTTTTGATCGCTACCGGGTGTGTGCGCATCAATAAAGGCGGTCTTGCACGGTTGTAGATCGCCGTAGCGCACGATGCGCTTTTCCATTTCTTCAGGGGTCATTTTGCATTCCTTAAGTCGTCACGCAGATCAGCGATTTGTGCCTCAAGCTCTGCGTTGCGGGTTTCCAAACGGCTGAGTTCGGGGCCAACAAGGGCCGTCATTTCAGCGGTGTCAAAGCGGGGTGTAATAAATTGCGGACAGTTCCAGTCGAAGGCCGCAATTTTAATCGTCATGATGCGCTCAACGCGGCCCTGCCCTTGGGTCTCCAATTGCGCAGCCAGCTCTGGCGCATCAGCAATATCTACCAGCGAGGCGTGACCTTGCAGCTTTAGGCGGGCCTTGCGGGGATAATCCATGGCAAAGATCGACACGCGGTCATCGGTGCGCAAATTGCCTTTTGTGATGACCTGTTTATTGCCACGATAGTCGGCAAAGCCGATGGTGTACGCATCCAACGCTTTGATAAACCCAGCAGGGCCGCCGCGATGTTGCACATAGGGCCACCCACCGCTGTTGACAGATGCGATATAGATCGAGGTGCGCGAGGTCAGAAAAGCGACTTCATTTTCGCCAAGTGGTTCATCTTGCTTGGCTTCATAACGCGCTGCAAAAACACCCCGGCTACCGATACCAGCTTGTTCGGCTTCAACTTCCGACGTGAACATCAGATCAGCGTAAGAGGTCATCAGTTCCCTACAATCTGTGGCGCAATTGATTTGATCGCCTGACGCGCATTAGACAAGGATAGGGCTGCATCACCTGATACCGAACGAAAGGTCAGCATGTCCCCATCTTGAAACAATACCACCGTGCTATTGGTGCCGTATGTTGTGATCCAGCCCAGCGCTGGTCCGACTTCGACACGCTTCAGGGTGCAGCTTGGGTCGCGGGATTTACAAATCTTTTCCAGGTTCTGCACAGTTGTCTGACCCGTGCGAAACCGTTCTTCAGTTCCATCGGTACTGCGTGACAAAATAACGTCCAACAGCACACGATCACTGCAATTTGTACAAAAAACCGTGGTCCGATTTGGCTTTTCACCGATGTCCATTACCCCGCCTTTGAACATCCCCGGGTCGATGGCGATCTGAGTTAGATCAGTTTGACCAAAACCCTCTGCTGCGACAGCGGACCCTGTCAACATGATGACTGCACAGATATTCAGTTTCATCATAGCCATCACCCAGTCTGCAACAGGATTTGTTTCCAAACCATGCTTTCGTCATAGATCACGTATTCACGGCGGATGCCCCAAGGGCCGAATTCCACATGGCAAATGCCCAGCACATAAACATCCGCGCCCGTCGGCGTGCCAAAGCTGCCCCAGCCGTCATGTTTACCTGTTAAGGACCACCGGATTGCTGCACGGGGCGGCATTAAAGGATCATCGCGTCCAATCACATGATCGATCTGAAATTCAGCATTGGGGAAGGACGCGCGCAGACCCATCCAAAATGCGTCAACCGAACTGTGGCTGTGGCCTGTGACGCCACCGGGATATTCTGTCTGCACCGCGCGATCATACTCAGATGGGATCAGCGCCATATCCGCGCCCATCAAGCGGGTTAAAATATCACCGTATTTTGCGCCCCATTCATTGTCATTACCGCGCCCTTTGTAGGGGCCCGGCTGATCAATGGCAGGTGTCAGCGGTTTCACACATTTATCCGGGCCGCCTTCGCGTTCAATCAGATCAGCCGCATATTGTTTTGGATCCCACCCCATCTGCCTAACAATCGCGCCCTGATCGCGGATCAACCATTCATCGTTGATCTGGTTATTGATCGCATGACAATCAGCCATGATCCGATAGACCAAAGGCTTGCCCGTCGCCTTGCCATACATCCCATCATTGAGGTGCGTTGCGGTTGACAGCAAACGGTGTGACGACAACATCCCTTCTTCTGGCGTCCCCGACCAAATCACATCCTCACCCATCAACGTACGATCAGGAAATTCGGCCAAGGTCGCCATGGTCGCGCCAATAACGGTTTTATTGCCAATCACGACCGACCCCGGTGAACGCACGACAATATCGTCACTATAATACTGATGCAGGGTGGCGATGCCGCGATCTTCCCAAATCTCTTTGGTGATCCCGATAATATAGTCAGGGAAGTCTTTGAACTTCGGGTCGAAACCTTGCATGGTCTTATCCTTTGGATTTGCGGGCAGAGCCGCGGATGATCAGAGGCCCATCAATGGTCACACGTCGCGGCAGCGCGTCTGTGTCATCTATCCGGGTCATGAGAATATCTACTGTTTCAGCCACCATGCGATTGGCGGGTTGGCGCACCGTGGTTAGATTATAGCTTGGCCACGCGGCAAGGCTGACGTCGTCATATCCGACAACGGACACATCATCCGGGATCGACAAGCCCAATTCAAAACGCAGCACATCCATCACCGCAAAGGCCATGTGGTCGTTGGATACAAATACCGCATCGGGGTGATCGTTACGATCAAACATCTCACGTGCGGCTTGTTTGGCCAGTTCGAAATCAAAGTTACCAACTTCACGCGCAACCAGCTTGAGGCCCGCATCCACAAGCCCCGCCTTAAACCCCGCCTCACGGTCAATCTGGGTTGAGGCCCCTTCCCATCCCGCGATATGCCCAATGCGTTGGTGCCCGCCAGCAGCCAGAAACGCGGCCAGCTTACGCCCCCCCGCCATGTTATCAGAGGTGACGCTGGACAGGCGGTCATCATATTGATCCCGGTTGAACAACACGATGGGAATGCCCGCGTCTTCACAGCGTCGGGTCAGATCATTCGACATACCAACGGATGCCACGATGATCCCGTCGACCTGATAGTCGAGCAATTCATCAATGACTTTTTGAGTGGCTTCACTGTCGTTGGACGCCATAAAAACCAGCACGTGATAGCCACGTTCTTGCAAGCTCTTGGATAGTTTTTCGATGGCTTCAGGATAGAATTGATTTTCCAGATACGCGACCACCAACCCAATGATACGGCTGCGTCCGGTGATCAAACTGCGCGCCAATACATTTGGACGATAGCCCAATTCGCGCGCCGCAGTACGCACTTTACTTGCCGTTGACTTGCTGACCGATGCGCCCGGCGTGAACACACGGCTGACCGCTGACCGGCTGACGCCCGCCTTTTGTGCCACGTCCAATGCAGTGACTTTTGGCATCAGTCCGCCGTCCAACCGCCGTCGATCATCATCGACGTGCCTGTCACCATTGCAGAGGCATCAGAGGCCAAAAACAGCGCAGCCCCCATGATGTCCGATACTTCGCCCACGCGCGGCAGCTTGATTTTATCCATAATCCACGCAAGGCGTTCAGGATTGTTGAATGTCGGCTCAGTCAACGGCGTGCGGATGAAGGTCGGGCAAATCGTGTTGATCCGAATACCTGACTTCCCCCACTCGACCGCCATAGCTTTGACCATGCCCTCAACCGCATGTTTAGAGGCACAATAAACAGCACGATCAATACCGCCAACATGCGCCATTTGACTGCTGATATGGATGATTGATCCCGGTTTTTGCGCCGCTATCATTCCATGCGCCGCACCTACCGATACGAAATACGCAGCCTTCACGTTCACATCCATCACCGCGTCATAATCCTGCGGGGTGGTCTCAAGCGCCGGTGAATGTCGGGCAAGGCCGGCGGCATTTAGAACAACATCAAACGCCGCCTGCCCCTTCATCGCAGCCGTCAATGCCTTCATATCCGTGATATCGAGCGCGAGCGCCTCAACCGACCAACCCTGCGCCGCCATTGCATCTACAGATTCCTGCAACACATCGACGCGGCGCGCCGCACAAACCACATGCGCGCCCGCTTCGGCCAAAGCCACGGCACATCCCAGCCCAATGCCAGACGATGCCCCGGTAACCAGCGCACGCTTGCCTGTTAAATCAAAGGATGGTGTTTTGGGTAAATCGATCACAATGCAACTCCGGTTTCAGGATCAAATCCGGGGCGCACCTTGTTGAACTCACGCATGCGCGCCAAGACATCGACCCCAATCTGATCATACATGTGCAGCAGATCCACCAACACCCAATTTTCCCGGATCAACCCGTTTTCCAGCCGCCAAAAATCAAGGCTGCGCATGTCGATTTTTTTGCCCGCAGGTGCGATGCCCAACCAACCTCCATGGGTAATTGACTGCGCCATGTCTGGCCATCCCGTGACCCCAGCATATTGGCGATCCCCAAAGAAGTGAAAATTGATATCTGCATCATGCTGTCCACGATCCGGCATTGCCGCCAGAAACGGTTTTTGATGCCAGTTGCGAAAGCCTTCAATTCCCCGCGCAGTGCCGATACCTGCTGGCCCGTACCAGTTCATGCGAGGATGCCAAAAGCGCGGCATCTCCATCACTTCAGGACCACCTTGGCTGGGGTATTTTGTCAAATGCTCCAACATATCAATGATGTGCTGACAGGTCGCCTGCCCCTGATCGACGTCATACGGCCCCGGTACAATCCCGTCATTACTGGCAGGCCCCGGCACATGCCATTCACGGCCCAAAGAGGGCACCATAGGCCACGCACCCGCCTGCATCATTACCTCAGGAATATCCCAAAGCGCCTGCATCTCAACAATCTTGCCATCCACAACGCGGTAGAATTCGTGGAGCCGCATATGCACCAGATGACCCGTCGCGGGGATATCCAACCAAGGCGCGCGAAATGTGCCGCAGTAAAACCCACCGCAGCCGATCCAGTCATGCCCCTCAGGCGTCGGCCCCGACATCAAAATCGTGTCGCGTCGCTCCAAATCGGGAACCGCACGCAACAGCGGCGCATAGACCTTATCGAAATACGCATCGACGCCAACCGTGCTTTCAAAAGGAAAGCTCAACCGAAAGACCACATCATCCGCGCAAACATCATGCAGCGCAGCGCGCACCACATCTGCGTCAAAATCATACATCGCCGCCCGTAAAGGGGCGATCAACTCTTTATGCTGTGTATGTCTGTCCATGTTTCTTTTTGGCCCAAATATCCCGGAGAGCGCGAGAGGCAGAGCTTCTCGCAGAGCGCCTTAGCGCTCTACTCCGCCGCCTCAACCGCAGGGGCACCAGTCCCATATGGCACATTCACACCACCATAGCGCCGCACCCGCACATTGCATTGCTCAGCGTGGCCCACAAACCCTTCCAGCATACACAGCCGTGACCCATAAGCCCCAATCTCTGCCGCCGCTTCATCTGTGGTGATTTTTTGATAGCTGTGCGTTTTCAGATACTTGCCAACCCACAAACCGCCCGTGTAACGCCCGGCCTTTTTCGTTGGCAACGTATGGTTTGTGCCAATAACCTTGTCCCCATTGGCGACATTGGTACGTGCGCCAAGAAACAAGGCACCGTAACAGGTCATGTTCTCAAGGAACCAATCATCGCGGTCTGTCATCACTTGCACATGCTCTGACGCAATGTCGTCGGCCACGGCCAGCATCTCATCATAAGTGTCACACACAATGACCTCGCCGTAGTCTTCCCAACTGACCCGCGCCGTACCAGCCGTCGGCAAAATTTCCAGAATACGATCGATCTCACGCAAGGTTTCTTCAGCCAATTTACGCGAATTGGTCAACAACACGCAGGGTGAATTATAGCCATGCTCGGCTTGCCCCAGCAAATCAGTGGCGCAAATTTCTGCGTCAACGGTTTCATCCGCGATCACCATTGTTTCAGTCGGTCCCGCAAACAGATCAATACCCACACGCCCAAACAACTGGCGCTTGGCCTCGGCCACAAAGGCATTGCCCGGACCCACCAACAGATGCACTGGATCAATTGTTTCGGTGCCAATCGCCATCGCCCCAACGGCCTGAATACCGCCCATCACGTAAATCTCATGCGCACCACCCAAGTGCATTGCGGCAATAACGGCTGGGTTCGGCACACCATTAAACGGCGGTGTGCAGGCGATGATACGCGGCACGCCCGCGACGCTCGCGGTTGCCACTGACATATGCGCAGAAGCCACCATCGGAAATTTGCCGCCCGGCACATAACAACCCACCGATTGCACTGGGATGTTCTTGTGTCCCAAGATCACACCGGGCTGCATTTCCACCTCTATATCCAACATGGAATCGCGTTGCGCTTGCGCAAAACGGCGCACGTTTTCTTGGGCAAACTTTAGATCGGCCATTTCGCGCGGCGTAACCTTGGCCATCAGCGCGTCAATCTCATCAGCTGATAGTTTGAACGCCTTTGGGCTGTAGTTGTCGAACTTCTCGCTCAACTCGCGCACGGCTGTATCGCCGCGCGCCTCGATATCTTGCAAGGTCGCCTCGACCACAGCCCGTGTTTTGGCGTCATCTGCGCCACGTTCGGCATCGGATTTACCACGCTTTAGGTATTCAATCGTCATCTTTTCCTCACAGATTATCAGGTCGCGGCGCGGTTTTTTCGCCGCGATCAAAGGCTTCCCAGCCTTCACCGTTAAAAATATCAACACCCAATTGGGCCAACACATGGGGGAAATCGACCATCACCCAATTGTCCGAAATACGGCCATCTTCAACTTTCCAGAAATCCATATACCGGATTTCAATGCGCTTTCCCGTTGGGGCCACACCCATGAAAGTTCCCGTATGTGTCGCCTCTTGGCGTCCAAAGGCAGCCGCCCATTCGCCCATGAACATGCGGGCTTCATCGACACAAACCTTGTCAGAGAAAGCCGCCTGAAAAGGGCGTTGCCAATTGTCTTGGAACTCTTTCAAGCCTGTCTTGGTGCCACACCCCTGATTGCCCATCCATCGAAAGCTATCGTGAAAGAACGCACCGATGCCATCAATCGTATGGTCGTTCAGGCCATCTACCATACCTTCGATCACGCGCTTGGTTTCGTCAGTCTTGCTCATGTCCGTATCTTTGGTCAGCACGGCCTGTTCTGGTCTGGATCCCTTCATTGGATCATCCTTTCATCACTGGAAATAGGCGGGGGGTGAGATGCCCCCATCCACTGATAAAATCGCGCGGCATCCGGTTAAGCGCCGGGTGTCGTGCCTGCGCACCATGTCTTGCAGTCGAACTCATCCCTTTACCGCGCCTGCGGTTAGGCCCGACACGATCTGGCGTTGGAACACCATGACCAACAGGAACAATGGCGCGGTGATGGAGACCGCTGCCGCAACTGCTTCGACCTGATCAGTCGTGGTGGTTTCGCGGTTAAAGTAACCTGCAATCGCTGGCACCATTGTCTGGTTTTGTGCATCAAGCAGCAGCGACGTCACCAAGAAATCGTTGTAGCCAAGCAGGAAGCTGAACAGTCCAGTTGTAATAACACCCGGCCACATCACAGGCATGATCACCCGACGGAAGGCTTGGAAATGTGAACAGCCATCTACACGTGCCGCCTCGTCCAATTCAGCAGGGATATTCTGAAAGAATGACCGTAGCATCCAGATAGTGAAGGGTTGGTTGATCGACACCAGCACCGCAATCACCGCCCAAGGTTGCCCATATAGCGTTGGGGAAAGATCACCAAAGATCGGGCGCAGAATTTCGGCTGAATTGATGAACCATGGCAGATATCCCGCCACCAGAACCGAGTGCGGCAAGGCCCGGAAAATCAGCGCAAGGATCAACAGCCAGAACGCAAAGTCAGAGCCAGAGCGCGCCAGCCCGTAGCCCGCCAAAGTACCAACAGTCAGTGAAATCGTGACCACTCCTGCTGTGACCAGCATCGAGTTCAGAAAATTCCGGTAAAATTCATTTTCGATCCACACAGCCACATAATGTTGGGTGGTCATGCCAAGGATGGGTTCACCCAATGGGCCAAGCAGGCCATTGATCGGCCCCATAATCAGAGGCAACAGGCCAAAGAAAATCAGCAGGAATATAACTGCATAAACTGCGGCACCAATCAGCCACCCCAAGATCAACATAGGGCCGCTCGCATATTGGTTCACGAGTGCTGGCAGTTTGGTAAACGCCCAGCGGATGGTGAAAAAGATTACGACCAATCCAATAACGATATCCAAAATCGACAAACCATCACCGTTTGCGCGCGTCGCCGGCCCCATGATCACAGCCCACGGGCTGTCAGCAAAGGCGTCCACCGGGGACTTGAAACTCATGATCGCGATCCATGCGATAGGGAACGCCGCAATCACACACCAAAAGGTTAGAAATGCGCCAGAGGCGAACCGCAGGCCAAAAGATTGCCGCATAGCTTTGGATGTAGAACTCATATCTGGGCGCTCCTTTGGGTGGCGACAGGCAAAATCGGTGTCATAATAAACATCAATGCGCCCCCCCTCTATGTTCTTTCCACGTGCGGCGCAGCGGCCAGATCAGCAGCAGAACAATCCCAATCATGGTTAGCATAGCGCTGGCAGATGCCCGGCTGACTGCACGGTTACCTGCATCATCCGGCACGAGGAAATCATAGGTGAGCCATTGCAGCGAAATCACATGTGCCTGAGAGCGGAAGCCAACAATTTCTTCGAAAACGCGATAGCAATCCATCAAATGGATCAGCGCGATAAACACAATCAGCGGCATCAGATGTGGGATGATCACATGACGCAGACGTTGCAAACGGCTGGCCCCATCAATCACCGCAGATTCCAGCGTATCCATGTTGACCGACTGCAACCCCGCGTAAAAAATCACAAAGGCAAAAGGTGCCACATGCCACACCCGATAGAAGTACATTAGCAATTCGATGGTCCACGCTTGGGCAAACATCGAAATATTTGTGCCCGTCCACCGCTCCATCATGGCGGTTAGAATACCGTCACCGACAAACAGCCAATAGATCGACAGCGAGCCAATCACGGGGGTGATAATGAACGGCAAAAGCGAGATAAAGATTACTGGCCCTTTAAACGACTTCGCCGCGTTGTTCACGGTCAGCGCGATCAGTAAACCCACACCAATCACCAAAGGCAACGTCAACAGCGTAAACATCATCGTAAACCGGAGCGCCTTCCAGAAATCGATTTGCAAGATGTCGGACCAATTGCCCGACCCGATCGCGGCCCAAACTTTTTCCATCTGCAATACCGACCGATAGCTTTCGAGACCTTGCCATTGCGTCACAGTTTCGACCTTGCCATCGTCACCAATCACCGGAATTGTCTTTACCGATGTCACACAGGTTTGCCCGGTGAACCCCGGTGTACATGTCTCTACTTCAACCTGCTGCATGATGGGTTGCGTAACTTTGAAGCTTTCAAAAAACACTGAAATCAACGGCAATGCGATGAACAAAATCATCATAACCACAGACGGGCCAACAAAAGTGGCAAAGGTCTTGAATTTCATCGTTCCCCCTTGTGCGCCACTTCTCTGGCACGCTGCAAAACACGGCTTGCGGTCTTGGACATGAACAAATTTCGGGTGTGTTCATGACGAAAATCACCGGACGTAGGATTGAGGTTGGCAAGCGCGGCCTGCCAACCTCAGTTCGATTTATTTCAAAACGCCCGCTTCTTTTGCGGATGTTGTGTAGGCTTCTTCGATCGCAACCAATGTTGCGGCAGCATCGCGGTCACCCGTCAAAAAGGCCGGGATTTCGTTGCCCAGAACCGTGTGCATCAGGCCCATCCGTGATGTGGATGGATATGCTGGTGCCGCAGGGCTTGCTGTGGCTGTGGCAATCGCGCCTTCAGACAATGGGCCGGGCTGGAACCCTTTGACCAGCCAGATGGCTGCATCATTGTTGGCCTTAACCATTTCTTCGTCCATGCCTTCCATCGCAACGCGGAACGCCGCATCGGCTTCTTCGTCGGTGATGTTTTTGGCGATCACGATTCCGTCCCACCACAATGTCGTGGCAGGTGCGCCACCTTCCATTGCAAGCGGTGCAGCGGCCATTTTGACTTTGCCCACAACTGTGCTTTCGGCTTCGTCATCCATCGCGCCACCACGTGAGGCCCACAGGTTCGCCATGGCAATTTTACCCTGCTGGAACTGCTGCTGAACATAGGTGGAGTCAGACACCAAAACTTCGGGGTCCATGTAAGGCATGCCCGCTTTCATAGTCTCAAGCGCCTTAACGCCCGCATCGTTGTTCACAGCTGCGGTGTTGTCATCGTTAAACAATGCGCCGCCAAAACCGGGGTACATGTTCACAAATTCCTGCGCGAGGTTCCAACCAGATTTCATTGTCGCACCCAATGGGTAGTCAACAACACCTGCCGCTTTGATCTTGTCGGCAGCAGCGTAAACTTCATCCCATGTGGTTGGAACGGCGATATCCAAATCAGACAGGATGTCTTCGCGGTACATCAGGTGCTGTGTGTTGACCATCATTGCAACGGCCATGACTTTGCCGTCAATTTTGATCAGCTGGTTTGGTTGAAGGTGACCACCGTATTTGGCAACCAGATCATCCAACGGGCGGATTGTCCCAGAGTTTAGCAGCGGTGTTACCGTACCGTTGGAAACGCCACCGATATGATAAAGCGATGGGTTGGCTTCAAACGCCGCTGGCTGTTTGGTGCGAAATTCTTGATCAAGCTCGGCCTGTACGTTGCCACATTCGGCCATCGCATCTGTAACGGCTTTCCACGCTTCAAATCCAGCGGAGAGCGATTTGACCTCAACCGTGTTTTCAAAAGCGCAGGCGGACCACGCAGTGGTGCCCATTAAGGATACGACCCCGGCAAGTGCTAGTTTCTTTAACATCTGTGCAAACTCCCTGTTGCATATTTTTGGGTGCATCTTGCAAGCCTGCACCCTTTGGTTTGGCCCCTTAAGCGGGACAAGTGATCACAATTAGGCGCGTTCGCCTGTTTTACGATCAAATACGTGGCAGATATCGGATGGGACGGAGAACGAAATCTCACTCCCAATTTCTGCACGGAATTCTTTACCAGCTTTGACAGAGACCAATTGCCCCCCTGCCCGCACAGCCAACATGACGGCGTCGCCAAGCAGCTCAATCGTATAGATCGGCGCGGTGATTTGACCCGTCTGTCCCTCTGGCGTGACTTCGGCATCTTCTGCACGAAAGCCAAGAGTGACCTCACCATCAGCAGCGTTTAGTCCACTGATCTCGACATGCTTACCAGTGAACGTGCCGCCCTTGATCGTGCCGTCCATAAGGTTCATCGCGGGTGAACCAATAAAAGACGCTACAAAAGTATTTGCCGGATTGTCGTAAATTTCGGTCGGTGTACCGACCTGTTGGACCTTGCCCTGCTTCATCACCACCACACGATCCGCCAGCGTCATCGCTTCGATCTGATCGTGGGTCACGTAGACGGTCGTGACCTTTAATTCATGGCTTAGGTTTTTGATCTGCGCCCGCGTGCTGACCCGCAGTTTTGCATCCAAATTTGACAGCGGTTCATCCATCAAGAACACGTTGGGTTCCCGCACAATCGCACGGGCCAAAGCAACACGTTGGCGTTGCCCACCTGACAATTCAGCAGGCTTGCGATGCAGGAATTCATCCAGTTCAACCATGGCAGATGCACGGCGCACGCGCTCATCATGATCAGCCTCAGGCACCTTGCGCACCTTCAACGGAAAGCGGATATTTTCATAGACATTCATGTGCGGATAAAGGCCGTAGGATTGGAAAACCATCGCCACATCGCGATCTTTGGGGTCCAAATCATTCACGACTTTACCGTCGATCAAGATGTCGCCTTCGGTAATATCCTCAAGGCCTGCGATCATTCGCATCGTCGTGGTTTTGCCGCAGCCCGATGGCCCTAGCAGTACCAGAAATTCCTGATCAGCAATGGTCAGATCAAAATTCTCGACCCCAACAAAGCTGCCCCAACGCTTGTTGATATTGCGCAGTTGAATTTCGGCCATCTGATCCCCCGTTCCACGCCAAAGCACGGCGTGCCCTTACGTTCGGTCAAGTTGAGATCATTTACAACAGTTTTTTGCACACGTGTGCAAAAAATCCAAGCAATGGGAAAAATGCCATATTTATCAGTGACGTAACACTGCTGCATCTTGGATGCGTTTAACACTGAAAGAGTCACGCCGCGACGCAATGCGACCTGCATCAAAGAGAATTCGAATCGCAGAAACGACTATGACTTCCCCAGCAGCGCCCGCGCCGCAGCGATAATTCCAGCCCTTGATGGCAAAGTCGCGCCATACGCCGGGCCTGTCGCGACAAAGCTATCTTCAGCAGTCAATCGGGCAAAGTTATGATGCCCCGCCTCTGCGAAATGCGCAATCAAACCCTCGGCCTGCCCACCAGTACGGCGACACTCATCAACGATCAAAACCGGACGATCACCAACCGCTGCCATCATCGCCTCGACGGGCAATGGGGCGAGCCAACGCAGGTCAATTACCCGCGCCTGCACACCCGCAGCACCCAGATCATGCTGCGCTTGACGGCTGAGGAAATGGCCATTGCCATAGGTCACGATCGCCAAATCCGCGCCATCGCCATGCACACCAACCTGCCCTAAGGCAATCTGCTTGTCCGGCGCTGGATAGCGACACATCCAAGCGCCATCGCCAGTTTCCAACAAATCGCGCATTGGATACAGCGCGATGGGTTCGACAAAAACCACAACCCGTTGCTCCTCACGCGCCAAACGATGCGCCTCGCGCAGCATCAATGCAGCGTCTTCTCCAGTCGACGGACACGCAATGACAAGCCCCGGAATATCACGCAGAACCGCCAGTGAATTGTCATTGTGGAAATGTCCACCAAACCCCTTTTGATATCCCAAACCCGCGATGCGTAGCACCATTGGGTTGGTCCACTGCCCATTGGAAAAGAACGGCAAGGTCGCCGCCTCGCCGCGCAATTGGTCTTCAGCATTGTGCAGATAGGCCAGGAATTGAATTTCCGGCATT
>CALKXT010000128.1 GCA_938003685.1 uncultured Sulfitobacter sp. | reverse complement strand
CAAAGTACCGCTTGTACATGTGGTCGAGGCGTTAGGCGTTGCCGCAATGGTCAGGCCACCCGGCAGACTGTTGGTGAAATCAAGCGCAGTCACGTCGATCAACGCCGTTGAACTGTCGATGGTGAACGTGAGTGTCGATGTGCCGCCTTGCGCGATGCTGTCAGGCGTGAACACTGCACTAAACGCGGGGGCCGCAGCCGCAGTGACCGTTAATGTATCACTGGCCGTACCGCTGTTGCCTTGTGACGATGTCAAATCACCAGATGTATTCACCGCCGCACCTGCCGTGCCCGATGTGACATCCACTTGGACCGTACATGTTCCACCCGCCAAGACAGTGCCGCCCGTATAGCCGATGCTACCCGCGCCTGCCGCTGCGGTCAGTGTACCACTTGTGCATGTTGTCGATGCGTTTGGTGTGGACGCGATGGTCACGCCTGCTGGTAATGCATTGGTGAAATCTAGGGTTGTTACATCGATCAATGCGCTGGAGCTGTTGATTGAAAATGTCAGCGATGATGTTGCACCCTGTGCAATACTATCTGGTGCAAACACCGCACTAAATGCAGGTGCAGCCGCTGCGTTCACAGTCAATGTGCTACTTGCTGTGCCGCTGTTGCCAAGGGACGATGTTAAATCGCCAGTGGTATTGATGGCCCCACCTGCTGTAGCAGATGTCACAGTAAGCGAAACAGTACATGTCGCACCCGCAGCAATTGTCCCGCCTGTATAGCTAAGCGATGAACCGCCGGGCGCAGCAGTCACGGTCCCACCTGTACAAGTCGTACTAGCACCCGGAGCCAGAGCGGCGATCATGCCCGCTGGGAACGTATCTGTGAAATCAAGCGCTGTAGCCTCAATCGCAGATCCGGAGTTGTTGATCGTCAGGACCAAAGAAGACTGTGCACCCTGCTCAATACTTGCAGGTGTGAAGGCTTTGGAGAAGCTTGGAGCAGGCGCTGCTGTCACTGCTAAAGTTGCCGCCGCTGTGCCGCTGTTGCCCAAAGACGATGTCAAATCACCGCTGGTCGCGATAAGCGACCCAGAGCCAATCGCGTGCACGTCCACCTGGACAGTACAACTTGTCCCGGCTGGAATTGAGCCACCTGTATAGGCAGCTATGCCAGACCCAGCGACAGATGTAAGCGTGCCGCCAGTACAGGTCGTTGACGCATTTGGCACATCGGCCACGATCATTCCCGCTGGCAATGCAGTGGTGAAATCGACTGTGCCAGCGGAGATCAAAGCAGAGCCATTATCAATGGTATAAGTCAGCGTGGATGTGTTGCCTTGATTCACCGTTGTAGGTGAGAATATGGCAGCAAATCCGGGTGATGGGGCCGCTGTCACACTCAACGTAGCCCGGACTGCGGTTGCAATACCTGCGTTACTAGACAGATTGATGAACGCAAGCTCTGCATCCCCTGCGGTCTGGGAAGTCACATCAAACTGAACGGTACAGGTCGCACCGGCCGTGACGGTGCCGCCAGAATAAGTAAAGCTGGTTGCACCCGCCGTCGCATTGCCCATGCCGCCACAGGTTGTTGAAGCATTGGGTGTGGCTGCGATGGAAAGGCCCGTCGGCAAGTTCGCATTAAAAGAAAGACTGCTCGCCGTATCTGCGCTGTTACTGTTGTTCACGCTGAAAGTAACAGTAGAAGTGCCGCCCTGCGCGATACTTGTCGGCGCAAACGCTTGGGCAAATGTCGGTGCGGGCTGCGTGACGATCAGATCGTCGCTGGCAGGACCAGCGGCCAAGAGGCCATTATCGCGCAGATCACCCGTTGTAGACGTAAATGTCGCAGCAGATATCAACGGAACATTTAACGTAGCGGTGAAAGTACAACTTTCGCCAGCGGCTAGATTACCACCCGACAACAACAAGGTTGATCCACCCGAAACTGTTGACCCGGCCCCGCAAACACCTGAGCTTACAGGATATGTCAGAGTCGCCCCTGAGATCGCCGTTCCGATGGCATCACTGAATTGCAAACTGGTAAGGCCTGTACCACCAGCAGGGTTGGTAATGGTATAACTTACCGTTGTCGTGCTGTTTGGTGCGATGTTGTCTGGAGTAAATGATTTAACAAATGTCGGTTGAGCCGCCGAAGTTACGTTTAGCGTTGCCTTTGCCGGGGAACCCGTAACCGCCAACCCAGAAATCATACCTGTGGCTTCTGAGCTGGTATTTTCATATGCACCAGAGATACCTGACGGCAGTTGGACCGTGATCGCAACACTACAGCTCGCACTCGCCGGGAGCGTACCGCCAGAGTAGCTGAACAAGCCGGAACTGATTCCAGAAATGCTACCGCCACATGTGTTAGAGCTTTGCCCCAACACTGTCGCGCCCAAAAGGAAGTTAGAATCTAAGTTGTCAGAAAAGGTAAGGCTGGAAACAGCAGCAGATGTGCTTGTATTTTCAATATTGAAGGTCAACGTCGTGACAGACCCCGCTTGCACGGTGGTGGGCCCGAATGCCTTGCTAAAGTTCAGCGCCGCATCCGAGATGTTAAGAACCGCAGACATTGAATCAAACGTGACAGCTGACCCATTGACGGTCGCATTCACATCGCTTGTTGGCAAAACTTTGCTACCCGCCGGTGTTGAGGCAGACGTGATTATAGGCACTTCGAGAACGCATGACGATCCCGCAGACACTGTGCCGCCTGAATAGATGGCAAAGCCAGAACCGATCGCCGTGTACGTGCCGCCACAAGTATTTGTGACTGCTGAAGGCCCAACGGTTGTGCCAGATGCCATATCCGCTGCGTTGAAGGTATAGGTAACGCCTGTGGCGTCGTCAGCCCCATTGTTGGTCAATGTGAACGCGACATTTGTGGTCTCACCCGCGATGACGTCGCTTGGGGTAAATGCTCCGGTTCCTGTTACGGAAAAGACTGACAAATCAGCGGATGCAGTGCCATAATCTTGGGCGGTTCCACCCGTTGGTGTCGCCAACATTGATGTGGTTGTGTTGGTGTAGGTACCGTTGGCGGCTGCCGCCGAAATGTTAAGAGGGACAGAAATTTCGCACTCTGCGCCAGGGGCCAAACTGCCCGATGTGAAGCCAATAACCGACGTACCGCTAAGCGTGCCGCCGCATGTATTGGTCGCCGCACCAATGTCTGCCGTGGTGCCAGCCAACATCGCACCGACATCATCGGTAAAATTGATATCAGTTGCTGTTGCAGTGGATTCTGCCGCGTTGCTGATCGCAAAAATCACGTTGACGGTCCCACCAGGCACAACTGTGCTGCTAAACGCCTTGACGAAATTCATATTCAAGCCGCCACCGACGGTCATTGACCCTGTGGTGCGGCCCCCTGTTACAGGTTCACTGCCCACAGTTGCGGCAATCGCATCAGAGACATTTGTGAATGTGCCACCCGGCGCATCGGGGCGCAGATTCATGGTCCACGTCAGTGTACAGCTTGCGCCGGGCGCAAGCTCACCACTCGACATGCTGAGTGAGGCTGGGGTCGCATCAGAAGGCGCTGGCGGGTTGGAAGAAGTTATGAACGTGAAAGTGCTGGAGGCACCACACGCCCCACCGAAAGGTGTGCTGTTGGCTGAAGTGATGGGGAAACCACCGCTGAACGACGTGGCATAGGTCAGATCAGTTGCCGTTTGTGTTGTGCTTTGGTTGGTCAGTACTACGGTCATCGTGGTCGTGCCGCCCTGCGTACTGTCGGTAAAGCTGGCTGTTCCAGTTGGCGCAGCCGCACCGCGCAAAACTAGACTATCGCTGGCGGCGTTACCTGTAACGGATGCGCCATTAATATCAGCGGTGACAGTTCCCGTCGGGCTTGGATATGATCCGGCAGCCGCAGATGGGGCCGTGGCCGAGGCCACAATCACACAGCTTGCGCCGGGCCCGGCCAAACTTCCGCCTGCAAAGCTAAGCAACCCGGTTCCCGCACCAGAAACTGTGCCGCCGCAGGTGTTCGACGTCAGGCTAGAGAACGTCAGCCCTAACAAGGCCGCATCGAGATCGTCAGTAAAGGCCACATTGGTGGCAGCAAAATCACGATCTTGATTGGTAATTGTATAACGCACGGATACTTCGGCACCCGGATCAACCGGATCGTCTGTAAAGGCTTTGACCATCAATGGCGCGCCGGGAGGTGATCCTGTAACCGTCAGCGTTGCTGTCGAGCCATTTGTAGGAACATTGCTTTCGCCAGAACGGTTATAGGTCGCCCCTGCGCTTGCGTTCACAAAGCTGGCCGCTGACGCGCCGATCAAGGGCACATCAATCTGACACGATGCCCCGGCGGCCAATACTTCGAAACCCGCAAAGGTAAAGCCACTGGCAAACAACGATATTGTACCATTTCCCGCATCAACCGTGAAGGTCGGCGGGAAGCTGGCGTTTGCATTCACGCAAGTATTTGTCGGCGCGACATCAGGATCGATCGTCATTCCGGTTGGCAATGTGTCGTTGAAGCTAAAGCTGCCGATCGCGATTGCGCTGGCTGTATTGTCAAACGTGAAGGTCAGGGTCGACTTTGCGCCAACGGTTATGGACGAAGGCGCAATGGATTGAACCAACTGCAATGGTGTTACTGGACCAGAGTTGACAGTCAGCAAATTGGTCGTTGTTGGGCCGCTGTTGCCCAAAGATGATGTCAGGTCCCCGGTGCCATTCTGGAAACTGGCCACAGTTGCCGTGGCAATTGGGACGACAATAGTACAAGGGCTGCCCCGTTCAACAAATCCATTTGCCAAGGTGATTGTGTTGCCGCCAGAGGGAGCTGTTGCCGTGCCGGGGCCACAAGTTGTTGTAAGCACACCAGACCCGACTGTCAGGCTAGCAGGGAGCGTGTGGGTGAACGCGAGGTTTGTCGTTGTTACCGTATCATTGTTGGTAATCTCGTAGATGAGGCTCGTGTCAGTTCCGACATTCACGCTTGATGGACTGTAGTTCGCCGTCATCGTGGGCAAAATGGACTGAGCGGATGCGGTTGAAACACTGGCGATCAACCAGAAAACCGTCACCATAAATCCAAATACGCGTGCGAATACGTTAAATGCTTTTTGCATGAATATGCCCTTTGTCGAACTGCCTCAAAACAATCGAAATCGTAAAAATACCCAGACGCCTTAAAAAACGGCGTTCTTCCGCCTATAGCGTATCGATTGTGAAATAAAAGCAACCTTGCTGGGGGGTAAGTGGTTTTTTAGGGCGCATTGTTGCAATAAAGCGCACAATCCAAGGTGGTTATATCCTTTAAAAAACCAAGTTTTTCGCCTCAAATATCCATCTGCCGTATGAAATCAGGAACATTCAAGGCATTTTGGATGCGGTCATAATATTTGCGGTCATCCACTGTTGTTAACGGATCAAGAACCATTGGTTCTAAGATAACTGGGCGTGACGCGCCGATGCGAATTGGCCCAGCGCCGGGATCAAGGGCAGAATAATCAAACAAACCAAGTCGTGAAAGTTCGTCTTCATCGTGGTCATGACCATCCTCATCGTGATCGTCAAAAAGGACCCATGCGTCCTTTCTTTGCGACGCTACTGCACCAATTGGCATAGTGGGGTCAGGTCGGGGCGCACCGATTGGAATGTTTTGCAGGTTCTCAAGTTCGACTTGTCGCTCTGGCAAGGTCGCTAGCCCATGCGCAAGCTGTGTTGTGGCCGCGGCAAGCGTCAGATCATCAAACGCCATTGTCGGATCATCATGTGCCAAACACAGGCTGCGCTTTGATCGCCCAATCTTGATCTCTTCATCCGCCTTATTCAAACGTGCAACTAAGGATGGTGTCCCAGCACGCGCAACGCCGTCAATCATCACCATCGACAGGCTGGTTTCGCGGGCATCCAATATCCGTTCATAGACGTCACCGGCACGTCCTCGCACCACGATTAAATCGGCCCGTTTTCCAACCTCAAGCGAGCCAAGTTTGTGATCCCATTGCAATGCTTTCGCAGCGTTATTCGTGGCAAGCTGCAACAGTTCCTCATTGCTAAAAATTCCACCACCCGCATCGCTTACGGCTTTGGCAATTTTCAATTCTGCCAACAGGTTCTTGCTGCCCGAAGGCGACCAGTCAGACCCCAATGTAATGTTCACACCAGCCCGCTTTGCCGCGGCAACATCGGTTGTACCACCATACAGCAACAGATTGCTCAACGGGGACCACGCGATAGAGGCACCAACCGCCGCGAGTTTCTCAAAATCTTCTTCCAGCAATCCGGTCGAATGGATGCCCGTCAAAGACCTTTCCAACGCCCATGTGCCATCGTCTTTTTCCAACACCAGAAAGTGCTTGCGCGCGAGGTCACCAACACCTTCGCTTAGGTGCAACAAAAAGCAGGTGCTGGATTTCAGACTTTTGTGGAAACCCTCCAAGGAGTTATCATTGATGTCCGC
>CALKXT010000127.1 GCA_938003685.1 uncultured Sulfitobacter sp. | reverse complement strand
AGCGGGTCTTTCGTTTTTGCGGCTGTTGGGGCATCAGATGATCCACCTTTTGATAGGGTGCGTGTCGTTAGGGCGCTGGGCACCAGTCGGACAGTTAGAATGTTCGGGAGCTGTAATAAGTGCCCCGAAGGTGAACCACCCTCGGGGCAAATTTTGCTTACTGCTGTGGTTCGTACCAGCTGGCCAGACCTTCTTGCAGGCGCTTGCCTGCGGCTTCTGGCGCTTCTTCACCTTTGATCACCTGAGCAGAGGCATTCCATGTCTCGTTTTCAAGGTTTGGCGTGCCACGTGACAGCACTTGGTAGGTCGAACGGATCGTGCTTTCGCACTCTCCCCGCCACGAGATGAACTCTTGCGCCAGTGGATCCTCAAGCGTCACTTCACCGTTTGAAAGCGGGAAGAAACCGGGTAGAGCGTTCGCGTAGAGCGATGCAAATGCTTCCGTTCCAACCCAGTTTAAGAACGTCTCAGCCGCTTCAGGATGTGCAGTTTTGGCGTTCATTCCGATGCCGATGTCAGTGTGATCCGAGATATAGCAGGTGTCGCCCGCAGCTTGAACCGGTGGGTAGAACGCGCCCATTTCGAAATCAACGAGGTTGTTGAAACCTGACACTTCCCATGAACCCGCTGGATAGATCGCCGCGCGACCAAGGGTGAAAATGTTCTGGCTGTCAGGATAGGTTTGCGCCTCAAACCCGTCGCCCAAATAAGCACCCCATTTGGCAAGCTGACGATACGGCGCAACCCATGCTTCGTCCGTTAGTTTTTGTTCGCCGGACAGCAAGGCAAGGCGGCCTTCTTCACCCTTCCAATAGTTTGGACCGATGTTGTTATAGCCCATTGTCGCGGCTTCCCACTGATCATTGGTGCCCATCGACATTGGAATATAGCTGCCGTCAGCTTTGATCGTGTCGAGTGCCGCAAAGAAGTCAGCCTCAGTCTTTGGCACCTCAATGCCCAATTCCTTGAACGCATCTTTGTTGTAGATAAAGCCATGGATCACGGATGCCATTGGCACACAAAACTGCGTTGCTGCGTCGTCTGTGCTCCACCCGGACTTGGCCACATTAGAAAAGTTTTTCATGCCATCAATGCCCGTGACATCGGCCAGATGCCCGGCGTCAAACAAGGCCAGCGATGCATCAAACGGGCGGCAGGTGATGATGTCACCAGCAGAGCCCGCGTCCAGCTTTGAATTCAAAACCGCGTTGTATTCTGCCGGGGCGGAAGGCGTGAATTTCACTTTGATACCGGGATTTTCGGTCTCAAACGCGGGAATGATTTTATCCTGCCAGATCGCCAAATCGTCATTGCGCCAGCTTTCGATGGTCAGCGTGACATCTTCGGCCATTGCCGCACCTGTCAGCATGGTTGTGGCCAGTAATGTGGCTGTGAATGTATGTTTGGTCATTGTCGTCTCCCTTTGGTATTTTATTGTGTTGATTGTTCTTGTTTCAGGCAGCGGCCAAGGTGGCCATTATTCTGTAATAAAGCAGCCTGCGCGGTGACTTTGTCAAAGCCCTTTGCAATGAGAATAGCTGTTTTGACTGCGCCCTGTGCTGTTTCCAGCGTGTCATGCGCATGGGCCAATGAAACCTGTGCGACATCGCTGACAATCATTGCAGCACGGATGCGCAGCTTTGCGTTGTCAGCAATCAGGTTCACCATCCGGCCCTTATAGACATGACCAAGATGGACCCCCATCAAGGTCGACATTGTATTGAGGGCAACTTTTTGTGCCGTGCCAGCGCCCAATCTTGTGGAGCCTGCAAGCACTTCGGCAGGTGTGGGAATGCATATGGCGATGTCAGCAATATCTAGCAGCGGCGTGTCGGGGTTGTTGGCAAGTGCGATCACCCTTGCCCCACGCGCCTTGGCTTTTTCAGCAATGGCAACCGGATAGGGCGTTGATCCACTGGCGCTCAGTGCGAGAACGCAATCATTCGGGGTGATCATGGCCGCGATGGCATCAGCCTCGAGCGTGTCATCCTCGGTTTGACCAGGCATCTTGCCATCCGCAGGGACGCCGCCCGCCATGTGAATGCGCAACTGATCTGATGGGATACCAAATGTGCCGGGTAGTTCGCAAACATCCGCCAGCGCCATTAATCCTGAACTACCAGCGGCGACATATACAAGGGTGCTGCCAGATGTGATCGTATCGGCCATTACCTGCGCAGCTTGAGCGATAACGTCTTGGGTAAATGCAACTGCGCGCACTGCCGCAATCTGTCCATCCAGCATCATCTGCACGGCTGCTGCGGTATCAACCGCATCAATGGCGGCGTGATCTGGCAGGTTTTCGGTTTGGCGCAATTGCATACGATTCTGTCTCCCCTCTCAATACAATACCTTTATAATACCATTTGTCTATAAATATATTTATCCCCCTATTTTAGCTTATTATCTACTTTTATGGGCTATTATTTTGCAAATAGGTATTATAAAGGTATTATATGATTGATTCCACTTTTACCAACTTTAGGCATCCAATGCCCAATGTCACAGGTGTTTGGGTTCGCCACAAAGAGGGGTGCGCATGAACATACCAGACTTTCTCGACCCTTCTTTGTGGCTCAGGTCAGATGCAGGTCCGCGTTACATCCAGCTGCGGCAACGGCTGACCGATGGGGTTGACCAAGACATATTGAAGCCCGGTGCATCGCTGCCGCCAGAGCGCGAGATCGCGTCGATTACGGGGTTGTCACGTGTCACAGTGCGCAAGGCCGTCAAGTCACTGGCTGAGGATGGTATCATTGTCCAAAAGCAGGGCTTTGGATCATTTGTTGCGGACGACACGCCACAGATAGAACAGTCGCTTTCGCGATTGACGTCTTTTACAGAAGATATGACGCGGCGTGGTATGGTATCAGCCAGTCTTTGGTTGGAGCGCGGCGTGTTCATGCCCTCACCTGATGAGGTTTTGGCGTTGGCATTATCCCCTGACGCGTCCGTGTCACGTGTTGCGCGTTTGCGCACGGCGGATAACAAGCCGATGGCGATTGAGCGTGCTTCTTTGCCTACCGAAATTTTGCCGAATCCTTTAGAAGTCACCACTTCGCTCTACGAGGTATTGGCCGCACGTGGTTTGCGTCCCGTGCGCGCGTTGCAAAAGATTTCAGCGATTAATCTGGGGCCCGCAGATGCGGGCCTGCTTGAGATTGATGAGGGCGAAGCAGGGCTTCGAATTGAACGCACCTCGTATCTGGCGGATGGGCGTATCGCTGAATTTACCCAATCCATCTATCGCGGTGATGCATATAATTTTGTGGCTGAACTGCGCCTTGCTAAGGATACAGAGACATGACTGCCCTTCAAACTCAAATGCGACGTGAGGTTCTGGAAATTCCGCAAGCTGTCGCGCGGTTGCTCGCTACTCAATCTGATACTGTGCGCGCTGCCGCTGCTGCATTGCGCGCACAAAACCCCAGTTTTCTGGTCAGTGTAGCGCGTGGGTCGTCCGATCATGTCGCGACATATCTCAAATATGCATCTGAACTGCTGAGCGGCACGCCGATTGCATCTGTGGGGCCCTCTATCGCGTCGGTCTATCATCGCAAGCTGAACCTTGCTGGATCCGCGTGCATCTCGGTCTCGCAATCTGGGCAAAGCCCCGACATCGTTGAGATGGCCCGGATGGCGCAGGCCTGTGGCGCGTTGTCGATTGCGATTACCAACGATCCGACATCACCTTTGGCCCAGGTGAGCGACCACACATTATACATAGAGGCGGGGCCAGAATTAAGCGTTGCAGCGACCAAAACATTTGTGAATTCCGCAGTGGTTGGCATTTGGCTGCTTGCAGAATGGACGCAGGACGCCGCATTGTTGGCTGCCATCCACGAGTTGCCCAAGCAACTTGAACAAGCCGTGCAACAAGATTGGTCACAGGTGATTGCTGCCTTGGGTGATCGCAATTCGTTGTTCTGTTTGGGCCGTGGCCCGTCCTATGCAATCTCAAATGAAGCGGCATTAAAGTTCAAAGAAACCTGTCAATTGCATGCGGAATCCTATTCTTCGGCTGAGGTCTTGCATGGGCCTGTGTCGATTGTGGATGCGGGATTTCCAGTACTGGCGCTTTGTGGCGCGGACGATGCAGAGCCAGCCTTGGCAGGTGTAGCAGATCAAATTGCGGGCAAAGGTGCTGCGGTGTTTGCGACAACAAATACGGTCAAGGCTGCCAATACTTTACCCACTATCCGCACCGGGCATGCGCTGACTGATCCCATCGCTTTGATTGCAAGTTTTTACGCTATGGTTGAACAAGTTGCTGTTTCGCGTGGCATCAATCCTGACGCTCCACGTCATCTGAAAAAAGTAACGGAAACTGTATGACACAGTGCAACATAGCCCTGATTGGCGCTGATATTATTGACGCAAATACACTGCACGCGGGCAGGGCGCTTTTGATGCGTGTTGATGGCAGTGTTCTGGTGGTGGACGCTGACGCGCTGCCCAAAGGTTGCGAAATGCGGAAACTGAATGGCGGAATGATTGTTCCGGGGTTTGTCGATTTACAGGTCAACGGCGGCGGTGGTGTCATGTTCAATGATGCGCAAAATGTCGAGACGTTAAACATCATGGCACAGGCCCACGCCACAACTGGAACTGCCGCGCTCTTGCCAACATTAATCACCGATATTGCCGCGCGGACTCGCGCAGCGATTGACGCGGTTGTGCAAGCAATTGACGAAAAACTACCGGGCATTGCGGGTATTCATTTGGAGGGGCCGCATCTGTCGGTAGCGCGCAAAGGCGCGCATGATGGCAATCTGATCCGCGCAATGACGGATGATGACATGACGGTGTTTCTGGACGCTGCAAACCGTCTGGCGAACGTGATGTTGACCGTCGCCCCAGAGAACGTGCGCGATGATCAAATCACTCAACTTTCGAAGGCGGGGGTGATCGTTTCGCTGGGTCATACCGACGCCAGCTTTGATCGCTGCATGTCCGCCTTCGACGCAGGCGCGCGATGTGCCACGCATTTGTTTAACGCAATGAGCCAACTTGGCAGTCGCGAGCCGGGGCTGGTTGGTGCGGCGCTGACCCACCCCGAAGTATGCGCAGGGCTGATAGCTGACGCCATTCACGTGCATCCAGCTACGATCCGCACTGCGCTGGCTGCAAAGCAGGGACCGGGTCATATTTTTCTGGTCACCGATGCTATGGCAACGGGTGGGTGTGACATTCAAAGCTTTAGCTTGAATGGGCGTGAAATACGCCGTGAAAATGGGCGGCTGACATTAGAGGATGGCACCTTGGCGGGGGCCGATCTGAATTTTGGACAGGCGCTATCTGTGCTGGTTGATCAGGTGGGTACGTCCCCAGAAAGCGCCATTGCGATGGCCACGTCCATACCTGCGAATCTGTTACGCGATGATATGGGTTTTGGGCGTATTGGGACATCGATTGAAGGTCTCCAACATGTTGATTTGCAAGCAGGAAAGATCAACGCAATATCTTCGATGTTGGCCTAAGACTGTTCGCGTTTAACCATTAAGTATACGCAGATACACAATCAAGACAGTTGAAGAAGGTCCGGTTTTCGCGCATTCCTATTGGTCATAAGCGCATGAATATCTGGATCGGATGGTACTGAATGAAGTCAAAACCCAAAGCTGATGTCAGCACCGATGATCTTGCCGCGCGGGCAGGGTGGATGTATTATCTTGCGGGTATGACCCAAGGCCAGATTGCCGAAGAATTAGACCTGTCGCGCCAACGTGCCCAGCGTTTAGTCGCGCGTGCAGCTGCGGATGGGTTGGTGCATGTACGTCTTGATCATCCAATTGCGGCTTGCCTCAATATGGAAGGGGCGTTGAAGGAGAAGTTCGGGCTTCAATTCGCACGGGTTGCACCATCCTTACCAGATGGTTCAGATTCGTTTCGATCCGTCGCTGCCGTCGCCGCCGGAGAGATCGAGCGCGTGTTACTCCAAGATCCTGATATGGTGATGGCGATTGGAACAGGGCGGACATTACGTGCTGTTGCGACCGAAATGATCGACCTTGAATGTCCCGGACACAGTCTGGTGTCGCTGATCGGGAATTCCAATTTTGATGGGTCGGCCTCTTTTTACGAAGTGATCCAACGCTTTGCTGAAAAAGTGGGTGCGCGGTATTATCCGATGCCACTGCCCGTCATGGCCAAAGACAAGGTAGAACGTGATTTTTATCGCAATCTGCCGCATGTGGCGCGGGTTCGGGAGCGTGCAGAAAACTGCGACATAACAGTGATTGGTATCGGCGAAGTTGGGCATAATGCGCCGCTGGTTGTCGATGGGTTTATGACGAGCGCTGATATGGCCGAATTGGTCACGGATGGTGCGGTCGGTGAGATTGCCGGATGGGCATTCGATTCGAATGGGCATTATCTGAAAGAGGGCGCAAACGATCTTATAAATGGTGTCCGCGTAGACCCGTCAGACAATCCGATTATCTGTGTCGCAGTAGGTGAAGCCAAACACGAAGGTTTGCTGGCAGCGCTAAAAGGTAAGTTAATCAACTGTTTGATAACAGATGAAGCCTGCGCCGAGTTTCTACTGCGCGATAATTAACCCTTTGAGAAGTTATGTTTTTGGCAAATCAGTTGACAAGTTGTCACGTTTTGTTGAGTAATTGCTTATGAGGTGGGCAAAAGCCCATTCACTTTGGGAGGATACTATGAATAATTCACTACGTGCCCTGTTGGGTGCGACATTCCTGTGTGCATCAACGGGTGTCGCATTCGCTGACGGTCATGCAAAAACAATCACCATCGCGACTGTGAACAACGGCGACATGGTTCGTATGCAAGGTTATACGGACAAGTTCACCGAAGAGAGCGGCATCAACGTCGAGTGGGTCACACTGGAAGAAAACGTATTGCGCCAGCGCGTGACGACGGACATCACCACAAACGGTGGTTCTTTCGATATCATGACAATTGGCATGTACGAAACGCCGATCTGGGGTGCCAACGGTTGGTTGGTCCCGCTTGATGATTTGTCAGCAGAATACAACGCAGCAGACATCTTGCCAGCGATGGCTGGCGGTTTGAGCCATGACGGCACGCTTTTTGCGGCACCGTTTTACGGCGAAAGCTCAATGGTTATGTATCGCACAGACCTGATGGAAAAAGCTGGTTTGGAAATGCCAGACGCGCCAACATGGACTTTCATTGCCGAAGCTGCGGCTGCAATGACGGACCGTGATGCGGGTATCAACGGCATCTGCTTGCGCGGTAAAGCAGGTTGGGGCGAAGGTGGCGCATTCATCACTGCGACATCCAACTCTTTTGGCGCACGCTGGTTTGATGAAAACTGGAAGCCACAGTTCGACACCGAAGAATGGGCCAACACGGTCAACTTCTTCAAAGACACAATGGATGCATCTGGCCCAGCCGGTTATGCGACAAACGGTTTCAACGAAAACCTGTCGCTGTTTAACCAAGGCAAATGCGGCATGTGGATCGATGCGACTGTTGCGGCGTCTTTCGTAACTGGCAAAGACTCTACTGTTGCGGATCATGTTGGTTTCGCACTGGCACCTGACAACGGTTTGGGCAAACGCTCTAACTGGCTTTGGGCTTGGGCTTTGGCCATCCCAGCCGGTACACAGCAGAAAGCTGAAGCCAAGCAGTTCATCGAGTGGGCCACAGGTACGGGCTACATCGAAATGGTTGCGGCTAACGAAGGTTGGGCAAATGTTCCTCCAGGCGCACGTACATCTTTGTACGAAAACCCAGAGTACCAGAAGGTGCCGTTTGCACAGATGACATTGGACTCAATCCTGTCAGCAGATCCTAACGACTCAACCGTTCTGCCGAGCCCATATGTTGGTGTTCAGTTTGCGGCGATCCCTGAGTTCGCAGGTATTGCAACAGAAGTAAGCCAAGAGTTCTCAGCAGCTTACGCAGGTCAGCAGACCGTCGAAGAAGCACTTGCCAACGCGCAAGAGATCGCCACAGAAGCGATGGAAGCAGCAGGCTACTAAGCCCACGCAGATATCCGTATGCGGCGCGTTACGCGCGCCGCATACACCTCTACCTTTGCCTCCTCCACCAACGCCCGGCCCTTCCGCGAGTTCCACAGGAATTGTCGCAAGTGCCGCCCGTTTCCGGCAACCACCCCAGATGAGGAGCGTCGTCATGGCGACAGCACATTCAAAATCGGCAGCCCGTATCATGATCGCGCCCGCAGTGTTCCTGCTGTTGGTGTGGATGTTGGTTCCGCTCTGCATGACGTTGTACTTCTCATTCTCGGATTACCGCCCCCTGCGCGGCATCTTTGAGCCGTGGGTAGGGTTTGAAAACTATGTGCGCTTCTTCAGTTCATCCTCGTTCCTGAAATCAGTCTTCACGACCCTGTGGATGGTTGGTGGTGTTCTATCCATCACGATCATCGGCGGGGTGTTGATGGCGCTGCTGCTTGACCGACCGATCTTTGGTCAGGGCGTAGTTCGCATGCTGGTTATTGCACCGTTCTTTATCATGCCCACCGTGTCTGCGTTGGTCTGGAAGAATATGTTTTTCAACGTCGACAACGGTCTATTTTCGTATCTTTACAAATGGTTAGGGATGCAGCCTTATGATTTTTTAAGTCAGGCACCTATCTTTTCAATCGTCATCATCGTTGCATGGCAATGGCTACCGTTTGCCACGCTGATCTTGTTGACGGCGGTACAATCGTTGGACAGTGAACAACTTGAAGCGGCTGAAATGGACGGCGCACCTGCATTGTCTCGGTTCCGCTTTATTATCTTGCCGCACCTAAGCCGTGCCATCACTGTTGTGATCTTGATCCAAACAATCTTTCTGTTGTCGATCTTTGCTGAGATTTTCGTCACCACCAACGGGGCCTTTGGTACTCGGACACTGACGTATCTTGTGTATCAGCGTGTGCTAGAAAGCCAGAACGTCGGTCTCGGATCCGCAGGTGGTATCATCGCCGTCATCCTTGCAAACATTGTTGCGATCTTCCTGATGCGGATCGTCGGCAAGAACCTAGATACCTAAGGGAGGAATGCGTTATGGCCCGTGCCATCACAACGAAGCAAAAAGTCTCGTGGACCATCCTCGCTTGGGCGTTTGGTCTGTTGATGTTCTTCCCGATTATGTGGACGTTTCTGACCTCGTTCAAAACCGAAGGGGCGGCGATTGCGGACCCACCCGTCTGGTTCTTCTTTGATTGGACGTTAGAGAACTATACAGCGGTGCAAGAACGCTCAAACTATCCCAAAGCATTGATGAACTCGATCATCATTGCCGTTGGCTCTACGATCCTTGGGATCATCATTGCGGTCCCAGCGGCATGGGCCATGGCCTTTGTCCCCGGTAAACGCACAAAGGATGTGTTGATGTGGATGCTCTCCACCAAGATGTTGCCAGCCGTCGGCGTGTTGTACCCATTGGTTCTGTTGGCCAAATGGTTGGGCGTCATCGACAGCCGTATTTTGCTGATCGTGGTGTTGATGTTGATCAACCTGCCGATCATCGTGTGGATGCTGTATACCTACTTCAAGGAAATCCCCGGCGAGATTTTGGAAGCCGCCCGCATGGATGGTGCCAGCCTCAAGTCAGAGATTATTCACGTGCTGACGCCAATGGCGATCCCGGGCATTGCCTCTACCATTCTGCTGAACATCATTCTGGCATGGAACGAAGCGTTCTGGACAATCCTTTTGACGACGGTCAACGCGGCACCGCTGACAGCATTCATCGCCAGCTTCTCGGCACCAGAAGGGCTGTTTTATGCCAAGCTGTCGGCGGCCTCGATGATGGCAGTCGCCCCAATTCTCATCATGGGCTGGTTCTCTCAGAAACAGCTTGTTCGTGGTCTCACATTCGGAGCGGTAAAATAATGCGCATCCTGAACCAGACACTTATCACGCATTACCCAACGCCTACTCTTATGGCGTTGGGTAATTCCTCAAAACAGGATGCTGCATAATGGGTAACATTACACTCAACCAAGTCACCAAAAGCTTTGGCGACGTCCAAGTCATCCCGCCACTTGATCTTGAGATCAACGAGGGCGAGTTCGTGGTCTTTGTTGGCCCCTCAGGCTGCGGTAAATCCACCTTGCTGCGCCTGATTGCGGGCCTTGAGGATGTGACATCCGGCAACATCACCATTGATGGCCGCGAAGCCACCGAAGTCCCGCCCGCCAAACGCGGCCTCGCGATGGTGTTCCAATCTTACGCGCTGTATCCACACATGTCGGTCCGCAAAAACATTGCGTTCCCGTTGAAAATGGCAGGCATGCCACAGGACCAAATCGACGCCAAAGTGAACAACGCGGCGTCTGTTTTGAACCTTGCTGATTACATCGACCGTCGTCCCGGACAATTGTCTGGTGGTCAACGCCAGCGCGTGGCAATTGGCCGTGCGATTGTGCGTGAACCAGCAGCGTTCCTGTTTGATGAACCATTGTCGAACCTTGATGCATCCTTGCGTGTGAACATGCGCCTAGAGATCAGCGAATTGCACAACACCCTGAAAACCACGATGATCTATGTGACCCACGATCAGGTCGAAGCCATGACAATGGCGGACAAGATCGTAGTGCTTCAAGCTGGTAATATCGAACAGGTTGGGTCGCCACTGGACCTTTATCACAGCCCACAAAACACATTTGTCGCTGGTTTTATCGGTTCACCCAATATGAACCTGTTTACCGGATCCGAAGCTCAAAAACATGGCGCAAAAACCATTGGTATCCGCCCAGAACACGTGCAGGTCTCAAAGACCGAAGGCATGTGGAAAGGCCGCGTCGGCGTCGCAGAGCATCTTGGCTCTGACACCTTTATCCACGTCCATGATACGGGCCTTGCCGAGATGGTTACCGTGCGTATTTCTGGTGACATGCAAGTCAAACATAACGACACGATCTATCTGTCGCCTGACATGGAAAAAATGCACAAGTTTGACGACAACGATCAAAGAATCTGATGATGCGTTTGGGTGGTAAAATTGCACTGATTACGGGTGCCGCGCGTGGGATCGGGTTGGCATTTGCGGCCCGATACCTGCAAGAAGGCGCGCAGGTTGTACTGGCCGATATCGACCTGAAAGCGGCACAAGCTGCGGCTGCGGAGTTGGGCGAGGGCGCGTATGCTCAAGAATTGGATGTGACGGATCAGGTCTCAATTGATGCATGTGTGTCCGCCACTATTGCGCAACTTGGCGGTATCGACATTCTGATTAATAACGCAGCACTTTTTGATCTGGATGGCATCACTGATATTACACGGGCAAGCTATGAGCGCCTGTTTGCAGTGAATGTATCTGGAACGCTTTTCATGATACAGGCCGTGTCACGCGCCATGATCAAACGTGGTCAAGGCGGGCGGATCATCAATATGGCATCCCAAGCGGGGCGTCGCGGTGAAGCACTGGTTGGCGTGTACTGTGCAACCAAAGCTGCGGTGATCAGCCTGACGCAATCTGCCGGATTGAACCTGATTGAACACAAGATCAACGTGAATGCGATCGCCCCGGGTGTTGTGGACGGTGCGCATTGGGATCACGTGGATGAACTCTTTGCCAAGGCCGAAGGGTTGGCCTTGGGCGAAAAGAGAAAACAAGTTGGTGCCGCTGTTCCTTTTGGACGCATGGGCACGGCTGAGGACCTAACAGGGATGGCTGTGTTTCTAGCCTCCGATGATGCCGATTACATTGTGGCGCAGACCTACAATGTGGATGGCGGGAACTGGATGAATTGATATGACACTTTCGCTTGGTCTTTCCTCTTTCGCAGAGTTGCCATCCGCAGTGGGCAGTCCCAAATATGCACGTAATCAGCTTAGTGCCGGTATTTTGCACATTGGCATCGGGAATTTTCACCGTTCACATCAAGGCGTATATCTAAATGATCTGTTGAACGCTGGCGGTGACCCTGCTTGGGCTATTCGTGGGGCAGGTGTGCGTCAGCCCGATGCACAGATGCGCCAAATGTTGAGCGAGCAAGATTGGTTGTACTCCGTGGTTGAGGTGGATCACCAAAACTACAAAGCTGAAATTATTGGCGCGATGATCGACTTTGTTGATGTGGCCCCAAAAGGCAACGCGCCCTTGGTTGCGGCAATGTCGAACCCAGAGACTAAAATCGTTTCTCTTACGGTGACTGAGGGCGGCTATTTTGTTGATGCGTCAACGGGAACATTTGACATCACCCATCCCGATATCGCTGCGGACATTGCAAACCCTGCTGCACCAAATACGGTGTTTGGTGCGCTCCTCGCGGGACTTTCTGCACGTCGCGCAGAAGGTGTGGCGGCTTTTACGGTTATGTCCTGTGATAACTTGCCTGGGAACGGTGATGTTGCGCGTGCGGCGGTAATGGAGATGGCCAAAGCCCAAGATCCTGATCTGGCAAAATGGGTTGCAGATAACGTGACCTTCCCAAACGGTATGGTGGATCGTATCACCCCTGCAACGGGCCCGCGTGAGCGCGATCTGTTGCTGTCCAAATTTGGTATCCAAGACAACTTTCCGGTTTTTTGCGAACCCTTCCGGCAGTGGGTCTTGGAAGACAAATTTGTAAATGGCCGCCCCGATCTTGAAAGCGTTGGCGTTACCTTTACTGACGATATCCACGCTTTTGAGCGGATGAAAATCCGCCTGTTGAACGGTGGCCATGCGATATTGGCATACCCTGCGGCATTGATGGGAATCGAGTTCGTACATGACGCGATGGGCAATGACCTGATCCGAAGCTATCTGCGTAAAGTATTGCGCGATGACGTGATGCAGCATGTCGACCCGGTGGCGGGCTTTACCCCAGCTGCCTACATCGACTCAATATGTGGTCGCTTTGAAAACCCCGGTGTGGCCGATACCACAGCGCGACTGTGCCATGACGGATCAAACCGCCAGCCAAAATTTATCATCCCATCAATTCGTGACGGATTGAAAGCGGGACATGTGCCCAAAGGTTTGGCACTAAGTTCGGCGTTGTGGTGCCAGTATTGCAAGGGCGTGACCGATGCGGGCCACGTGATTGCGGACAACGACCCTGACTGGACTAACCTCCAAAGCGCCGCACGCCGCGCGTCGGATGACCCGATGGCATGGTTGTCCCAAGATGACATCTACAGCGATCTGGCCCATGATGCCGGGTTCGTTGCGGCATTCTCGGTTGCTTTTGAATCGCTTGATGCCAACGGCACCGAAGCGACGTTACAGTCCTATCTTTCATAAATAAATATGTGGCCTATGGTTGCGTGGCTAACCCGTCAAAAGGACATGGATATGATCATCTGTTGCGGTGAGGCGTTGATCGATATGATCCCGACCGTCGATACTGACGGACGCGAGGGCTTTACGCCACACGCGGGGGGCGCGGTTTTCAACACTGCAATCGCTTTGGGGCGTTTAGGCGCACCTGTTGGCTTTGTCTCGGGTATTTCGACGGATATGTTTGGCGACATGCTGCGCAATGCACTGCAAGAAAGCCATGTTGCGACTGACAATGTCGTTGTGTCTGATCGCCGGACCACACTGGCGTTTGTCGCGCTTAAGAATGGGCAGGCGAGCTATCTGTTTTTTGATGAGAACAGCGCGGGTCGGATGCTGGTGCCTGAACAGATGCCAGATATCTCTGACGATGCCACAGCCCTGTATTTTGGCGGTATCAGCCTGATCAACGCGCCTGCTGCTGACTTTTATGTCGATCTTGCGGTGCGTGAAGCAGGCAAACGGGTGATCGTAGCTGACCCGAATATTCGCATAAACTTTGTCACGGACGAACCAGCATATCGTGCGCGCCTCGAGCGCCTGATCGCTCATACAGATATCTTAAAGGTATCGGACGAGGATTTGGATTGGATCGTTCCCGGCCCTCTGACCTTGCTTGAAAAAGCAGAAAGGTTGCAGATTTCTGGCCCTGAAATGGTTATTGTGACGCGAGGCAGTGATGGCGCAATGGCGCTGTTTGGGGATGAACAGGTGGTTGAGGTTCCTGCACAACGCACGAAAGTTGCGGACACCGTGGGGGCGGGCGATACGTTCAACGCCGGTGTGTTGGCACAGCTTTCCATGCAGGGGCAATTATCGAAATCGGCAATCCAAGCACTCAACCCCGAGCAAGCCAGCAACGCCTTGTCAGCAGGAACCAAGGTTGCGGGAATTACCGTTAGCCGCCCTGGCGCGAACCCGCCTTGGGCGCATGAACTGGATGGCCTTTAGAAACGGCCAGCGTTCCTAGCGGCGGTTCTTGAGGATGTGCAAGGTGATCCCGCCTGTACAGAGAACCAGCGCGACAACATGCAGAATTGTGATGCCTTCGCCTAGCACAAAATACGCCAGAACAGCCGTGGTAAATGGCACAGCTGCCATGATCATCGATGCCGCGATTGAGCCGATTTTGTGAATGGCATAAGTCAACATCGTTACGGCCCCCAAAGTGACTAGAACACCCTGATATCCGGCCTGTAGGGCAATCGGCCCAATTGGTCCCGTCAAGTCACCATCCAAGGCCAACCAAAGCGGGATCATCACGGTTGCATTCACGACTGGAACAGCAAAGAAAAATAGCTTGGGATCAAGCTGCCATTGCTTCACGGATACCATGTAAAAAGTCAGCGAAAATGTCGCGCCAAGGAACAGTGCAAATGCGCTAAATTCGATCAAGTTGCCTTTGAGTAAAATCAGGTTTGCCCCCAGCAAAACCATGCTCAATACAATATCCAACCGTGTCGGTTTTCGCGATGCCATCACGAATAAAAGAATGATTGTGACGATTGGCATCAAACCGTTCACTACAACCCCTGCGTTTGTTGCGGGTGAGTTTCGCAAGGCAGCAAAGCTAAGCAATACGTAAATCGCGCCGCTTGCCAAGGCAGGTAAAGCAATACGAATCGAAAATAGCGTTTTCAGCGAAATTTTGCCCAGCAAAAATGGAAGCACAATAACTGCCGCTGTGCCGAATCGCAAAAGGCCAAGATCCCAAATTGAAAAGTCACCTTGCACACCATTGCGCGAAAGAACGATCCAGCCTGACCAAATGAAAACTACTGAAATTGCAGCAAAAAATCCTATAGTTTGTGATTGAGGTAGGGATTTTTCAGTGTCCCCTGACAGCTTTTTCTGGACGCGAGAGGGCATGAAATTCCATTTCAAAAAAGGAAAATTTGACGTGCAAATCTATCGGCCCATTAACAGTATTTGACGTTGCGTCAAAGGTCATTTTTCAAAAATAAAATTCAACCATAGATGCCTTTACAAAAGGTTAATTATCGCTGAGGTAGCGACTCAAGTTTTTCAATCCACCCGGCGATTGGCGTCGCGGCCCGAAAGGAATTTTAATGTTAGATCAATCATGGCTAGAAACTTCTGACGTAAATATTGCCCAGTTTATGGAGGATATTTTTAAACTGGATCAGTCCGCGTTGGACAAACTGAATGACGATTATGTGCTGCGCGCCAAGGTCATGCAGGCGACCCGTGATGCGATTTCTGCGGCCGAGACAGACCCAGAGGCGGCAGACCGAATGCAATCCGCTTTGGCCAGCTTTTTTGACTATCAGTTTGCGGTTCCTGCATCGGAAAAAGCCGGACGTTTCTTTGGTGGGCTTCCCACGGATGTTGCATCCGAATTGATGCGCGGTTTGTTTGCACAAGAAGACGCATATCTTGACGCAGAAATCCTAGCGACGATGCCACGCGACGGTACGGAATATGTGACATGGCTGCGCAAGCAAATTCAGTCGCACCGCGTCTACACGCACCCGATTTATGAACCATTCTTGACCAAAGAAGCGACACGCGAAAACCTCAAGTATTTCTTTGCCCAGGAAACCACGCTGGACCCGAAATTCGATGATTGCCTTGCGTTGATGCAGCTTGGCACTGCTGGTGTGACCAAGTTGGAAATCGCCCATAACTATTGGGACGAAATGGGCAACGGCAAACCCGAAGAGGTCCACACAACCCTCTTTAAGCATCTGATTGACGAGCTGGAAATCACACCTGCCTATGTAAGTGAAACGCTTTCGACACTGTCAAAATCATCCGGCAACCTATCGGCTGGCGTGTGCTTTGAACGCGAGCATTTCTACAAAGCCATCGGGTACTTTGGTGTTTCTGAATATCTCGCGCCTTCACGTTTCAAGAAGATCTTACGCGGTTTTGAGCGTCTTGGCTTTTCGGATCGTGCAAATGTTTACCATGATTTGCACATCTCTGTGGATACAGGACACGCGCAGGGTTGGTTCAACAACGTGGTCGCGCCCTTGGTCACCGAAAGCGAAGCCGCAGCCCAAGAAATCGCGCGTGGTGCCTTCTATCGTTTGAACAATTCCGTGCGTTATTTGGACTCTGCGTTGGCTCACATGAAGGCCATGAACGATGCCAAATGATCACTGGAACGCTGATGATTACGCGACCCACGCGGGGTACGTATCAGCGTTGACGCAAGTAGTGATGCAAGACCTCGCCCCTCAACAGGGCGAGGCGGTGCTTGATTTGGGTTGTGGTGACGGCGAATTAGCCGCTGCCATGATTGAGGCCGGGTGCGACGTGATTGGGGTGGACAGCAGTTCCAGCCTGATCGCCGCCGCCTGCGCGCGCGGTGTTGATGCGCATGTGGGTGATGCCCAAGAGATTGATTATGACGCGCAATTCGATGCCGTGTTTTCCAATGCCGCGCTGCATTGGATGCCAAAGCAAGACCAGATCGCTGCGCGCAGTTTCAAAGCCCTCAAAGACGGTGGTCGCTTTGTGGTTGAGATGGGCGGCGACGGAAATATCGCTCTAATCCGCGCTGCTATGACAAACGCGCTTGCGGAAATGGATATCGATTTTGCCGCACGTGATCCGTGGGTCTTTCCAAGTGTGGATGATCAAACTGCACGGCTGGAACAGGCTGGTTTCAAGGTTAACAAATGCGTGCTGCGTGCGCGTCCCACCGAATTGCCGACAGATGTGCGTGGCTGGTTTGAAACCTACAGTAACGAAATTCTGTCTGACCTGACAGATGCGCAACGCAATACTGTGATCGACCGTATGGTTGAACTATGTCGCCCTGATCTGTGCCGGGCAGACGGCAAATGGATGGTGGATTACGTGCGCCTGAACTTTGTGGCGGTGAAACCGTGACAGGTGTTGCGCAGATCAAAGAAGCTGTGAGCGACCCTCTGGCAGAGGTCGATTTTCTGGGCCGCGCGTTTCAGGATGATCCCTATCCGGTTTACGCAAAGCTGATCAAAGAAACGCCGTTTTTCTATTCTGACAGATATCGCCAGTATTTTGCCTTTTCGGCAGAAGCAGTGCGCGCGGTCATGGTCAGCAAAGACTTTACCGTCGAAAGCCCGTTTCGCGCATCGCGCATCATGTTCGGTCCCACGGTTGTTGATCTGGACGGTGAGAACCACCGCCGCTTGCGCATTGCCCTCTCTGAGGCGATCAATGTTGGCAAAAACCAACAGTACCGCGAAGAGATCATTCTGCCGACCATCCGCGAACGGGTTGCAGACCTGAAAGACGGCGAAGCACAAAACTGGGTTTCTGACTTTTGCGATTTGGTGCCGTTGCAGGTGATGTCACGGATTATCGGCATCCCCGATAGTGACTTTGATTTCTTTAAACGTGTCTGTGCGCCGATCATTTCCTATCTCGATTTCGCCACACCGGAAACCAAGGCCGCTGGCATTGCTGCAATGGGCGAACTTGTCCCATACCTTGACGATCTTCTGGCCGGTTTGGTTGAGGTCGGTAGTTTTGACAGCTCGATCATCGGCTCATATCTGCGCCAGCAACATGAGAACGGTCAGCCGAGTATGGTTGAGATCACACGCCATGTGTCTCTGTTGATCCCGGCGGCGATTGATACCACCAACCGCCTGATTGCAAATTGCATTTGGCTGTTGTGTGACACACCCGACTTGCAGAAAAAACTGCGGGGAGACACGGCTGCGATTTCGAATTTCGTGACCGAAGTCATGCGCTATGAGCCGCCAATTCACACGACATTGCGTTTGGCGGCCAAAGCCACCGAAGTGCTGGGTGTGCCCGTCCCTGCGGGTGCCGCCGTGACGGTGAACTTGGCCGCAGCGGCACGTGATCCTGCGCTTTTTGATGGACCTGATAACTTTGATTCAGAACGCCCGCCGTCAAATCGTGTCCTCAGCTTTGGCGCAGGTAAACATCAATGCGTCGGCAAAAACCTTGCCACGATTGAGATATGCGATTGCGTCGAGGTTTTGTTGGACACCTTTGCCGATATCGCCTTTGCACCCGGCCCAAAACCACAAATCACCGGCACGGCGTTTCGTTCGCCTGTCGTGATGCCAATCATTGCCCATAAATTTCCGACCGAGGAAACGCTTTGACCCAGATAACCACATATACCGCCAAGCAAACTGGACGCGACTGGCCGATCTACACCGGCGTCTATTACGATTGCCACGTTGTTTCGATCCCGCAGGTTTTAGGTGGCGATCTGTTTCGCGACTGGCTGACGATTGTCGCGTCGCCAACGATCAGCACAGGCTGGCAGGGCATGTTGTGTCGTCAAAAGCTTGATTCAGAAATCATGCGTGACGAAGTTTTGTTTGGCACCTTTGGTGTGGAAAAAACCTTTGTTGATATTGGCGGCGACCCAGAGAAAACCATCGAACGCGAAGTGCGTGAAAACGGTTATTTGATCTGTC
>CALKXT010000126.1 GCA_938003685.1 uncultured Sulfitobacter sp. | reverse complement strand
CTATGAACTCAGCTACGACACCGGCGCGACCCTGTCGGACCATAAAATCGACGTGGACGGTGGCATCGGCACGATGCTTGTATTTGCTTCCAAAGGTCGACGCGAAATGCCAGATGGGCATGTTTACCTTGACGGTCCGCCAGAACAATTGGGTCGCACCGGTGCGTTTATGGGCCGCCACATCTGTACACCATTGCAAGGTGTCGCGGTACACATCAACGCCTTCAACTTTCCAGTTTGGGGGATGCTTGAGAAACTTGCGCCCACCCTGCTTGCTGGCGTCCCCGCCATCGTCAAACCGGCAACAGCAACCTGTTACGTAACCGAAGCCTGCGTACGAATGATGCTGGACAGCGGTCTGTTGCCAACAGGCGCGCTGCAACTGGTCAGCGGCGGTTTGGGCGATATGCTGGATCATCTCGACTGCCAGGACGCCGTTGCCTTTACCGGGTCAGCCGACACGGCGCTAAAGCTGCGCGCCAATCCCAAACTGTTGCAGAACTCGGTCCGTTTTGCCTCAGAACAAGACAGCCTTAACGCCTCTGTTCTTGGCCCTGACGCTATTGCAGGTACGCCGGAATTTGATCTGTTTGTCAAAGAAGTGCAGCGCGAAATGACCACCAAAGCGGGCCAAAAGTGTACCGCAATCCGCCGTATCTTTGCACCGCAATCGCAGGTCGATGCCGTCATCGAAGCCCTCAGCGCACGCCTGTCAAAAGTGATCATTGGCGATCCACAGGCCGAAGCCACGCGCATGGGCGCACTTGTGTCAAACAGCCAAAAACGTGACGTACTTGAAAAAGCATCAATCATCGCAACCGAAGCAGAGCGCGTGTTTGGCGATCCTGATAATTTCGAGGTACAGGGTGCTGACAGCGCAAGAGGTGCATTTCTGCCGCCACTGGTGTATCATTGTGCAAACCCAGATACCGCCGAACGGGTACATGACACCGAAGCCTTTGGCCCAGTGTCGACCATCATGGGTTACCGCGACTTAGATCATGCCATTGCTCTTGTGAACAAAGGGCAAGGTTCGCTCGTGGCCTCGGTGATTACCCATGACACCAATGTCGCGCGCGCTGTTGCATTGGGTGCAGGTGCATTCCATGGACGGCTTTATTTCAACAACCGTGACAGTATGAAAGAATCCACCGGTCACGGCTCACCCCTACCTCATATGGTCCATGGCGGCCCCGGTCGCGCAGGTGGTGGTGAGGAAATGGGCGGCATACGCGGTGTCATGCATTACATGCAGCGCACAGCGATCCAAGGTAGCCCCGATATTCTGACGGCTATTGGCAGCAAATGGGTGCCCGGTGCAACGGAAAAACCAGCACCGGCTCATCCGTTCACACGTCACTTCGAGGACCTTGAAATTGGTGAAACGATACACACCGACCCACGCGCCATAACACTAGAAGATATCGAACACTTTGCCGAATTCACAGGCGATACATTTTATGCCCACATGGATGATGAAGCGGCCAAACGTAATCCATTCTTTCCGGGGCGCGTCGCACATGGATATCTATTGTTGAGTTTTGCGGCGGGCCTTTTTGTTGAACCCGGCGAAGGCCCCGTTCTGGCGAATACTGGTTTGGATAATTTGCGCTTTATGAAACCTGTTGAGGCGGGCGACAGCGTCAAAGTGCGGCTAAGCGTGAAGCACAAGACACCGCGAAACGATGAATACGGCGAAGTGCGCTGGCACGTTACACTGACCAATCAGAACGACGAATTGGTCGCGGAATACGAGCTTTTGACAATGAACGCTTATAAATCCTAGGCTTGGAACCTGTGCGATTGCGCAGTATGAAACAGGTGTGGAAACCGCATCCTTTCATAGCATTGTCAAACAATTGACCGCAGGCCAGACCCCAAGGGTCTGGTCGCTGCTGGTGACGATATTTGGTGAGCTGGCCCAAGAAAAAGGGGCGCGGATCAGTGGTGTGATGTTAACCAATGTCCGTGAACTTATCGGTATCAAGCCAGAAGCAATGCGCGTAGCTTTGCATCGATTGCGTAAAGACGGCTGGATCGAAAACGAGCGGAATGGTCGCACAAGCACATATTTTCTGACCGACTGGGGGCGCGCTCAAAGCGGCGAAGCCTCTCCTCGAATTTACGCCCCTAATCCAGCGGCAAAACAGGCGTGGTTGGTTTTGACTGATCCGGGGCAGCCACAAAGTCATAGCGGTGATAGCGGTGTATGGGTTGCATCAAACTTACTTCTAACAGCCGACGAACGGACTCAATCAGAGGCGTTTATCACTAAATTGAACCCGGATAAGCCACTGCCAAATTGGATGCGAAACAAGGTTTGTGACAACAAGACCTTGGAAAATTCACGCGCATTTGCAGTCACTTTGGAAACGGTACAAGCTCAACTCAACAGTGGTCCTGACCTTAGCATCCTTGAAAGCGCTGTATTTCGCGTACTGGTGGTGCACGCGTGGCGCCGCATCGTGCTTAAGGCACCTATTCTACCTGATTTTGTATTTCCAATGGATTGGCGTGGACCCGTTTGCAGGCTGCACGTTTCAGAGTTGCTTACGCAATTCCCAAAACACAGCTTAGCAGAATTAGAAAATGCTATGCGCCCGGTCTAAGACCCAGGATAGCCCGCGCTTGTTGCCATGTGGCGACAGGGCGCTCGTACTTTTCGCAAAACTCTACCGCACGACGAACCAGCGCTGCGTTGGACGGCGCAAGATGTTCACGGTCCAGACGCACGTTATCTTCAAGGCCGGTTCGGGTGTGCCCACCTTTGGAAATTGACCATTCATTTATGGTTAATTGCGCAGGCCCAATACCCGCCGCGCACCACTGTGCGTCAGGCGCAAGGCGTTTCAATGTCTCGATATAAAAGTCAAAAATTGGCTCATCCGCAGGCATCGAATTCTTAACGCCCATGACAAATTGGACATATAGCGGACCCTTGAGGCGACCGTCTGCTGCCATTCGAGTCGCTTGGACGATGTGACCCAGATCAAAGGCTTCGATCTCTGGCTTCACATTATGGGTCATCATTTCAGACGCAAGCCAATCGACCAGATCAGGGCTGTTCTCATAGACCCGTGTTGGAAAATTGTTAGACCCAACAGACAGCGATGCCATGTCAGGCGAAAGTTTTAACATGCCGCCTCTTTCACGTCCCGATCCAGAACGACCACCGGTCGAAAGCTGTACAATCATACCGGGGCAATGCGCCTCGATGCCTGCCTTGAGCCGCGCAAAACGGTCAGGATCAGACGTTGGCTTGCCTACATCATCACGCACGTGACAATGCGCAATACTTGCCCCTGCTTCAAACGCTTCATGCGTGCTTTCGATCTGTTCTGAGATTGTGATCGGCACTGCCGGGTTATTGTCCTTGGTTGGCAAAGATCCGGTAATCGCAACGCAAATAATGCAGGGGTTTGACATGAATACCTCAGATATCAAAGAAGATGGTTTCAAGAGGACCTTGCAGATGCACATCAAACCGATAGCTACCGTCGTCTTGTTTTCTTGCCAGTAACGTCGGAATACGATTTTGGTGTTCGATCCGCGTCAGAATAGGATCAAGGACGTTGGCATCAGGTTCGTCCTCAAAATAGATGCGGGTGTGCAAACCAATGTTGATACCACGTGCCACGATCCATGCAGTAATGTGTGGCGCTTGCATACGCCCGTCGGGAAACGGAACCGCACCGGGTTTGACGGTTTCAAACGTAAACTCACCTGTG
>CALKXT010000125.1 GCA_938003685.1 uncultured Sulfitobacter sp. | reverse complement strand
TGAACCGACAACGGCGCTGGATGTAACAATTCAAGCCGAAATATTGGCCCTGATGGACCGCCTCAAGCGCGAGACCGGGACTGCCGTGATGTTCATCACCCATGACATGGCTGTCGTGGCCCAGATGGCCGACCGCGTTGTGGTGATGTTTCGTGGCAACAAGGTCGAAGAAGGCACCGTCGAGGAGATTTTTGAGAACCCGCAGCACCCCTACACAAAAGCACTGCTCGCCGCTGTTCCAAAACTGGGTGAAATGACGGGCAAAGACTACCCCGAACCGATGAAACTGCTTGGTTCCGAAGACAAGCCGATTGCGCCGATCAAGGGCACCGATGAGGTGTTGTTGTCGGTCAAAAACCTTACAACGCGCTTTCCGGTCAAAGGTGGATTTTTCCGTCAGACAGTGGCGAATGTTCACGCGGTAGAAGATTTGTCGTTTACGATCAACAAAGGCCAAACTCTTAGCCTTGTTGGCGAAAGTGGCTGTGGCAAGTCGACGGCGGGCCGTTCGATCCTGCGCTTGGTCGAGCCTATGACAGGCGAGATCAACCTTGCTGGCAAAGACATCATGGCCTTGAACCAACAGGATTTGCGCACCGCGCGCCTTGATATGCAAATGATCTTTCAGGACCCGTTTGCCTCGCTCAATCCGCAAATCCAGCTTGCGGAACAAGTCGCGGAGCCGATCCACAATTTTGGTTTGCTCAAAGGCGCGGCACTTACTGAATGGATCGAAACCCTGTTTGATCGCGTTGAATTGCCGCGCAGCTTTATGCGGCGTTTTCCACATGAATTGTCAGGCGGGCAACGGCAACGGGTGGCCATCGCGCGTGCGCTTGCACTTAAACCCAAGCTGATCATCGCGGATGAAGCCGTGTCCGCGCTGGACGTATCTGTGCAGGCACAGGTGTTGAACCTAATGTTGGAACTGCAGGCAGAGATGGAGCTGTCGTTTCTGTTTATCAGTCATGACATGGCTGTTGTTGAACGGGTCAGCCATCAGGTTGGTGTGATGTATCTGGGCCGCATTGTGGAAATGGGACCGCGCCGCCGCGTGTTCGAAAACCCACAGCACCCCTATACTCAAGCTCTGATGAAAGCCGTTCCCATTGCTGATCCACGCAAGCGTAAGGACGAAAAAGATCTGAATTTTAAACCGATCCCGTCCCCGATACACCCGGTCAGCTATGTCGCAGAACCTTCCGTGTATGATGAGGTTGAGCCGGGACATTTCGTACTGACAACGGATAGTGGGTATTAAAGGAAAAAATGATGACAGTGCGCATGACCCCCTTTGCGTTGATGGAAAAGCTGATCAGTTTTCCAACCGTCAGCCGCGACACCAACATTCCGTTGATTGATTGGGTGGCTGAATACCTAACGAGCCACGGTATCGAAAGTTATCGCTACATCGACCCAGACCAACCAAAACACGCACTGTTTGCCCATGTCGGTCCTTGGGAGGAAGGCGCGATTGTGCTGTCTGGACACACAGACGTTGTGCCGGTGGATGGTCAACCTTGGGAGACGGACCCGTTTCGTGTTGTTGAAAAAGACGGCAAATATTACGGGCGTGGCACCTGCGATATGAAGGGCTTTGACGCGTTGGCGATTTGGGCCTTGGTTGAGGCGCATCATGGGGGCGTAAAACGTCCGCTGCAAATCGCGCTCAGCTTTGATGAAGAAGTTGGCTGCACTGGTGCGCCCCCGATGATTGAGGCCATGCAACCTGTTTTGCCCAAAGGCTCAGCGGTGATCGTGGGCGAACCATCAACCATGCAGGCGGTTACGGGACATAAAGGTGGCACTGGCTTTAATACCCATGTTGTGGGCTTTGAGGTCCATTCATCGCTGCTGCATACAGGCGTCAATGCGATCATGGCAGGGGCCAAGTTGATTGAATGGGCCAATGAAATGAACACGGAAAACTTTGCCCGTAAACCCAGTGATCTGGCTGCGATGTTTGACCCGCCTTTTACAACCGTGCATGTTGGCATGATCGAGGGTGGCACAGCCCACAACATCACCGCGAAAGACTGCAAATTTGCGATGGATTTCCGTGTGGTGCCGGGGGAAGATAAAAATGCTTGGGGCATGGCCTATCTGAAAAAGGTTGGCGAAGTTGAAAAGCAAATGCAGGCCGTGGTGGCGGATACGCGCATTGAGGTGACACCGCGCTTTGATGTGCCAGCCTTGCAGCCTGAAAATGACGGCGAAGCCGAAACACTTGTGCGCCAGATCACGGGCGACAATGCGAGTCACAAAGTGAGCTATGGCACTGAGGCAGGACAGTTTCAGGAGGCAGGATATTCTGCGGTGATCTGTGGGCCGGGCGACATCGCACAGGCACATCAGCCCAATGAGTTTATCGAAGTGGCACAGTTTAACGCAGGCCATGATTTCATGCGCAAACTGGTTGAACGCCTACAGCACTAAGGGCGCTGTGGGTGGGCGATGCACCCACCTTACTTACCGCATCTTTGCTAGAAAGCGTGACAGTCATGACAACCTTCCCCTTTAGCACCGACATGCCCATCACCTATCCCGGTCCGGCACCTGATCAGACAGATGTGGTGGTCATCGGTGGTGGTGTGATTGGGGTCTGCACCGCGCTATTCCTTGCACGTGGGGGACACAGCGTAACGCTGCTGGAAAAGGGGCGTATTGCTGGCGAACAATCTTCGCGCAATTGGGGATGGATCAGGCAACAAGGGCGCGATCCCGATGAAATCCCGATCATGGTTGAGGCTGGTAAGTTGTGGCGCGAATTGGCGGGCCAAACCAATGTGGACGTCGGGCTGCGCCAAACCGGGATCACCTATTTTGCCAAAAGCGAAAAGGAACTGGCGGGCTATGAGGCTTGGCTGCCCCATGCGCGGGCAAATAGGTTGGACAGTCATATCTTATCCGCCGAGCAAACCGCAGCGCGATACCCTGACATGGCGCATCGCTTTGCAGGTGCGTTGATTACGCCATCTGATATGCGCGCCGAACCTTGGGTGGCGGTTCCGGCGCTGGCGGCCATTGCTGCACGCGAAGGTGTCACAATTGTTGAAAACTGCGCCGTTCGTATGTTGGACCTTGAGGCAGGGCGTGTTGCAGGTGTGATCACCGAAGCGGGGCGGATTAAGACAACGCAGGTCGTGTTGGCAGGCGGGGCGTGGTCCTCGCTGTTTTTGCGCAACCACGGCGTCACATTGCCGCAATTATCGGTACGTGAAAATGTCGCGGCAACTGAACCATTACCAGAAATTGATGCAGGTGCGGCGGCAAGCCGCAAAGTGGCGTTTCGCCGCCGAGAGGACGGCGGGTATACGCTGGCTCCACCGGGGGCACCTGAGCTTTTTGTGGGGCCAGATGCGCTACGCTCTTTTCCCAAATATCTTACCCAATTGCGCGCCAATCCTCTTGGCCAGCGCCTTTTGCCTGCTGCACCCAAGGGGTTCCCGGATGCATGGACAACGCGGCGCAAATGGACAGGGACAGATTGCACGCCGTTTGAGGACATGCGGATCCTAAATCCTGCACCAAACATGCGTAAAATCAATCGCTTACTGCGTGATTTTGCACAAATGTTTCCGGGATTGCCACCTGTCGTCTTGAAATCTGCCTGGGCTGGGATGATTGATACGATGCCAGATATTGTCCCGGTGGTTGATAAATGTGTGCAAATTCCGGGCCTCACCATTGGCACAGGCATGTCAGGTCACGGATTTGGGATCGGTCCGGGCATGGGACGTGTGCTGGCGGCTCTGGTCACTGGGGACGCGGTGGGGCATGATCTAAATAGATTCCGTGCAGGCCGATTCACAGATGGCAGTGCGATGCAGTTGGGGCCAAACGTCTGACCCCAAACACAGGGGAAAACACAATGCCAATTAAGAACAGATTTGCCGAAACACATGCCGAAATCACAGGATGGCGTCGGCATTTACATCAATATCCTGAACTGCAATTTGACGTGCATGAAACAGCAAAGTTCGTCGAAGAAAGACTGCGCAGTTTTGGCATCACCGATATCACCACGGGCATCGGGCGCACCGGCGTTGTTGCGGTGATTGAGGGCAAGACCAACACTACAGGGCGCGCCATTGGCTTGCGTGCTGATATGGACGCTCTGCCAATCCACGAGGCAACTGGGCTTGAGTATGCCTCAAAAATACCCGGTAAAATGCACGCTTGTGGGCATGACGGACATACCGCGATGCTGCTGGGTGCCGCGCAATATCTTGCGGAAACACGTAACTTTGATGGTCGCTGTGTGTTGATCTTTCAACCTGCCGAAGAAGGTGGTGGCGGTGGCAATGAGATGGTCAAAGACGGGATGATGGACCGGTGGCAGATCCAAGAAGTCTACGGCATGCACAACATGCCAGATTTTCCAGTGGGCGAATTTGCAATCCGTCCGGGGGCGTTGTTGGCGGCAACGGATCAGTTTGATATTGTGTTAGACGGGCAGGGTGGTCATGCGGCGGCCCCCCATGATGCAATTGACACCAACCTTGCAGCGGCCCACGTTTTGGTCGCTTTGCAGTCGATTGCCAGCCGGAATGTGGACCCGGTCAAACAAGTCGTGGTGTCCGTTTGTACCCTGCGCAGTGATACGGACAGCTACAATATTCTGCCGCAAAAGGTGACGATGCGCGGCACCGTGCGTACCTTGGATGCAGGTGTGCGCGATTTGGCAGAAGAGCGGGTGCGCGCCTTGGTGACACATACGGCGGCAGCCTATCAATGCACGGCTGAGATCGACTATGAACGCGGCTATCCCGCGACGATTAACCACGATGAAAACACCGTGTTTGCCGCAGATGCCGCTGAAAAGATCGCGCCGGGGGTGGACCGTGATACGCCGCCGATTATGGCGGGTGAAGATTTTTCTTATATGCTGAATGAACGCCCCGGTGCCTATATCATGATTGGGAATGGTGACGGGCCAACAGTGCATCACCCTATGTATAACTTTAATGACGAGGCAATCCCGGCAGGGTGTTCGTGGTTCGCTGAAATGATAGAAACACGTATGCCTGCTGCTTGATAACCGAGGTGGGCGCATCGCCCGCTTTACATATGAACGCCGTAAGGTGGGCGCACCGCCCACCGCCCCCTCAAAAAAGGACGACCCACATGGCTGTAAAGAACCGCTTTGCCGAACTACACGACGACATCACCGCATGGCGCCGTGATCTGCATGAACATCCCGAAATCCTGTTTGAAACACACCGGACTTCGGCGACGGTCGCAGAGAAATTGCGCGCCTTTGGGTGTGATGAAGTGGTGGAAGGGATTGGGCGCACTGGTGTTGTCGGTGTGATCAAGGGCAAGACAACCGCATCTGGCAAGGTTATTGGCCTGCGCGCTGATATGGACGCCCTGCCGATCCATGAACAGACCGGCGTTGAATATGCGTCCAAGACCCCAAATGCGATGCACGCCTGTGGCCATGACGGCCACACCGCGATGCTGTTGGGGGCGGCGCAATATCTGGCTGAAACCCGCAATTTTGATGGCACGGCGGTCGTGATCTTTCAGCCTGCCGAAGAAGGCGGCGGTGGTGGGCGTGAAATGTGCAAGGACGGCATGATGGACCGTTGGGGCATTCAAGAAGTATATGGCATGCACAATTGGCCAGGCATGCCGACAGGACAATTCGGTATCCGTACCGGGCCGTTCTTTGCTGCAACAGATTTGCTTGAGATCGAGGTTGAGGGTCTAGGTGGGCATGCGGCCAAGCCACAGGAAACCATAGATACGACAGTTGTTGCCAGTCACATTGTGACAGCCCTGCAAACCATCGTCAGCCGCAATGCGGATCCGATTGGCAATATCGTGGTCTCAATCACCTCATTTGAAACATCTTCAAAAGCCTTCAACGTGATCCCGCAACGGGTGACCATG
>CALKXT010000124.1 GCA_938003685.1 uncultured Sulfitobacter sp. | reverse complement strand
CGATAGCCTTGCGGCGTTGGAAACACCACATGCGCGCCCGAATGGATCGCCGCCATCAGGATCACATGACAGGCAAAAACGTGAAACAATGGCAGCGGACACATGATGTTGTCGTTCTCATCAAACAACAACGTGTGACCCAACCAACCGTTATAGATCAGCCCCTCATAGGTGTGCTGCGCAACCTTTGGCATACCCGTCGTACCACCGGTGTGGAAATAACAAGCTACGCGATCTTCTTGCGGATCCTCAAAGTTGAGCGTGGTTGATTGCTTTGCAACTTCCTCATTAAAGCTCAGATATTTGGCTTGATTACCGACTTTCAACTTGGGCCGGATCAAGGACACGATCCATGATTTTGGCGGCGTCAAATAGCGCAGTAAATCGACTTCCAAAACCGTGTGCACACCCGGTGCCAGCTTGACTGCCTCTGCGGTTTTTTCGGCCACATCAGTCTTGGGGAAAGGCCGCAAGGTCACAACAACCGATGCACCTGTTTCACGCAGGATCGACCCAATTTGTTCAGGGTCCAGCAATGGGTTGATGGGGTTGGCAATCCCTGCAACTGCAGCACCCAACAAGGCCAACGTGGTTTCGTTACAATTGGGCAGCACATAGGCGACAACGTCTTTTGGCCCCACACCCAAAGAACGAAACATATTGGCTGTTTGTGTGACTTTACCGTGCAACTGTTGCCATGTCAGCGTTTCCGCCTTGTCCTTTGGACCAGAAAAAATCTGATAACTCACCGCGTTGTGTTGCGGAAATTTCGCCGCTGTATCGCTGAGCAATCCATATAGCGTTACCGCCTTGTCCCGCTCTGCCCACGGTCCTTCTGCTTCAATTGCTTGGCAATCCTTGATCCCGGCAAAAGTCATCGCCATTCCTCCCCTAAGCGCCGGTTGTCCGACTGTGTTATTCCTCACCCAAAGGATGCGTCGAAATCCGGTTTTTCGCAAGTATGCTTACTTGTGCGACGCAACGTCAGCAAAAATGACGCAGCGACATAAAAGGGCGGCCATGCTTGATGCACAACCGCCCCTCTTTTTGGCCTTAAATATTCCCGGGGGTCTTGGGGGCAGAGCCCCCAGCACCAATCAAAGACTTGGGCAAAGCCCTCATTTTAACCCGGTCACTGCTTACGCAGTTGGAATACGCAAAACTTGACCCGGATAAATCTTGTCTGGGTGGCTCAACATTGGTTTGTTGGCCTCAAAAATCTCTTCGTAACGCGCGCCATTGCCCAATGCCTTGGCAGAGATCGCCCAAAGCGTGTCACCCTTTTCAACCGTGTGGAATGTTGGATCACCACCTTCGACATTTTCTTCGACGGCTGCTACGCCTTCGACGTTACCGACGGCCAGAATGACTTTTTCTTTCATCTCTTGACTGACAGCTTTGCCGCTAACTTTGACCTTGTCACCTTCAACAGTGATATCCAGACCTTCAGCGTCTAGGCCCAGCTCTTTCAATTCGTCCTGCAATGCAGCGCCTGATACTTCTGCATCATCACCACCGCCAAATACCTTTTTGCCGGCACCTTTTACGAAACTCCACAAACCCATTTTGGTTCTCCCTTTGGATAAACATTAGCGCAGAGTGTCACTTTCTCAAGCGCATTTCGCAAGGGGAATTACGCGATCTGCGCGCCATCAGTGAACTGCAACTTGGCCAAACGCGCATAAAGCCCGCCTTTGGAAACCAATTCATCATGGGTGCCAATGGCAACAATACGGCCCGCCTCTAGCACAACAATGCGATCTGCTTTTTTCACGGTTGCCAAACGGTGCGCCACGATGAGCGTTGTGCGATTCTCACTGAGTTGATCAACAGCCATTTGCACGGCACGTTCACTTTCCGCGTCCAGCGCACTGGTGGCTTCATCCAACAACAGTACAGGTGCATCGCGCAGGATCGCGCGCGCAATCGCAATGCGTTGTTTTTGACCTCCAGACAACATGACGCCACGTTCACCCAGATAACTGTCATACCCTTCGGGCAACGCTGCGATGAAGTCATCTGCAGCAGCGGCTTTGGCAGCGGCTTTCACATCTAGATCGCTGGCATCAGGGTTGCCAAATCGGATATTTTCGGCAGCACTTGCAGCAAAGATTACTGGGTCTTGGGGCACCAGTGCGATATGTTTGCGAAACACATCCCGCCGCACATCGCGCAGATCAACGCCGTCTAAAGTAATCCGACCCTGAGCTGGATCATAAAACCGCAATATCAACTGAATTATGGTGGTTTTACCTGCCCCGGACGGCCCGACAAATGCCACTGTTTCCCCCGGCTTGATATCCAAATCAATACCATCAAGGGCCGCAACTTTTGGACGCGCAGGATACGAAAACTGTACACCTTCAAATACGATATGACCCGTTACTGAGGTTGGCATCGCTTGGCCCTGTTCTGGATCCTGCACCGCGTCCTCAGTCTGTAATAAATCCACCAAGCGTTCAGTGGCACCGGCTGCACGTTGCAGTTCAGACCAAATTTCGGACAACGCAGCCACGGCCCCTGCCACCATTACGGCATAGATCACAAACTGCACCAACGCACCGGCCGACATATCACCAGCGCGTACATCGCGCGCGCCGATCCAGAGCACGCCCACGACGCCAGAAAACACGAGGAAAATTACGATCATCGTCATAGCCGCACGGGTTTTAATCCGACGACGGGCCGCATCGAAAGATGCTTCAGTCATTTGCGCGAACTGGCCCCGGCTGGCGACCTCGTTGGTAAAGGCTTGCACGGTTTGCACTGCTGTCAGGCTTTCTGACGCATTACCCGATGACGCCGCAATCCAATCTTGGTTTTCGCGGCTAATCACCCGCAACCGTCGCCCCAAGGTCAAAATTGGCACCACCACCGCAGGTACAATCAACAGGACCAGCATCGTCAATTTAGCTGATGTCAGCATCATCAACACCAGACCACCAAGAAAAATCAACAAATTGCGCAAGGCAATCGACACCGACGATCCAATTACCGATAGGATCAACGTGGTATCTGTGGTGATGCGACTCAAAACTTCGCCCGTCATAATGCGTTCATAAAACGCAGGGCTCATCCCAATCACGCGGTCAAAAACCGCCTTACGAATATCAGCAACAACCCGTTCACCAAGCCGCGTGACCAAGGCATACCGCAGCCCTGTCCCCACAGCGAGCAAGGCAGCAATCGCCAAAGCGGCAACAAAATATTGGTCTAACAACTGCGTTTCGCCAGTGCGAAAGTTATCTACGACGCGGCGCACGGCCAGCGGTAATGTTAGTGAGATCATCGCTGTCAGTACCAAAGCACCTGCTGCCGCAATCATCAACACACGATAGGGCCACAAAAACGGCACCAGCGCGCGCAAGGCCCCAAAGTTTCGTGATTTTTCACGTTCTTCTGATTGAGAGGGGGCTGGGGTTGTTGGCCGGGCCATACTGCGTCCTTTGGTCATGCTAGGCGCGGGTGTGGCGTGGCTTTGAAGCGAGGTCAAGCGCCGTGGATGTCGCATGAAGTGCAATTTAGGAAGTGATGGAGCGGGCGGAGGGAATCGAACCCTCATCTTCAGTTTGGAAAACTGAGGTCTTAACCATTACACAACGCCCGCGCACTGACTGTTGGGTAAAATAATCTATCACAATCGTCAAGCCGCTAAAGCCCTTTACGACCTATCTCCAATCGCGCAAATTCGCTGCACGTTTGATCGACATAGGAAAACCCATGGCAAACCCTCTTTATGATGCACTTTTTGGTCGCCATGCAGGCAGTGATGCCCCATTTTTGTATGTCCCAACGGGCCAGGTCATTACCTATGCTGGTTTCTTGGGTGTCGCGGCGCGCTATGCTCATGTCTTTGGCACATGCGGGCTCATCCCCGGTGATCGTGTCGCAGTTCAGGTCGAAAAATCACCTGATGCGCTCGCACTTTATGCGGCTTGTGTTCAGGCTGGCTTGGTCTTTTTGCCCTTGAACCCTGCATATACAGCAGCAGAGGTAAATTACTTCGTCAACAATTCTGGCGCGCGCCTCTTGGTCTGTGATCCGTCACAGCACGCGGCCTTTGGTCCAATCGCGGCAAAGGCGAACGCACGCCTTGAGACCATGGATGGCTCGGGACAAGGCAGCTTGCGCATCCTCGCCGCTGAGCAACCCGCCACATTCGAAACTGTTGAACGTACGTCAGATGATTTGGCCGCATTCCTTTATACCTCTGGCACCACGGGGCGCTCTAAGGGTGCAATGTTGAGCCAAGGCAACCTGCTGAGCAATGCTGAAACGCTCGTAAAACACTGGCAGTTTGTAGAAAATGACGTCTTGCTACATGCCCTGCCAATTTTCCATACACATGGGTTGTTCGTAGCGACGAACGTGATTTTACTCTCTGGTGGCGCGATGATTTTCATGCCCAAACTCGATGTGGATCACCTTGTCAAATTCATGCCCCGCGCCACATGTATGATGGGTGTACCTACATTTTACACACGCCTGCTGGATCACCCCGGGTTTACAGCTGAAAGCACCGCGCATATGCGCCTGTTCATATCGGGGTCAGCCCCCCTACTTGCGGATACGCACCGTGCCTTTGAGGAACGCACCGGCAAGAGCATCCTTGAACGCTATGGCATGACCGAAACCAACATGAACACCTCAAACCCTTATAATGGCCCGCGCCGCGCTGGCACAGTTGGTCAGCCCCTGCCCGGCGTCGAACTTAAGATCACCAATGCGGATACTGGGGAAATCCTGCCGCACGGTGAGATTGGCGTGATTGAAGTCCGTGGCCCAAACGTATTCCAAGGCTATTGGCAAATGCCGGAAAAAACCGCCGCGGAATTGCGCGAAGATGGTTTTTTCATCACTGGCGATCTGGGACTGATCGATGATCAAGGCTACGTGCAGATCGTGGGGCGCGGCAAAGACCTGATTATATCGGGCGGGTATAACATCTATCCAAAAGAGATTGAGCTAATCTTGGATGATCAGTCTGGGGTTTTGGAATCGGCTGTGATTGCGGTGCCTCATGGCGACTTGGGTGAAGCCCCAGTGGCTCTTTTAGTGCGTGGCACTCAAGAACCAGATCTAGATGCGATCACGGCAATCCTGACAAAGCAACTGGCAAGGTACAAATGCCCACGCAAACTGATTGTGGTCGACTCCTTGCCGCGTAACACAATGGGCAAAGTACAAAAGAACGTCTTGCGCGACGCTCATGCGGATGCGTTCAAAATCTAACCGTTATTCCGGTGCTTCGCTTAACACACATAGCACAACTGAGGTTGCATCGATTCCAACTTCGCTGCGCTGTGCCTCTGACAGTGCCAACAGCCCTGCAATACCTGCGGCACCAGAAGGCGTTGATGGCAGCCCCGCAACCATTGCGGTCCCTGCACCCGCTTGACCCTCGACTTCAGAAATAAGCGCAAAAGCATCGGCATCCCGCGCCAATCCTTTAAGCGCGATCAGTGATGGCATTTTGCAATCCAAACGCCCCATCTCGCTAACCGGGCCACTGCTTTCTATAGGACAGCCAGCCACAACTGAACCATGCAAGGCAGGGGCAACTTCAGGCTCTACCACGATAATCTGCGGCGCATCGCCCCAAACGTCACGGATCAACGCCGCACAAGCCCCAGCAAGACCACCCACACCGGCTTGCAAAAAGACATGGGTTGGCACCTGTGGCATCTGCGCAATCGCTTCTGCCATCAGAACCAAATACCCTTCCATCAAACGATGTGGCCGCTCGATATATCCGGGCCATGAACTGTCTGATAGCAACGCCCATCCGTTGTCTTGCGCTGCTTGCATCGCAGCAGCCATAGATGCCTCGTAAGTATCACCTTCACGCACAACCGTCGCACCCTGTTCTGCCAATCGCAGGGCAAATGCTTCTGGTACAGTTTGCGCAATGTATACCACCGACGCCGCCCCAAAGGCCGCTGCCCCTGCTGCAACTGACATGCCGTGGTTACCTGCACTCGCTGTAACGTAAGTCTGGCCGCTTGCCGCACCACGTGATGCGTCATGGGCAATCACATAGGCAGCACCCAGCGCCTTAAAACTGCCAAGGCCCATACGGCCACGTTCGTCCTTGACCCAGACCTGCGCGACACTGGCCTCAACTGCAATCGCCTCGACAGAAACCAAAGGTGTTTCAGCTGCAACTGGGCAGCGCGCAACCAGGGTTTGCGGTTGCTGCGCCGCAATGGATGGCAACGGAATATCCTCAAGGCCGGCGACAGGTACAGGGCGGGTTATGTGTAAAATATCCATGCGCACACACGACATCTACTTTGCCAAACAGTCAAGCATTTCACGCCATACTTACGCAAAAACACTTCGCCCCTGAACAAGCAGAAAGGTCGTTTATATGCAAAGCTAGATAGAACAGTGACAGGAGCCTCAAATGTCAGTCGATACCCGCACCCGTTCCGGGGGCCGTGCCGCCCGCCGCGCCCTGCGCGCCATTCCAAATGTTACAATGCTGCCTGGCTTGCACAACAAAATCCCCACCTGCGAGATCATGACGGGCTCACAAGTTGAACGCATTGATGCCGCTTCCATGGATATCCTCGAAAATGTTGGTGTTGTGTTTCGCGATGACATTGCGCTGGCCGATTGGAAACGTACCGGGGCCAAAGTGGAGGGCGACCGCGTCTATCTAGATCGTGCGTTGGTGCGCGACCTGATTGCGACCATCCCTGCCCAATTCACCTATCACGCCCGAGACCCGCTCAAAAACGTAGCGCTGGGTGGCAATAAATCGATCTTTGTACCCATGACGGGCGCACCCTATCTGCGCGACCTCGAAGACGTCCGCCGCAACCCAACGCTGGATGACCTCGCGATGTTCCACAAGCTGGCACATATGATGCCAGCCATGCATTCATCCGCGCACCACATTGTCGAACCCTATGACCACGCCATCAGCCAACGCCACCTGCGTATCACTTACAGTTCGATGAAATATTCCGACAAGACATTCATGGGCATGACCACCAGCCCGAAAAATGCAGAAGACGTGATCGATATGTGCCGCATCCTGTTCGGCGCAGATTTCATCGACACCCACCCTGTTGTAACTGGCAATTGCAACGGCAACTCCCCATTGGTGTGGGATGAAACCATGCTGGGTGCGATGCGCGCGTTCAGTCGCGCGAACCAACCTGTGCTATGCTCGCCCTTTGTGCTGGGTGGTGCCAACACGCCTGCCTCTGTCGCCGCATCTGTGGCACAACTAAACGCTGAGGCGCTGAGCGCGCTTGCCTATACCCAAGTGATCCGACGCGGCGCGCCTGCGATCTATGGCCACTACCTCAGTACCGTGAGCATGAAATCCGGCGCGCCGATGGCAGGGACCCCTGAAATATCGCTGATGAACTTTATGATCGGCCAGATGGCGCGGTTTTATGATGTGCCATGGCGCACGTCGAATACCCTTGGCGGGGCCAAAACCTTTGACGCACAGGCCGGTTATGAAAGCGCGACCACCCTGTCCGCCGTTATGCATGCCGGGGCCAATTATATCTGGCATTCCGCAGGCTGGAATGAGGCGGGAATGCATTGTTCGGTAGCAAAGTTTATGGTGGACGCGGAACAATGCGCCATGGCGCACCGCATGGCGATGGGGCCAAACTTTGATGATTTTGACGAAGCTTTGGCTGCGATTCCAGACGTTGGTCCCGGCGGACATTACCTAGGCCACCCGCACACGCAAGAGAACTTTCAAAGCGCGTATTTCATGCCAGAATTATTTGACAACAACTCAATCGAACAATGGCAGGCTGATGGGGCGGTTGAAATCACAGAACGCGCATTAAAACACGCCAAAAAGATGCTCAGCGAATATCAAGAACCGACACTGGATGTGGCCAAGAACGAGGAACTACTTGCCTACATTGCGCGACGCGAAACTGAAATTCCACCAGCGGATGAGCTAAACCAAAGCTACTAAAGCACGTGCTACCCCTTGCGTATTCTCACACGTACCGGTGCGGCACATACGTTCGCTTAATCGCCGGCGCAGGGCGTCCCAGCCGCCCCCCAAATGCTCACATCACGCGCCAGATCAGTGGTGGTGCCGGGCGGCACGGATCGCCCGCCACCGGGCACAAAACCCCAGCCTACAAAGGCCGAAGTTTCAATGTGCTCCACCAATTCAGCAATCGTATTGTCATCATTGGTTTCAGGGTTGCGCATCTGCGCACAAATCTCGGCACTTGTTTTGTCTAACCAATCCAATTCAACCGGGGGCAACCGCCATGCTTCGTCAATATGCGGCGGCGCATGTGGCACGATATTTTCAGCGGCGCTGGTCACATGGCACGTACGGCATGGTATGGTTTCTGCGCCAATGCGGCTTTCATCCGCAAGCACATTCATACCGTGCACTTTACCCGCCCGATACCCTAGACCTTCCCACATTGGTGCCTCTTGATCACCGACATGGCAGTTGGTGCAGCGCGGATGCGATGCGACCTCAAACACGCGCTCCCAAGCCGCCACCCCTTCTTCGCGCGTCACAGTTGTCTCTTGCGCGACCAAAGGGGGGGCCAAAAACACCAAGGCAAAAATCAACCGCATCAGACGAACCTCACCGAATTTGACAGCGGCAACTCTCTGATCCGTTGTCCTGTGGCCGCAAATATTGCATTCGCCAATGCTGGGGCCGCTGGTGGCACGCCCGGCTCACCAATGCCTCTGATCTTTTCACCATTTTCCAACCCCCGCACTTCAATTTCGGGCGTTTGATACAGGCGCAGCCCCTCAAACATATGATAATTATTTTGCTGTGCGACGCCATCTTCATAGGTCAATTCGCAATTCATCGCATGGCCCAGCCCCCAGATCACACCGCCTGTCACCTGTGCCTCAAAGTTCACCGGATCAAGAACACGGCCCACATCAGCCGCGACAAAGACCTTGTC
>CALKXT010000123.1 GCA_938003685.1 uncultured Sulfitobacter sp. | reverse complement strand
CTTCATTCGATGATGGAGGCGCGGCCGGATTGGGTGCTGTCGCGTCAACGGGCTTGGGGTGTGCCACTGACCTGTTTCACGCGCAAAGGTGTGTTGCCAACGGACGAGGGATTCTTGCTGCGCAATGCTGAGGTCAACGCGCGGATTGTTGAGGCGTTTGAAGTTGACGGTGCGGATGTTTGGTACGCGGATGGTGCCAAAGAGCGGTTCCTGAGCGGTATTGTGAATCCGGATGACTATGATCAGGTCACAGACATTCTGGACGTGTGGTTTGATTCTGGATCGACCCACGCCTTTACCCTGCGCGACCGTGCGGATGGGTCAGAGGATGGGATTGCAGATGTCTATATGGAAGGCACCGACCAGCATCGCGGTTGGTTCCATTCGTCGTTGTTGCAATCAGTTGGCACGACGGGACGCGCGCCTTATCGCAATGTTGTAACGCATGGGTTCACGCTGGATGCCAAGGGCATGAAGATGTCCAAGTCCATCGGCAACACCATTGTGCCGGAAAAGATCGTGCAGCAATATGGTGCGGATATTCTGCGGCTTTGGGTGGCTCAGACGGATTATACCGCCGATCAGCGCATTGGTGATGAGATACTGAAAGGTGTGGCGGACAGCTATCGTCGTTTGCGTAACACCATGCGTTATATGCTGGGTGCGCTGAATGACTTTAGCGAAAGCGATCGGGTTGAGCCTGCGGATATGCCTGAGCTTGAGCGCTGGGTGCTGCACCGGGTGGCTGAGTTGGATCAGGTCGTGCGTGATGGCTATGCCAAGTTCGATTTTCAGGGCGTGTTTCAGGCGGTCTTTACCTTTGCCACTGTTGATTTAAGCGCGTTCTATTTCGATATCCGCAAGGATGCGCTGTATTGTGATGGTGATACGTTGCGCCGTCGCGCGGCGCGTTCGGTGCTTGATATCTTGTTCCACCGTCTGACAGCGTGGTTGGCCCCTGTATTGGTGTTCACCATGGAAGAGGTCTGGTTAGAGCGGCATCCGGGCGAGGACAGTTCGATCCACCTGACGGATATGCCGGAAACGCCTGTCGCATGGCTGGACGCCGATCTTGCGGCCAAATGGGCCAAAGTGCGGTCTGCGCGGCGGGTTGTGACGGCGGCGTTGGAAGTGGAGCGGACGGCTAAGGTCATCGGTGCGTCGCTTGAGGCGGCCCCGGTCGTTTATGTGGCGGATGAAGATCAACGCGCTGCACTGGAAAGCGTGTCTTTTGAGGATATCAGCATCACATCAGACATCACGGTGACGGGCGACACGGCCCCGGCTGATGCGTTCCGTATGCCTGAAACTGAAGGCGTGGCAGTCGTGTTCGCCAAGGCCGAGGGTGGCAAGTGTGAACGCTGCTGGAAAGTGTTGCCTGATGTGGGCACGCATGGTCACTCGGGCGTTTGCGGGCGTTGCGATGCGGCTGTAACTGAGGCCGCCGGGTAATCTGCGATAAAATAGCAAGGCGGGGTTAGCCCCGCCTTGCGCAGCTTTCGGATTGAGTGCGCCGTCCGACAAGTGCATGATGGCGCTATGAAGCAACGCACTGTTCCAACGCAATTTGGCGATTTGACCCTTACAGAAGTTGAGGGGGCTATTACAGCTGTGAACTGGACGCGGGTTAGCCAACAAGATCAGTCTGATGTGTTGGATGAAGCAGCGACACAATTGGCGGCTTATGCGGCGGGTACGCGCGAGGGATTTGATCTGCCCTTACGTGTTGCGGGCAGTGATTTTCAACGTGATGTCTGTGCGGCGATGTCAGCGATCCCTTTTGGATATACGCTAACTTATGGCGATATTGCCAAGCAGTTGGGCGTACCTGCGCAAGCAGTGGGTCAGGCCTGTGGCGGTAACCCGATCCCGGTGATTATTCCGTGCCATCGGGTGATGGGTGCCAAAGGGCTGACCGGGTTTTCGGGGGCAGGTGGGGTTGAGACCAAGGTGGCGTTGTTACGTCATGAAGGTGCAGCGGGACTGTTGATTTGACAGGTAAGGTGGACACTGCGTCCACCTTACAGCGTGGCGTCATATGGATGTCGCCGCACCAATCCAACCATGGCCACCAATCCGATGCCTGCCAAGGGTAAGCACGATAGGAAAAGGACCCGAGACACGTTGCTCGCTTCAAGTGGTGTTTGCATCGTCAAAAAACCTGAGGCATTGGCAATGATCCCGATATACGCGGCCCCTAGGGCATATCCGATCCTTTGAACCGTTGGGATTGCGCCTGTGATGCGTTGCATTTCATCCGCTGGTGCTAGCGCGGTGATGCGTCTGAGGATGAAGGTATAGGCAAGGCCGAAACCTGCCCCTTCGGCCAAAGCACAGACCGCGATTAACCAGACCGGCCCATTTGGCACGGCATAGACAAATCCCGCGATACTTAGGGCCGTTACGCACATGCCCGTCGCAATCCAGATGCGGTCATAGCGTTCAGGTGAGCCGCTGACCGTTACGGCAGCCAAGGTCCAACCGATGGAAGAACAAGCCACAATATAGCCGGCAGTCAAGGCTGATGTGTTGTGTACCACTGTCATCAATAGCGGCCCGTAGGCGGTGATCGCCACGGTTGCCATTGGCAACATCATTAACATGAGCAGGGTTGCACCTGTGGCATGGCGTGGATCAAGGGGTGCGTTGGGCAGCAGACGGTCCGCGCCCGCGCGGCCATCGCGCCAGAAGAACCAGATCAGACAGGTCAGGCCAGCACTTACAAAGAGGGTGGTGCGCAAGGCTTCGACTTTGACGCCGCCGTAAGACACCAAGACAACCGCCAGACACAACAGGGCGAGCCGTGAAATTGGGAAACGTGTTGTGACCTCGCTGCGTTCAAGCGTAGCTGTCTCGCGGCGCAGGGCGATCCAAGCTGCCAGCATAAATGCCAATAGTGCAAAGAAACCAAATCCCAAGCGCCAGTTGGCGTATTGCACAAACAGACCGCCAATCAGCGGCCCCAGAAACGCGGACATGCCCCAAAAGGCAGAGACAACCGCCAAGGCGCGCGCGGCGTAGCGACGGGGAAACAGCACCCCAAGCGCAACAAAGCACATCGCAACAAGGCCACCGCCCCCCAAGCCCTGCAAGGCGCGCCCAACCAGTAACAGGGACATCCACGGACTGAGCGCACTTAGCGTGCAGCCCGCAGCAAAGATGAGTGCGGCCAGAACCATCGGCGCGCGTAGGCCATAGCGCATCGATAACAGCGCACTTGCGGCCCCGGCCACAATCGACCCGATTTCATAGATCGATACCGTCCAACTGACATAAGCGGCACCACCAATATCTGCGATGATGGCGGGCAACATGGTGGCCACGATCAAACTGTCTGCTGCATGAAGCCAAACCCCAAGGCAGACCAGCGCCAGCGACGCGGTATATCCGCTGGTCAGGAATTCGCGCCACGACACATAGTCGTCGGGCTGTTTGGTAGGGTTTGTTGTGGTGTCTGTCATGTCCGCCCCTTGCTCAATGACCCAGTGATGGGGCCTCAACCTTGGTTGAGGTCAAGAGGTATTTTGAATTTGCGACCGGGCCTATTCGTCGCCCGTTGGCAGTAATTGTTGTACGCCGCCTGCGCAGATCAGGTAAATTGAGGTGATGACCAAACCCCAATGTGCCCAGCTTTCGGGGTGGAAATCGACCCAAGCCGCCCAACCCGCAAAGAAGGTCCACGCAAGCGCCATCGGTAGAGTAATCAAGCGCCAGCGTTCTGTGCGTACCGGATGCACAAACTTAATCGGCACGAACATTGTGATGGCCAGAATCGTCACGATGATCAGGCTGACCCACCATTCTGGCTTTAGCGCGAACAACACCAGCACCAGCATGTTCCAGCAGCCGGGAAATCCCGAAAACGAATTGTCTTTTGTTTTCATGCGGGTATCTGCGAAATACATCGCTGATGCAAAGGTGACGATGATGATCATTGCCCATCCGCTCCACCCGTCCATCAAGCCGCTTTTGAACAGCGCAAAGGCAGGAATAAACACGTAGGTGAGGTAGTCGATGATCAGATCAAGTAGAACACCATCAAATTCAGGTGCATTGGTTTTGACGTCAAATTTACGGGCCAGAGGGCCGTCGATGCCATCCACAAAAAAGGCGACAACGAGCCAGAGGAACATCATATCCCATTCAAGCTCAACTGCTGCAAGCATCGCCAACATGGCGAAAACAGCACCGCTGGCGGTAAAGAGATGGACGAGGAGGGCACGCATTTGAATTGTCATGGTGTAGCTTTGGCAAATCTGGGCGCAGGATGCAAAAGGAAATACTGGATTTGAGACTCTGATTATACGGATCGCCGTTGTCCCTTGGCACGGCTTGGGGTAAACTTGAAATTGGTTGGCAGTTCCCAAGGCGTCGCTGTCCCGAAAGGGAAGCTAAACCTGCCATTTGGACCCATTGGATTTGACAGTTTCAATCCCGTGCCGCGTCGAAAGCCAGCGACCATCGACACCAAAATGGCGGCACATTGAGGATATGATATGTCGAAAGACCCTATTGGTTTGGCCGTTACGGATATTTCCGCCTTTTCGCGCCGCCTTGTCCCGGAATTGAAAAAACACGACAGAGTGCCATCGCACCTGAGTTTGCTAAATATGTTGGCGCGTGCTGCAGGGTTTCGCAATTATCAGCATCTTAGGGCGTCCAATACGGCGCAACAACGGCTTGCGGAAACACGATCAGAAGGGACGGTTGATTATCGGCTGGTGGAACGCGCCCTACATCAGTTTGACGCGCAGGGGCGGTTGCTGCGCTGGCCCTCACGTCGTCCAGTGCAGGAATTGTGCCTTTGGGTGATGTGGTCGAACCTTCCTGCCGGGACGCATTTGCATGAGCGCCAAGTCAACGCGATCCTGAATGCGGCTCATCTATTCGGGGATGCTGCCCTTTTGCGGCGCAGCTTGGTGGGGTTGGCGTTGGTACGGCGTAACCTTGATGGGTCCGACTATCAGCGCCTTGAAAAACGCCCGCCAGATGATGCGCAACAACTGATTACCCGCATCAAAGCGCGCCGTCAGCATGAAACAAGCGGTCAATACGCTGATGAGGGCGCAATACCATGATGCACAAAGGGTCGTGCTTGTGCGGGCGCGTGTCTTTTAAGGTTGCAGGCGCGTTGCCTGCGCCCACCGCGTGCCACTGTGTGAATTGCCGAAAAACCTCGGGCCATATTGAAGCCTCTTGCGATGTGCAAAAATCGGACCTGACCATTGAAGGGGCGGCACATCTGGCGTGGTTTGCATCCTCACCTAAAGTCAAACGAGGGTTTTGTGCGCACTGTGGGTCGTCACTGTTCTTTAATCCAAATTTTCACGACTGGATTGGGGTGAGTATGGGAGCATTTGATGGGGAAACGGGGGTAAAGTTGGCTTTGCACATCTTTGTTGGCGAAAAAGGTGATTATTACGAGATTGCAGATGGTATTCCTCAAAACCAGAGATAGACCTGTGTGTGCAATGTAAGTGATGAAAAACGCAGTAAGAGTGCTGCGCGGGTTGACGCCCCAACCGATTCCGCCTAAGTGCTGCGAACCAATTTCAGGGTTGCCCATGTGCGGCCCCCCTCATGTGTTATGCCGGATCGCTGGCAGGCCACGAAAACAAAAGGATGAACCCATGTCGCGCGTTTGCGAATTGACCGGAAAAGGCCCGATGTCGGGCAACAACGTAAGCCACGCGAACAACAAGACGCGTCGCCGCTTTTTGCCCAACTTGAACGATACAACGCTTCAGTCAGAAGCATTGGGTCGCGGTTTCAAATTGCGCATTTCAGCAGCTGCATTGCGCAGCGTTGATCACCGCGGTGGTTTGGACGCATTCTTGGCGAAGGAGAAAGATGTTAATCTTTCTGCAAACGCTCTTAAAATCAAAAAAGCGATTGCAAAGTCTACTGCAACGGCTGAGGCGGCAAGCTAAATCTAGCTTGCTCTGCTTTCGATAGTTTTACCAACCCCGGTCCGCAATGGCCGGGGTTGCGTCGTTATTACACCTCGCCTCTGGTGCATAGCCTTGTTAAAAACGCGTCATGATGTTGCGTAGCCTCATACCCCTTGCGCTTGCCTTGGTTTTGGCGCTGACCAGCCAAAGCATGGCCGTGGCGCGTGGTGCATCTGCGGCCACAGGACACATGGTGCTGTGTACCGGAACGGGGCCTGTTGCCGTTTATACAGACGCTCAGGGGCAACCGACGAGCGCACCGCATATTTGTCCTGATTCTGCATTGAATGTTCTTGTGGTGGGGCCTGTGAAGGGTGTTATCGCGCCGATGCGTTTGGCACGGTTCTATCCGGCTATCTCTTTTTCTGAACAGCCTATGCCGGTGTCAGTACATCCAACACCGCCCGCACGTGGCCCGCCCTTATCTGTCTGAATACCCACTTTTCACGATAGATACAGGAATACACAGATGACACTTACACGTTTCTTTAGCGCAGCCATCGCTGCGGGTTTTCTCGCAACCACCGCATATGCGGGCGAGATCATGATCAAAGACCCCTATGTGCGCAGCTCAACCCCGACATCCAAAACGGGGGCAGCATTTTTCAGCTTGATGAATCACACAGATGCGGATGACCGCCTGATTGCAGCATCCTCCGACGTGGCGGGGCGGGTTGAGTTGCATACGCATCTTGAGGATGCCAATGGCGTGATGCGGATGACCGAAATTGAAGGCGGTATTCCAATCGCTGCGGGTGGCATGCATGTGCTGAAACGGGGGGGCGACCACGTGATGTTCATGGGGTTGTCAGAGCCGCTCGTGCAGGGGTCAGAGGTCACCGTAACGCTGACCTTTGAAAAGGCGGGCGAGGTTGAAGTGCAGATCCCAGTGGATCATGAGCGCAAGCCAGATCACGCTGCGATGAGCCACTAAAACGTGGGGTGGGCCCTGCGCCCACCTTTATCCTTTGAGTATTTCCTCAACCCATGCTGTCACCGTTTGTGATGCAGGACCGGTGCGATGCTCAGCGAATTGGTTGCCCACAGATGACCGCTCAAGATTAAATTCAAGCGTATCCGCGCCTGCGCGCCGGGCCTCTGCTACAAAACCAGCAGCCGGGTAGACGTTGCCAGACGTCCCGATGGCCGCAAAAATGTCTGCGCTAGCCAGATGGTCAAACAGCACATCCATATCATAGGGCATTTCACCAAACCACACGATGTCAGGGCGCGCTGCGGGGGCATTGCACGTAGGACATGCATCACCCGGGGCCATGACCATAGGTGCAGGCCAGCGGTGATCGCACGCGGCACAAAGCGCGCCTTTGAGGTGTCCGTGCATGTGCATCACTATATTTGATCCGCCCCGTTCATGCAGATCATCGACGTTCTGAGTGATCACAATGACTTCGCCACCATGCTCTGCCTCTAACCGCGCGAGTGCTTTGTGTGCTGCGTTTGGCTCAACGCTTGCAGCCTGTGCGCGCCGGGCATTATAAAAATCTACTACTAACTTGGGGTCGCGCGCAAAACCTTCTGGCGTGGCGACGTCTTCGACCCGGTGCTGTGCCCAAAGGCCGTCTTCAGCGCGAAAGGTCTCTAGCCCACTTTCAGCAGAGATGCCTGCACCTGTGAGGATCACAATTTTACGGGTGTCTGTGGTCATGGCATGTCCTTTGGCTGACTGCGATTCGTTTATTATCATTTGTTTGTGGAACGGCGCGTATGTTTGACTCTGTACTGTGATTTTATTGAATTGTGCCAGTGGAGCACGTCACGCAATCTTAGCCGAAACATCAAGCATCTTTGACTCGAAAATGAGAAAAAGGACAAAGCATACGTCAAGATGGGTCGTCGTTATTATTTGGCAGTCAACAACTTTCACAACAACTCCGGTTTAGAACGGGGTTTGTGGTCACGTCGATCAGCGTGGCTTGTACTTGTTTCAAAAGAGAAGGCTTTTGGAACGCTTCAATACCAGATCAATGTTGAGAAAAGCGGACTTCAGCCCCAGTGACCTGGCTTATAATTCCCCCTGTGTTGATGGCACTGTAAATTGATCTTGGCGGACGTGCGGTATTGTTAATGCTCCTATGCACCCAGCTTCTCTCTTCCATAGATTTTAAAGTCTGCGACAAAGCACGATCCGTGATCGTTAATAGGTTTCGCCTGATATCGTTAAAGTGGCGTGGCGTTTGAAGTGTAGTCAAAACGGGTAGTGTCCATGAGCGACGAAGCAAATCCTGATCTTCCTCTTTAGAAACACTTTGAACTTTATGTGCGATTGCGGCGGCCGTTATGCCACTTGCTGTCAGACGAAACTCTGGCCGCAGTGGATGGCCGTGGCCGGGATTTCGTTGCAGAAGCCCAATCTGAATAAGGTGATCCATGCTTTGGACGAAGGCCGATCTGCTGGCACCTGTTGCAGTAAGTAGTGCCGCCTGACGCCCAGCAACACCTTCATGAAGGTTCGATAGGATGGAGAGCGCCCAAGCGCGCGAAGTGATGTTGACAAGAGAACTAATGTCCATAAAGTATAGTTAATATATTTAAAATAGAAAGGGAAGTCTATGTCGCTCGTTTCCATAGAAAACACCATTACGATCGCGCTATCAGTTACGGACCGCCACAACAGCGCCAAGTGGTATGAAGACATGCTTGGGTTTCAAGCCATCTACCATGCGGATGAGGCAGGCTGGTCTGAATTGCAGACTAAAACCAACGGAGTCACCATTGGTCTTGGTGAACACACCAAACCTGCACCCGGCAACTGTGTGCCCGTTTTTGGAATTGCCGACCTAGATGCCGCTCGTCAAAAACTGGAGCAAGCTAAGGTCAAGTTTGATGGTGAAACGGATATCGTAGAGGGCATGGTAAAGACCGCAACCTTTTATGATCCAGATGGCAATGCGCTCATGCTTGCAGAGGATCTGACAGGGGCGGTGTGACTCTGGGTTGGGCCTCAAAAAATTCGATGCCGTTTCTTGTGACGACAAGTCTTGCTCTCGCCAGAGCTGTTCCGCGAAGTTACAGTCGGCGTTCCCGCATCATCTAACGCCACAGCGGAGGCGTGGCATCTCGACTTTTTGGGTGTAAATATTGACGTAACGTGGCCAGTTTCCGGCATTGTTGAATTCAAAGTTGCACCCGGTTCTTGGGTTCATATCTATGAAGCAGAAAACCAACAACCGTTCGGGGCCATCTTCCGATTCTTGGTGGATGATATGGTGGATGCACGCGCTGAAGGAGGCATAAATACATCTGAAGCAATCGATATTCCCGGTACTAACGCACCCTCCCAAAAACGACCGTTAGTTGAACAGTCTTAGAAGACCGCTTTTTGATGGCTGACCAAGTCGGTCAATGTTGTAGAAGGTCAAATATCTCTGACGCTCCACAATGATGCTGATGCGGACCATGCTTGTGGGTCTGTCAAAACGGGGGCAAAATGGTGCGAACCAACACCGGAGAGATGCATGAAAATCGCGACGGCTGCTTACCCCCTTGATGTGTTAAGTTCATGGGCGGCCTATGAGGATAAATTGGCCCATTGGGTTGCTGAAGCCGCAGGCAAGGGTGCTGAGTTGCTGGTGTTTCCAGAATACGGCGCGATGGAATTGGCGACCTTGGCGGGCCTTGAAGTTGCGGGTGATCTTGAGGCGTCTTTGCATGCGGTATCCGAGCGGCTTGAAGATGCGGATAAGGTGCATGTGCGACTCGCGGCAGAGCATGGCGTACATATCGTAGCGGCCTCTGGCCCCGCCAATACGGACACGCGCCCGGTGAACCGCGCACGCCTGATCACGCCAACAGGGCAGGTTGGTGTGCAGGATAAGCAAATCATGACACGGTTTGAAGGCGAGGTGTGGGATGTGATCGGTGGTAATAATCTGCAAGTGTTTGATACAACGCTGGGCAAAATTGGTATTCTCATTTGTTATGACAGTGAATTTCCGCTGCTGGGTCGGGCGCTTAATGAATGTGACATCATCGCAGTCCCGTCGGTGACCGAGGCTCTTGCCGGCTATTGGCGTGTGCGTATCGGGTCGATGGCGCGGGCGTTGGAAAATCAATGCATTACGGTGATGTCATCGGTGGTCGGGCAAGCGGATTGGTCTGATGCACTTGGATCATGTGTTGGAACGGGCGGTGTTTTCTGCCCGCCCGATACCGGTTTTCCGTCCACTGGGGTCATTGCTGTGGGTGAAATTAACGCGCCGGGTTGGACCTATGCGCAGGTTGATTTAGCACAGGTTGCCCATGTCCGTGCAGATGGCGTTGTGCTGAACCGCAAGCACTGGTCAGCGCAACATGGGCGCGACAGTCTGGCGATAAACGTGCATTTACGCTGAATCCCCCTTGAAAAAAGAAACAAATGCGCTCATTTAAGCCTCGCCCTCACAGTGAAGGGTTTTTGTTCGCCTAAAAAAGGGTGGATGCCAGTCTAGGAGACAACATGGCCAAGGAAGAATTGCTCGAATTTCCCGGTGTAGTAAGAGAACTCTTGCCTAACGCGACGTTTCGGGTCGAGCTGGAAAACGGCCATGAGATCATCGCGCACACCGCAGGCAAGATGCGCAAGAACCGTATTCGTGTTCTGGCAGGCGATAAAGTTCAGGTGGAAATGACGCCTTACGATCTGACCAAGGGTCGGATTAACTACCGCTTTAAGTAACACCTTGTTTATCCTCGGATCAGGTTCACCGCGCCGCAAGGAATTGTTGGCGCAAATTGGCGTTGTGCCGGATGATATCCGCGCGCCTGATATCGACGAAACCCCTCTCAAAGCTGAATTGCCACGCCCCTATTGCGGGCGCATGGCACGGGAAAAAGTGGCAGCGGTGTCCGCTGGTGCGGATGATATTGTGCTATGCGCCGATACAACGGTGGCCGTGGGCCGACGTATCTTTGGTAAACCAGAAAACATCGAAGAGGCCGCCACATTTCTACGTTTGATGTCGGGTCGTCGTCACAAGGTGATCACCGCCGTTGCAGTCAAACGTGGCGATAAAATCTGGCAGCGTGATGTGCAGAGCACCGTAAAAATGAAATCCCTGTCTGATGCTGAATTAAACGCTTATCTGGCCACCAATGATTGGCAGGGCAAGGCAGGTGGCTATGGTATTCAAGGACCAGCGGGCGCGTTAATCCCGTGGATATCGGGATCCTTTACTGGGATCGTTGGCCTGCCATTGGCCGAAACCGCCAACCTGCTGCGCGCGGCAGGATATCCAATAGAGGGGGAAACACCATGAAGGGTCGCACGATTATTTTGGGCCATTTTGGCGATGTTGAGGCCGCTGCCCTGATGGTTGATGGCAAGCTTGATGATTTGCTTGTCGACAGCGATGCACCCAATCCTGGCACGATTTATCGCGCTATCGCGGATCGACCCGTAAAAGGGCAGGGTGGTATGTTCCTTAAGACCCCCGATGGTTCAGCGTTTTTGCGCCAGATTAAAGGGTTGGCACCGGGCCAAGCAATACTGGTGCAAGTGTCTGGATTTGCAGAGCCGGGCAAGGCGATACCCGTTGCTGCGAAGGTTCTGTTCAAGAGCCGTTATGTTATTGTGACGCCGGGCGCGCCGGGCACGAATATTTCGCGCAGTATTAAGGCCGAAGAAGAACGCGACCGTTTGCTTGAAATCGCGCATGACGCCGCCGCTGAGGCCCCGCATGGTTTGATCCTACGGTCCTCTTGCGCAGGCGCCGACGCTGAGGCGATTGCCGAAGACATCGTGGCAATGTTGACGTTGGCAGATACCGTGATGGAAGATACCTCCACTGAGATGGATGTGCTGGTCGAAGGGGACGGACCACATTTACTGGCGTGGCGCGATTGGACAGCCCCTGCGGAAGTTGTCACCGAAGACGATGGATTCGAGAATCACGGTGTATTGGATGCGCTGGAGGTCACCAAAGGCGCGCAAGTTGGCCTTGGTGGCGCTGCATCGATGTTCGTGGAGCCGACACGTGCATTGGTTGCGGTGGATGTGAACACAGGCAACGACGCCTCATTGGCTGCAGGGGTCAAAGCAAACATGGCCTGCGCGCGCGCTTTGCCACGTGCTTTGCGCGTGCGTGGGTTGGGAGGGCAGATTACCCTTGATCTTGCACCTATGCCCAAGAAAGATCGCCGTGCCTTTGAAACAGCTCTGCGCCAAGCCTTTCGCAGCGATGATGTGGAAACCACTTTGGTTGGGTGGACGCCTCTTGGGCACTACGAATTGCAACGCAAACGCGCGCGCGTAGCACTTGCGGACGTGTTGCAATGAAGTGCCCCGTGTGTGGGGGCGAAACTGTGACAAAGCATCGCCCGTTTTGTTCAGGACGCTGCGCTGACGTCGATCTGGCCAAATGGTTAAACGGATCTTACGCAGTTCCATCGCATGATCCCGACGATATCGAAGCCGCCCTAGACGCTGCTGAGGCCGCACAAAACGCCCCTGAAAAGCCCCATTAGGGATATTGAGATAAATCGGCGTGTTGAATAAGAAAAAGAGACTGGACACCCCAGCACGAACACCCTAGAACCCGCCTCACCCAAGCCTGAAAAGGCATCCCGTGCCCGGGTAGCTCAGGGGTAGAGCAGTGGATTGAAAATCCTCGTGTCGGTGGTTCGATTCCGCCCCCGGGCACCACTTAACTCTCTGATATTATTGAGTTTACCGCTCATTTTTGACCCTCACTTTGGCCGGGTTTGACGCTTTTCGGCGAAGGTTTGACAATCTTCGCGCGCCTTTCGTTTTCTTTTTCCAGTATCTCCATGGTTTCGCGGTTCTTTTCGGCAAGGTTTGCCGAGCGGGAATAGTGCCGCGCCATGGACGGTGTCTTCTGTCCCAGAAGGTCGGCGATACGGCGTTCATCAAGGCCAGCTTCGCGAAGTGTGGTGGCTACCGTGTGTCGCAGCCCTTTGAGCGTTAGGCATGGTGCGATCAGTCCATCTTCCTCCAATTTGGTCTTGAAGCGATGCCAAACCGTTGAAAAGCCGTTGTAAGTCCATGCTTCGCCACGAGAACTGGCAAGGACCGTTTCGGTCTCATGCTCTGGAAACAGGTCCAGGCTCAGGACCTATTAATCTGATTGAGGTTGCTGGTTCGGCGTGACTCAAGCTCTCAAACTGCGGAAGTTATATGCGCAATCTTTACTGGCTGAACGGAGATCAAATGGCATTGCTTCGGCCTTATTTCCCGAAGATCCACGGTGTTCCTCGCGTCGATGATCGGCGTGTTTTGAGTGGAATTATCTTCATCAATCGCAACGGATTACGTTGGTGCGATGCGCCAAAGTAGTATGTGTCCTGAGCCTAGGGGCAATTCAATCTACCCTTCGGTTGGGCGGGGTTGTCCCGAATTTATCGATAGAAATTAAAATACAGCGCACTTGGCTATTTCGATGGGCTGCATCCCAAAACAAAGAAAGCCGAACAGGTTAGCCAAGTATCGAGGTCAGATCACTTTGGGGTTCTTGGCGTGCGTCCATATCAAGGCCACTTTGGATATGTCGCAGATGCGATATCAGCAGCTTTTCAGCTTGATCTGGCTTCTGAGAATGGATTGCATCGAGTATATTTGAATGTTCGTCATCCGGACAGCTTGTGTTACTGGAAGATCCAAACAGTCCAACAATGAGTGACGTGCGGGTGACGAGTTCCCGCATCATCCGGGTGACGAATTTGTTGCCTGTCGATTGGGCTAGTTTGGTGTGGAACTCCCCGGACAGCCGAATGATTTTCGTGCGCTCGTTCTGGGCGCGTGCGGAATTTTCCAGCGCAATATGCTCTGTGAGCAATGCCAAATTGATAGCGCTTGGATTTTGCGCCAATTGCTTGACCACTGGCGGCTCAATCAGCATGCGCGCAGCAAAAACATCATTGGCTTCGGCCTTGTCGGGGCAGGCGACATAAGCGCCGCGATTTGAGCGAAGGTCGACGATTCCCTGACTTGAAAGCAGCAATAGAGCCCGGCGAACACGCATACGGCCAACACCAAATGTCTCGCACAGGCCCGATTCGCTGAGCTTGGTGCGGGGCGCAAGGCGTTGCTCCATGACCGCGTTGTAAATTCTCTCAACAATTACGCTTTCATCCGCTTCAGCAGTAGTTTCCGTTTGATCACGGCTGCTTGGCTGGGATTTGGGGGTCACTTTGAGATCCTTGAAAAGCGGTGGGTTTGTTGATGAATACGGCATAACCGGAGTTCAGAGTATGGCCAAGGCTGAATTATTGTCGACGATTTTTTAAAAAGTGTTGACAAAAATTGTTAACAATCGTGATCTTACGTAGCGGCAAGATTGGTGCTTCCATCGAACTGCCGGAAAAAAAAGGTGCTCAAAGCACCGTAACTGAATTCAACGGGAGTTTAGAATGCAACGTAGAACACTTATGAAAGCGGCACTCACAGCAGTGTCATTGATTGCGCTTCAGGCCACGTCAGCCTTGGCAGAAAATCCGGTTTTGAAAATTGGCTTTGTGGGCGTCACCAGTGGCCCTGCGGCGTCTTGGGGTATCTCGAACCAGCGTTCGATGGAAACCCGCGCAGCCTGGATCAATGAGACCGGCGGCTATGAAATTGGCGACACGACCTATGATATCGAAATCGTCTCCTTTGATGACCAAAAAGACCCCAAGCGCGCAATCGCTGGTATGGAAAAAATGGCACAAGAGGGCATTCACTATGTCGTCGGCCCGAACGTCGATGACGGTGCTGCGGCTGTGCGCCCCGTCGCTGAATCTAACGGCATCATGTATTTCCCTTATGCCTTTCCTAAGTCACTCTATGAAGCACCCGCATCCAACGCGGTTCTTGGCATGGTTGCTAACTACCAGTCCGGTCCTGCGATCTACAAATATCTGATGGAAGAAAAAGGTGTCAAAACCGTCGCTTTCATTGCGGCCAATGAATCTGACCCACTAAGCCAGCGTGACGGGGGTGTTGCAGCCGCCACAGCCCTAGGTCTGGAAGTTGTTTCTGACAATGTCACCTATCAGGTAGACACCACCGACTTTACGCCAGTTCTGACGCCTGTCATGCGCTCGCGTCCTGACCTGTTGGTCCTCTCGGGTGTTTCCCCTGCGAACGCACCGCAATTGATCCGCTCTGCACGCGAGCTTGGCTTTCAGGGTGTGATTTCGACAGAGACAGCACAGGATTCCGGTGTTTTGACCGAAGGTGCCGGTGATTTGGCCAATGGCTTTATCTCGGTTGGTGGGGCGTCCACGCCAGAACTGGCATCGCCAATGATGAATGAATTCGTGGATCGCTACACAAAGATGTTTGGCGAGTACAACGATGAATCCAACACCAAAGTCTATGCCTTGGAGTACATTCTTGAAACGCTCAAGGCCGACCCCACGGCTTTGACTGACGTTGACGCTTTCCAGGCAACTATGGACACATTCGAAGCACCAAACCCTTATATGAACGGCGATGCGACCCTGCGTTATGTGGGCATGTCATCCTTCGGTCAGAAACGTCAAGTTGCTGTTCCGCTGGTGGTAAATGTCTATCAGGACGGCAAGTTCGAAACGCTGTTCGTCGCTGAAGTCGACTAAACGTCCCTCTGCTTCAGGCCTCTTCCTGAGCAGATCTTACCCGGACCCTCGTGGTCCGGGTCTTTTTTCCAAGAAAGAAAGCACCATGGAACAGATATTGGCCAATGGTGTCTATCTGGGGTCTCAATACGCGATGATCGCGCTAGGTCTGACCCTGATATTCGCCCTTATGAACGTCCTCAATTTTGCCCATGGGCAAATGTATGTGATCGGTGGCTTTGTCACCTATACTTTCTACGGCCAATGGGGGGTGCCATTCATTTTAGCTTTGGTGATGTCTTGCGTCACCCTTGCGATCCTTGGAGCTTTGATCGAGAGGTTCCTCTTTGCGCCGGTAATCAAAGGGTCCGCCCGCGAGGAAAGCACCATGTTGCTCGCAGCTGGTATCGCGTTTTTCCTTGATGCGGTGATCCTCCTGTTTTTCGGTGAAAAGCAGCGGGGCGTTCCCAAAATCGTTGATGGCGTATTCAACTACGATTTCCGGCTGATTATGCCCTACGATAGAATCCTTATTTGCGTTCTGGCGATCCTGTCGATCGTCGCTTTTATTGGCCTGATGCAATACACTAAAACAGGCCGCGCCTTGCGCGCCTTGGCCCAAGATCGAACCGCCGCGCAATTGATGGGCGTGAATGTGGATCGCTATTCAATGATCGGTTTCGCCCTTGGCGCGATGCTCGCGGGTCTCGTTGGTGGGTTGCTTGTCACCATTACCGGCGTCAACCTTGGTATGGGCGGACCGACCTCGATCAAAGCGTTTATGATGGTGATGATCGGTGGCGCTGGCGTGATTTCTGGCGCGATTTGGGGTGGTATTATCCTCGGGTTTATGGAGGCGATTGGCCTCGCGCTGCTCTATCAATACGGCGACATCACGTACTTGTTGATCTTCGTCTCCCTGATGATTTTCCTAGCCATTAGACCGCAGGGTCTGATGGGCAAGCCGTGGGGTTAAGCGGATGTTTGGTTTTACCTCAAAACAATTGAGCGGCGTCGCAATTTTTCTCTTTGCGATTTTCATCGGAGTGCCTTTGTTGATCGGCCTGACCGGACGCTGGGATTTCTACTTTACCCTGACCTCGGTAGCGTTATTGGCCATCGCGAGTGCGGGTGTCTGGCTGACCTTCTACATTGGCCGTATCAACATCGGCCAAGGCGCATTTGCGTTGATTGGGGCTTATGTCTCAGCCATTTTGGTGGTCAAAGTAGGGTGGTCGTTCTGGATTTCACTTCCTGCGGCGGGGCTGTTTGCCGCCCTCGTTGCGGTGCTGATCGGCCTACCTATCTTGCGCCTGCGGGGCGTCTACTTTGCGATGATTACGCTGGTTCTGACACAGGTTGTCACGCTGACTGCACTTGCGCTGCCCATTACCAATGGCGCAAAGGGTATCTCGAACATCCCATTGCCCAGTGGCGTTTCGATCTTTGGTATTCCGCTGCTGCCTGATTTTGCTGGGATGGAGAACACGAAATTAGCGTTCTACTATACCGCCTGCATCCTGATGATTATCACCTATGCGACGCTGTACCGTTTGGTGAACTCGCGCCTGGGGCATCTGTGCCGCTCTATGCAGCAGAATGAGGAACTGGCCAGCTCTATCGGCGTAAACATTTCTTATATTCGCATTGTGATCTTTGCGATCTCCAGCTTCTTTGGTGGCATAGGCGGGGCGATGTTCGGCTCGATTGCGCAATCTGTCTATCCATCCAGTTTTCAGGTCGCTGACTCGGTTAACTTCATGCTGAATTGCTTCCTTGGTGGGCTTGGGTTTGTGTTTGGACCGATGCTGGGGACGCTTGTGCTCTATTTCGGATGGGATCTGTTGTTTGAATTCGGCAAGTACCAGATGCTGATCTACTCAACGGTCCTGATCCTGATCATCCGCTTCCTTCCCAATGGCCTGCTGAGCATCCGTTTCGGCAAAGGAGGTGATAAATGACTCCGCTTCTTCAAGTTAAAAACGTCACCAAGAAATACGGTGGGTTGACGGCGAACAACGACATCAGTTTCGATGTGGCAGAAAATGAAATTCTGTCAGTGATTGGGCCGAACGGGGCGGGGAAATCAACGCTGTTCAAGATGATCGCGTCGTTCACCCCGACCACGGCGGGTGAGGTGATCTATCAAGGTGAGCGTATTTCGAACCTCAAGCCACACATCGTGGCCCGTAAGGGTGTGGTGCGTACGTTTCAGGAAACCACAATCTTCAAAAGCATGACCGTGCATGAAAGCGTTGTGGTGGCGCAACACCTGCGCGCTAAGGCGTCGCTCGCGGGATACTTCTGGGGGTCAAAGGCTGCGCAGGAAGACGTGAGAGCCTTTGGTAAATATGCCGATGAATTATTGGAATTCCTGGGCATGTCCGAGATCAGCAGTGAACAAGCGAGCAATCTGCCACAAGGTAGCTTGCGCGCGTTGGGCATTGCGATTGGCTTGGCGACCGATCCAAAGGTCTTACTTCTCGACGAGCCCTTCGCAGGCATGAATCACGATGAGACCATGAATATGGTAAAGCTCGTGCGCTCAGTGCGCGACGAACGCGGCGTAACGGTCATGCTGGTCGAACACGATATGCCGGCGGTGATGAATATCTCGGACCGTATTGTGGTGCTGAACTTTGGTGAAAAGATCGCTGAGGGCACGCCCTCTGAAATTCAGAACAATGAAAAAGTAATCGAGGCCTATCTAGGCAGCGTCGACGACGAGATCGGGATGTAGGCCATGACAAGCATGTTAGATTTCAAAGATGTTGAACTGTACTACGATCATGTTTACGCGCTCAAAGGCGTATCGCTGCACGTGAAGCAAGGCGAAACAGTTGCGCTGATTGGTGCGAACGGGGCTGGTAAATCGTCCATTCTGCGCGCGATCACAGGCCTTGCCAAACCGGCCAAGGGGTCCGTGACATTCGAGGGCGAACGCGTCGACGGCACTGACCCGTCCAGCATCGTGCGCCGCGGCATTGCGATGGTGCCGGAAGGGCGTCGCGTGTTTCCGTTCATGTCAGTCAAAGACAACCTGATGATGGGTGCGTTCACCCGTTCGGACAAAGCCGAAATACAAGACACGCTCGATAGTATCCTCGCGCGCTTCCCGCGTCTAAAGGAACGCTATTCGCAGGCAGCGGGCACGCTATCTGGTGGTGAACAGCAAATGATGGTGATTGGCCGCGCGCTTATGGCCAAGCCCAAGCTGCTGTTGCTTGATGAACCCAGCCTCGGCATTGCGCCGAAACTTGTGCAAGACATCGCACGCTCTATCGTAGCAATTAACCGGGATGAGGGCGTTTCGGTGCTGTTGGTCGAGCAAAACTCGCGCATGGCGCTCAGCATTTCACACCGGGCTTACGCAATGGCGACGGGCAATGTGGTGATCGAAGGCGTTTCAAAAGAGCTGCTGCATGATGACCGGATCAAAGCGGCCTATCTTGGAGGTGAGGTGTGATATGAAAATCCTTGTTATTAACCCAAACACTACCGTCTCTATGACCACGAAAATTGGGGCGGCGGCGCGTGCTGTTGCGCGCCCCGATACTGAGATCGTGGCGGCCAACTCTCAAAATGGCCCGGCTAGCATTCAGGGGTTTCTCGACGTTGCCACCTGCGTTCCAGGCCTGCTGGAAGAGGTCGAACGCCACCCTGATGTGGATGCCATCGTTGTCGCATGTTTCGACGACACTGGCGTGGATGCCGTGCGTTCCTTGGTGTCTGTCCCTGTTTTGGGCATTGGTGAGGCCGCGTATCACGCCGCCAGTATGATTTCGACAAAGTTTAGCGTTATCACAACCTTGTCTCGTTCGGTGCCGGGCTTGGAAATAAACCTGATGCGCTATGGTCTTGCCCAAAAATGCGCGCGGGTACGGGCAACAGACATCCCCGTTTTGAAGCTAGAAGAGGGCGACCCTGCGACATTGGACAAGATCCGCGCTGAAATCGGCCATGCAATCGCTCAAGATCAAGCCGAAGCTATCGTGTTGGGATGTGCTGGAATGGCTGATCTTATGACGCAACTCAGTGAAGAATTCGGTCTGCCCGTCATCGATGGTGTGGCCGCAGGCGTTACTTTTGCTGAGGCGCTGGTGAACAACAAACTGAGTACGTCAAAGATCGGAGCCTATTCGACAGACTAGCGTATCTTTGACCTGTATTTGCAAGGCGATGCTACGAGGCTGTTGTTCTAAAAGCCTCGTAGCCCTGAGGGTATTGCAGTCGATGGGTCGTCTCATTTAACTGCAATTTGTCAGTTTGAATGCGATTGCTGAATGCGCAACCAGTGACACGCGCTGAACAAACATTAAGTTGAGACTTCCTTCCCCTTGCATAGAAATTGGATATTTTAACGAAGGCGGGCGTTCTTTTTGTTAGTTTCCATGTGTGGTCGCGTCGATCACATCGTTATGTTGATGCTGTTGGACCCACTTGTTTAGTTCCGAAAGCCAGCCATGTTTCGCCTTGTCATTCCAGCGCTCATTCATCGTGAAACTTGCATGAATGAGATAGCAATTAACGCGGGACAAGATCATTTTGGGCATCGCGTGTTATCATGAAAACACCATTGTCCGGTCGGTCATCCGATCTCTCATTTGCCACGTATTACGGCGGATGTTGGCGCGTAATAGCCAACGCTCTTCTGGGCCATAAGTTGCTTTGAAAGAACTGCGTGCGTGAAGCCCTTTACGGTTGTTGATGAGTAAGGCTTGCCCAGAATCCACAACAACGCTGGCGTGGTTATCGGTGTGTTGACAGGCCGCGGTCAACGCATCGAAAGCGGTTTGTGCTTCGCTATCAAGCGCATCGACACCATTGGCGGCAACCGCGATTTCAGGATATTCGGCATTACCAAACAACACTGGCATCGGTTTGGACCAAACTTTTTTGCCACCATTCAATAGGTCGGTGTAGTTGGCTGGTGCTGCCATCCGAAAACGAGGTTCTCGCAAGATCTGGATGATCTTTGAAGGCAGGATTTTTTGCAATTTCCGGGCCGAAATGTAAAAGGTTTGGGCTGCTTTCGCCGGGTCTGCCCGATGTCCATATAGGATCAGAAAGTCCGGATTATAGACGTGATAGTGGTCCTGAGCATCATAAACCGAGTCGTTGTGGAAGCTCAAAAATGCTGAAGACCCACGATTTGATTGGGTTGTTTCTGCCCCCTTAATTGGGATCAGGTTGTGAATGAGCTGACCGTCTTTTTCAGTTTCATAGCCAACAGGTTCTCCGAGAATAGAAGCAAGCCCCAGGATCATTGTTTCACCGACATAGCTTTCTCGATCTTTCGCAGGCTCACCGTCCAAGGGTGTGGGTGGCAATGCAGCGTCAGTTGGCAACCCAGAGACCAGCATTGCCCCAGGGGCGGCGGGGTCTGAGGCGAATTTTCTAACGGCTGCCAAATTGTCGGAGTCCATCATTGCGATGCTGCGCATTGCTTTTGCTGTGAAGCCTTGAAAATCTTGATAGGGGTCAAGGTTCACTGGCACTAATTTACGCATTTCACTGCATTCGTTAGCCTGTAAATCGAGAGTTTGAAGATCAGTATTCTGTGGGCGATTATCTTGATTGAACGGCGAGACATGTGCATGTGTCGTTCTACCAGTTTGATATGTCTGTAACATTGAATTCTCCTATTCTTGAGAGATGTGCATATTAGGAAAGTTGTGGCGCGGCAGTGGCCGTCGTTTCGGTTGCCAGATAAAGAATATCCCGAGAGATCGCAGCCATGTCGGTGGCGTCACTGCGCTCAGTGTTTAGGCGGGCGCGGTGAAAGGCTTTGGTTTTTTCAGAAAATGGCAAGTTACCAAAGTCAGAGATATAAATGCCGCCCGAAGAGGATCGTGCAGGAATGACAGCGCTATGCAGGCTTGAGTTTGCAGAGAACGGAACGTCCAATTCACCAGTTGCAAAGGCATCAGAAATAGCATCATGGCTTAAATCCCGATCAAGAATTGGCGCAAGCAGTTCGAGGACCTCAGAATAGATTTGCGCTTGTTCCTCTTCAATCTGGTCGATTGGCACCGGAAGTAGATCATAGAGCCAACTGTTCGCGGTCTTACTGAGTAAAATGCCATCCACATTAGCCTGTGAACTGGGAATTCCCGCTGCCTCTTGATAGGTTTTGTTAATGACCTTTGTCGCGTTACCAAGTCTGGCTGTAATGGATCCCAGAACGATCAATGCTTCTGCATTGTGACGCGCTTGTGGAAAGACCCCCATAAATTGATGTAGAACCGGAAAACAATCGACGTCGGGCGGCAAAAATGCGCGTGCTAGGGTGGTGACACAGTTAAGCGCCGCAACATCTTGACTAAGGTTCCCACTTTGCGGGTAGGCGATGGAAATGCATTTCACGCCCTCGCGGGCTGCTAAAATAGCCTCAATCATGGTGATTGCTAAGGCGATACAGGGCGGGATGAGGACTGCTGTTAAAGTGCCAAAAAGCTCTCGATCAACGATGATGTTTTGTTTGGCAAGGTTTCCAGAATAAGTATCGACTTCCTGCCAGTATCGTAGGCTGTCTTTGATCGAGGTGTCTTTGGAATAGGGGATGTTATATGATAACCCTCCGCCCTCAAAGGATGTGATGCCGGATGCGACTGTTGCAGCAAACAACAGCCTAGGGTCAGGAGAGCCATGTCGGACCTGACAAGGCGCGTTGAAGCTTGCGCACATTTGGCGGGTCTTTTGCCAGCCATGCGACAAAAGCGGAAAACCATTTAGGCTGTCTGGTTCATTTGTCGCCAAATCTGAGACCTTTTCCAGTTGTAACAGCCTTGTGTACGCGTCGATTGTCAGGGTCAGAATATCTGCATGACCTTTGGAGGATAGTGTTTCCAACAACTGCGTCATGGCCGCGATTTCGCCTACGCCACATCGCGGCTGTACCAAAACGTCACCCTTGCTTCGGGCTGCTGTCAGAAGGTCGTGAACTGACAGGGTTTTCAAACCTTTGAGATAATGAATAGCCTCTGTTTCGATGGGTGGCTCTGTGCCTGTTTGCTGGCAGTAGGTCCGATACTGATCAAACAAGGCGTCCGATTGAATGTCTAAACCCATCGCTTACACCGCCAATGATTGTGCGTGGTCGAACTCGTGTGTGCCACCATGCGAAGGGCGTTCAGATCGGTTTTTGGAATTCTTTAGCTGGTCGAGAATGTCAAAAAACTGTGTCACATCGGTTAGAATATAGTCGACGCCAATGTCTTTTAGCTTTTGACCTTCTGAGCCATCCTTTTCAGCACCAATTGATAGATTCCCGCCTACGATGATAGGGCAGGTCACTTGGTAAAGTTGTTTAAGTTTGGGCAAATCGCACAAATCCTGAAGCGCATGCCCATTCACACTGCCAATGGCGATTGCCAAAACATCAGAGTGGGATTGCCAGGTTTCAATCACCTCTTGCAGTGGTGTTGCAGCGCCAAGGTTAATTACTTTGTACCCTTTAACCCGTAATTGAGCCGCGATGATTTGATTGGCAACAACGTGAACGTCACTTGGTGCAACAGCCAAAATTACGATAGGAGCGCCTTTGTCGAGCTCAAGGTGAGTTGCCGTCTGCCAAACTTCTAATTTGCTAATTTCTGACAATGCTTTTCTCCTTAAAGATATAGGAAAAAAGTACCTTAGGTCTATACCTCAGGCAAATTACCAAGGCTAATGACAAAATAAGGGTTGGGTTTTAACTATCCATAGAGGATGGCTCAAACTCAACACTAAACCATTCAATGAATTCACGTATATGCTTGATATTCTGAGAGTTTTCCATCCAAGTTACATAGTAACTGTCCGTACATCGAACCGCGTGAGGGAGCGCACGCACTACTCTATTTGCCCTTAGATGATCATCAGCCAGCGATTGGCGGATAATCGCAATTCCACGGCAATGAACGACAGCTTGCATCAGCATTTCCAAAGAAGAATATTGCTCATGATCTCTGGCCGGAATCCCACCAACTTCGGCACTTTCTGACCATACCATACAATCCATACTATATGCCGCATTTACACCATGAGGTGAAAGAGTAAGTAGAGATTCATTCCTGAACTCTTTGATGCTCATTTCCGATGCGCCGCGATATAGCAATTCCGGACTACAGATTGCGATGAAATCGTCATTGGGAATTTCGTAGAATGATACTATTTCAGGGGCGGTTGTCAGAATTTGAATTGATATATCGACGCCATCGTCTTCTTTGTCATTACTCACACGCAGCCTATGATTATTGCCATTTAACATGACCTGACTGTCCATCAACCGCGCTTCAAAACGATCAAGTTTGGGCAAAAGCCATCCAATTGCAAAACTAGGATCCACACCGATCCTCAGATCCCCAATACTATCGTGTACGCTTAACAGGCTGATTTCGTTTTCAATCTCATAAATTGCTTTGCTCACAACTTTTGAGAGGCGATCACCTTCATAGGTGAGCAGCAATTTATTGCTTTGTTTGCGGAAGAGAGGAAAATGGAGCCGTCGCGTTAAGGTTCTCATTTGTTGAGAAACCGCGCTTTGGGAGATGTTCAGTTCCTCAGCAGCTTTTGTGAAATTCATGTGCCGACTTGCTGATTCAAAGCACTTGAAATACGGAAATAACTCTTTCATTCAGCTTATCAAACCTATCTTGAGAGACAAAGATATTGGATCGCGCCTTACGTGAATGTATATGGATGATACAACCATAGTGCAAACACTGTTTTGCTCAGTATCTTTGGGGTAGATTTGAGAATTTGAGGGGCGACTACAGTATGAGGCTCACGACCATCAATGTGGCTGCAAAAATCAAAATGCCACCGGCAATTTGATTCATTAACCCTATTGATGAAGGTTTGAATATCCAGCCACGCAGCGCATCCGCGCTTGCCGCATATCCAAAGGTTACTGCCGCCAGAGTACACAATTGCACGGTGTTGTAGACCGCTAATTGAGGTGTAAACGGTAAAACGGGGTCAAGAAATTGTGGAATGAACAAGAGATAAAATAACATCGTCTTGGGGTTCGAAAGCCCTACGAATAGGCCGCGCGTAAACTGCAACCGCGCGCTTTGAGCCTGATTTTCAGTATCAACTTGGAATGTTCCAGAGGAACGTATCTGACGGATCGCGAGCGAAATGAGGTAGGCGGCACCGACCAGTTTTCCGACAATTAAGGCTGTGGGGAAGGTCTCCAGAATAGTTGCCGCACCAAGTAGTGCGAGGATAGCATAGGTCAGACTCGCAAAAACCAAGCCTAGCGCAGCAGGGGCAACGGGCCAAAAACCAAAGCGAATGCTTTGAGAGACAATGAACAACAAGCTTGGTCCTGGTGCAGCCGCTAAAGCGGCCCCTGTAATTACAAAAACCAGAAAGTATTCAAAATTTATCATTCTGCCGCCTCTAGAAAGGAGGGGACTTCTTTGCCCTGAGACTGCCCCCAGTCCCTACAAATTTGGAAAAAATTAAGCATCAAGGCCGTGCCATCTTGGCGTCGTTCTGGATGAAATTGCACAGCATAAACCGATGTATTTGTCTTGCGCAGCACATATGGGAAGTCATCCTTCACCTCACGGGCCAATGTGTCATAGCCATTTGGTGGCGTTGAAATGTAGCGACGGTGTTTTGAGAACACAGTGAAGGGTTTAGGCAATCCTGTGAACAGCGGGTCATCGCTGGTAATGTTTACCTGCTTTCGCCCGGCGATGGGCGCATGTGTTGCGCTTACATCTCCACCATTTCCGAGCGTAAGGATTTGAGCCCCACCACAAATGCCTAATACAGGGCATTTCAGGCGCGCGAGTAGTGCTAATTCATCATCATACACATGCAGTTTCTCATCGGGGCTATCCCCTGTCCCGGATAGAACGACGCCAATATAGTCGTCGTGCGTTAGGACACTATCTGCAATGTCCGTGTGACGCACCTCGTCAAACGGTAACTGGGCGTTTCTACACGCAATGCGCAGATTTTCAGATTCAGTGTAGAGATTGTTTATTAGGAGAATTTTGGCCATCATGAATCAAAGTCTCTTTGTGCGAGGAGGTTGCAGAAAGCAGGTTGCGAATGACAACCCGCGCGACGCCTGAATCGACGCATTTTCGCGCATAGATCAGTTTTTTGCGCATGCCGCCGGTGGCAATTTCTATGTGGCGTGCAATGTCTGATGTGAGGATTTCAGGAACAGTTTTACCGTTGTCGATGAAGCCGTTAACATCTGTTAAAAACACCAACTCTGACGTGTTGCATGCAACGGCTAGGCTTGTCGCTAATGCATCACTGTCACCCGACAACATGGTGCAATTCGTGCGATGAAGAAGTGGCGCGATCAGAAATATCTGGTTTTGGTTCAACTCATTTTGGATTTCATTGAGTTCAAAAGAAATTGGAAGCCCGGAAAAGTCGTTTGGAAAGCTGCGGACCACGCCACCTTCAAAAGAGCGTATTTGTTTGCGTTTCCCGTAGACTAACGGTTTGTGGGCTAACGATGCTGCAACCGAAATACCCAAGGCTTCGATCGCTTGCTTTAGGCGCCGCTGAACCAATGCCGCAGCTGCATGAGAGAATGCCAATACGGTTTCGTCTGTGAAATGGGATTGCATGCCTGAGGGCGTGGTAAAGGTTTCACGCTCGATCCCGGCTTGGGTCAAAAACTGGCGCAGTGTTGGGCCAAACCCATGCACCACGACAATGGATTTGTTGTCAGCTTGCAGTTCGGCTTGCAAGCGTTGCGCTACCAACGCTTCGTTGCCGACAATACAGCTGCCTCCTATTTTCTGGATTTTCATCTTGCTTCCTAGGGAAATGTGATTTGTTTCGATAAGCCGAGGTCCGGTGCCAAACTGTGTTGGTAATTGAACGCCTGAACGGCTTGCCCGGCACCACCTCTGACCAAGTTATCAAGGGCGGTGATTGATGTCGCAGACTTACGCTTTGGATCGCACTCGAACCCGATATCGCAATAATTTGTACCGCGAAGGAATTGTGGGTTCGGATATCGTTCCATTCCGCTGTTCTGGCGGATCACTCGTACAAACGTCTTTTCACCGTAGTGTTTACGATAGCTGCGGCCGATTTCTTTGGTATCAGCGCCGTCAGCGACCTCGAAATAGGCAATCGCTGAAATCCCACGCACCATGTCGACAGAAGACACGCTAAGCTGCATTTCAATTGATTTGCCAGTTTGTGCGCCAAGAAAGGATTCAACCTCTGCGACGTGTCTATGTTCGCGCAGCATACGATAAACCCGTACGCCGTTGTTTCTAAAGACATGTGATTGCGCCATGCCTGCCGAGATGCCCGCGCCACTGGAACTGACCTTCGCGTCAACGATTATCCGCCGTGAAGAGATCAAATCGTCAGCCAAAAGTGGATACAATGCCAAAATCGCTGCTGTGGCCGTACATCCCGGCACAGAAACTAGATTTTTATCTTTCGCCTTTGGTCCATTGATATCTGGGCAAACTTGCTCAAAATGGGACAGCATATCAGGTTCTGGATGAGGTTCTCCAAAGACATCTTCGTAAACTTCTTTGGAGGCCATGCGAAAATCAGCTGATAAATCAACCACAGGGATATCGTGTTGCATAGCTATTTTCACATAAGGTGCAGCTTCTCCATGTGGCAAGGCAATAAAGAGGGCGTCCAGATTTGCTAGGTTTTCTTTATCAGGCTTGCAGAACTGTACGTTGCTGTGGCCTTTGTAAATTGGATTAATCGCAGCAAGGGGCCTGCCTGCCAGCTTTCGACTAAAAGGTACGATACCGGTGATGTTTGGGTGATTTCCCAAAATTTCGACAAGTTGAAGGCCAATGAAACCACTGGCACCAAGAACTCCACATTTCATAGCCTTACTCCTTTTTTCAAGCGCATTGCGCAACGTAATCAAGTAGTTCGTTGGGGATATCGACACCGGTTACGCGAACCGCTTCTTGAAAACGGCAAACAGGGTTTACGTCGCAGATGAATTTTTCGCCCGTTTTAGAAATCAAGAGATCCACGCCTAGAAAGTCGCTGCTTGCCTTTGTGGCAAGCGATTCAAGCATTGCGACATCTTTGGGTTCCAGTTCAAAGCGTTCCCCGATGGCACCTTGCGCCACATTTCGCGGCCCCAATACGTTTTGCTCATCCGAAAGCACGCGGTTAAAGGCCGCAATGTTTCTTTGACCTACTAATACCGCCCTTACATCAAATTCGATGTCGACATGTTTCTGAAGGTAAAGGCATTTGTGAGATGCAGGCGCAAAGCCAAGAATATACTCAACAACATTGCGCAATTCATCTTCGTCGCGGACGACTTGCACCATTTTTCCAAATCCGCCGATGCTGGGTTTGACCACCAGCGGGAACCCTAATGTTTCTGCGGCGGCAAGCGCACTCTGTTCGCTATAAGCAACAACGCTTGGAATAGTTGGAAAACCATTGAGGCGTAGCCAGGCATCAGTTTGAACTTTTTGACCAAACAAAGAGATTGTATCTGCGCTGTTTGACACTGATTGATTGCTGGCTTCTAGGACAGAGGCTATCTGTCCAGCTGCGAAAAACGATGCTGTTCGCATCAAGGAAACTGACCTTTGCGACATCTTGGGAGAAGAAGATGTTGTCGGAACAGTAAATGCTGTTTTGCTTGCAAGAACGATTTCTGGCGAAAAGCCATGGGAACTTGCGCGCTCAAAGAGCATCTTTTCCTCAGGTCTCGCAACCGAACAGATAACTTGGAGGGCGCGCACCTTACTGTCCCCAATCTTCGGCGTCAGTTTCTGTCAGCTCGACATCGACGGTTTCACCCGTGACACCTGTAACCAACAAATTTAACTGGCAATCTGGGCATGCAATGACTTCACCTTTCGAGGGTGCTTCAAGTGAAAAATCGAATTCACATTCAGGGCATTCGATTGTGCAAATGCGTTCTTTTACGGAAGTTGACATGAGAAAAGTCCTTTCAATTAGAGTGTGTGATAAAGTGGCGAGCGTTGTTCGCGAACGAACGCTTGCGCCCGTGCAGCAAAGGCTTTGGATTTGATTTCATCATTTCCAAATGCGACCTTTAGACCTGTTGTGTCACCCTTTAGGCCAAATGCGAGCCGTCTTTGGTTTCCGACAAGGGCAGGGTCAAAAGCCTCATAAAGATCAGAGTGAAGAAATTGATTTCCATATTCAAATTCAAAGGCACTGTCGCCCACGATTGGCGTGAATCTATGGATCGGCAAACGCAGGGTGTCTGCAACGAAATGTGATAAATTCTTAAGCTCAGATAAGTCCAAATGATCATGGCCCCGAAAGCGCCAGAGATACATCAGCATGGTTGAAAGCGAGGTGTTACCGCCACGCTCTCCCAAACCTTCCACGGTTAAGGACAGACCTTTTGCACCCGCATCAAGGGCGGCAATGCTGTTGGGCACCCCCAATCCAAAGGCCGAATGGCAGTGGACTTCAATGGGGATTGAAATCTCATCTTTCAAAGCATCAATCGTGTCCGCCATCTGTGTTGGAGATAAGCAGGCGACGGTTTCTGCAAATCGGAAACGACTTGCACCAGAATCCTCTGCGACCTTAGCAAAGTCGATCAATTGATCGAGCGGCGCGCGACCTGCGTCTTCGCCAGAGCAGACTACCGAGAGGCCAGCCGCACAGGCAGCTTTAGTAGATTTTTCCATCAGCTTGCATGCTGCTCGGAACGATCTGCGCAACTTTCTCTCAAGAAACATAGGCGATACTGCCAAGGTGACGAGAAATCCTGTGCATCCGGCCTGTATAGATTTTTTGACCGCTGGTTCGATATCTGCTGATTTCATTGCGATAAAGGCCGGCGTCACCATTTGCGAAAGGCCAAGATCACAGATCGATTTAATAAAGGCGACTTCTTTATCGGAAGCATTATTGATTATGCCGACTTCAAGTTCGTCAATGTTCAGAGATGCCAACAATCGTGCAGTTGATTGCGCTTCTTTGTCACTGAAATATACGCCGGGTGCATTGCGTAAATCACGCAGAGTACAGTCCGAGATAAACACAGGCTCTGTGCTGCTTGTTTGAATAGTTGTGATGTCTTGGTGTGTCATGGTCAGATGGCTTTCTGATGTTTGATCCGATCTTGCCCCCGACGAACCGCACAGTCGAATTATCAATTCTAACGCGGGCATTAGCTGTGGTTCGATTTGTAATGATTTAGCTATCTAACTTATTGTTTTATATATGTTAAAAAACTCATCTTTCTCTAGAAATAAGGAAGGAGAAGGCCAAATACCTAGTCATGTAATGCATGGATTAGGTCGGCTTATTTGCTCGAAACATGCGTCACAACTAGCCTTATCTGGACATCACGATCATTCACGACAGCACTGAAAATTTAACTTTCGGTGCGTTGCCAGCAAGGAGAATTCCTAATGTCGTCAGTTGCCAATCGCATCGCAGATCTCGCCTCGGTTCCGCTCTTTCATGATGCAGAAGAAGATGAGGTGTTTTTGAATAATCCATATCGTCGCCCAACCCGGACATTTGACAATCAATTCATCAATTTTGCGTCACCTCTGAACCGAAATAATCAAGCCAGCAATTCGGCTTTGTCGACGCATCGCCTGCTGCTGAATGTCTATGAGATGGACATGCTTTTTTTGCCTGATCAATCCTATCCAGGTTTTGCCGAAGATTTCGCCACTTTTTACTCAGAAGACGCCTTGGCCAAAGCAGACGCTGTTCGTCACGATCTTGAGAAAAAAGCATTTGGTTTTCTGGATGATGAAATCCAGATCGAAGGCAAATGGACAGCCAAGGATGCGATGGAATTTTTTGAGGCATTTCTACACGAGCAGAAACAATCACGCGATTTGGGCGCAAGCAGTTCTGCCGTGTTGAACGCGATTATGACGTCACCTGATCCAAAGCGCTGCGCACAGCATTACCTCATCCAATTTGCACCGGATTTTCTATCCGAAGCATCTGCCATGTCGCGGATGGCGTCAGGCATGTTCGGGCCACTTCAATCTGAGGTGTTCAACATATTGATTGATGAGTATGGCGCAGGTGTTCATGATAACAAACACAGCACGCTCTATGAAAACACAATGAAATCCGTCGGGCTTTCCTCGCAAATCCATCACTACTGGCAGTTCTATCAAGCCACGTCGTTGTGCATGACGAACTATTTCCACTACATCACGCGGGCGAAACGGCATGCGTTCCGCTACCTCGGTGCTTTGTTATATACCGAAGCAAGTCTGGTGAATGTGACCAAGCGGCAGTCCGAAATGTTGCGGACGGTGTTTGGCAAAGATGTCGATACCAAGTATTTCGACGAACATCATCACATTGATCAACACCATGGTGAAATGGCGCTTCATCGTGTGATCAAACCGGCTCTGGATCGATTTGGGGACGATGTCGCTAGCGAAATTGTGCGCGGTTTTCTTGAGTTCCAATTCCTTGAATCTCTTGCAGATGAAGACCTTGTTGCACAATTGGAGTTTTTCAACTCGCTTGAGCAATCAGCGGATTTGGCAAAACGCTATTATCACGAGGTTGTTGGTGATGGGTCTGAAATCCCTTTGGAAACCTTTGTGGAATGCAAAGGCGAACGGTCAACGACGCACACCCATCCCGATGATCGCTTGTTGGTGATCGAGAGCGGGTCAATGGAGTTTTGGCCAATCTACGGCGACGCCTTGTCGCTTTCGGCTGGCGACATTTTAGCGATACCGCGTCACCGTCTGCATGGTTCTGTCGTGACGTCAGACGAAAGCGTCTATCACCAGCCAATCGCTGATCGCGACACGATGTTGGCGGCGCTCGACAACCAAGTTGCAGCACAGTGAGGCCGTTTTGGGAGCAAGCCAATGTTTAACGTCTTTCCCTCTCCCTCTGCGGCAGCCTGGTCAAACAGGCCCGAGTTCCTGGTGGTCCGACGGATCACTGGGGGCGAGGCAGGTAATTTTGACTATACCGATGATCTGACAGTTGTTGGTGGCTCGATTTCGAAAACACGCATGATATCGGGCGTCGACATCATGATCGCCCCGGTTACTGGGTTGCGCGGCGAGCTCTGCGTCGCACAGGAGGCTGGACGCTTTGATGCCGCACTCGTGGGCGGAAACTCCAATTATTTAGATTGGCAATTACCCTACACTCTAACTGCTGAGCACCTTTCGCATACGCAATACATAGTTGCTGCCGGTCTGGACGGCAAAACGACGCGAAAGCAGAACTGGGATGCATGTCTAGCAACGGTTCGGGCACTGCGCATCCATCGTCCAACGGTCTACGCCCAATTTCTAAGTTGGCAAAAAATGCAAAGTAAAGCGGAGCCAGTGCAATGAAACCACAAACAATACCAGAAATGTCGCGCGATCAGGCTACGCATCTCATGCAATCCGTTATGAACCGCGCACTGGATCAGGCATTCGGAGGCCATGATCGTACGGTCGCTGCTGGAGATCAGGCATCCATTGCTACGTTTCTTCCCGAGAAACTACCACGAAAAGGGATGGGCCCTGAATACCTGGCTGAGTTGCTGACTGGGCCATTAACAGATCACATTCGCGATTATCGCCATCCCTTGCATTTCGGACATCAACGGCCAGCGCCATTGGTCGCTTCTTGGGCTGGTGACCTTTTAGCAGGATCGACCAACAGCACTGTCAGTGTTTTCGAGGCCGGGCCATTATCTGTTACCGTTGAGAACCTCGTGGGCAATTGGGTGAAGGATCTATTTAGCCTTCCAGCGTCGGCCCGTGTAACGCAGACCAATGGCGGATCGGAATCCGTTTTGACCGCATTGCTGTGCGCACGTGAGCAAAAGCAACGTCTTGCACAAGACATGGATATGCGACGACTGGTAGTGCTTCATAGCGAGAATGCACATTACTGTGTGGCGCGCAGTGCCCGCGTTCTAGGGCTATTGCGAGAAAATATTCGCGCAGTTGCCACTGACGCTGCAGGACGCATGTCTATGGCCGCACTGACAGCGGCTGTGGATCAGGCCAGTGCCGAAGGTATGGATGTGATGGCAATCGTCGCTTCGGCAGGGACGACTGCAAATTCAGCCTTTGATGATTTGAACACCTGTGCAGAACAGGCAGCACTTTGCGATGCATGGTTTCACGTTGATGCAAGCCATGGCGGGTCTGCGATCTTGTCCAGCAAACTGAGTGCAAAACTCGATGGTTTGTTACGCGCTGATAGTTTCGGGTGGAACCCTCACAAACTGATGTGGATCGCACCGCCAAGCTCCTTGCTCATTGTACAGAATGCGAATGCCCTAAAGGCGGCGTTGTCTGATGAGTTGTGTGACGCATCATATATCGCGGACCAAAAGGCGATAAACCGTGTTGGTCCAGTGGATCCCATCGAATGGAGTCTCGCATGCACGCGCCCATTTGCCGCGATAAAAATATTTTCGGCACTTGTGGCGTACGGCAGTGACGCCCTTGGGCAACGGGTCGAAACGATGTGTGATTTGGCCCAAGAACTGGCGCGCTTGATTGACGGCCATCCTGAGTTCGAATTGATGTGTCATCCCGATTTCAACATGGTGTGTTTCAGATTGACAGGGGCCGACCCCGACAGCCGTCTACACAGGCACCTGCGGGATCGCATGGCACGTGCTGAAACGGCCTATTTGACCGGTGTGGAAATGGACGGTCGCTTTTGGCTTCGCGCCCATCTCATATCAGAAAATACCACCAAAGACGATCTATCGACGTTGTTGGAGGTCGTGCTCGATCTTGGCTTAACGGAATATGAATTACCCAAAATCAACCATCCTAAGAAAGGAATTTGTCATGCAAACAGTAGTGGAACAGGACAACAGAGAACGATTGGCTGCACTCTGGACAGTGTGTGAACAGCTGCTTCACACCCCTCATTACAAATCGACCTACGCAAACTGGCTTTCGGAGGCGTTGCTGACCCATGGTGACAAGAGTCAGAGTATTTTTGACACGGCTGCTGGGGTCGGTTTCCCGGCAAAGCAACTTTTTGACGCCGGTTTTAAGAACCTTTGGTGCAGTGACGCCGATCCAGATTTGTTGCGTCAACTTTTGCAAATTGTTGATCCCAAATCCAATTCTGTACCGGTGTTATGCGTTGACTGGCAAAGCCTGCCCAAGGTGGTCATGAATCAATTTGATACTGTTCTATGCTTGGATGCTAGCATTGGTTTTATGGACAGTTGGTCTGCCGGGGCGATGGTGTCGGGGCCGACGAAAGTTAAGGCAAGAGTAAAGGAAGTCCTGAAAAACTTCTACGACGTTACAAATCCCGGCGGACATTTTTATGTTGGGCTGCAAAAGAATAACAACCGGTCGAACCAGGATCGGTACGTGATGGAGGTCGGAACGGGGGTTTTGGATGGTAGCAAGGCAACCGCGACTTGGGATATGCGCTATGATTGGGATGCCCGCCGCAAAACTTGGAACAATTTGGTGGAATATCGCGGCGAAACCCATCAACAAGTGCGGCACAGTTATTTGTTTGATAAGGCTGAATTGGCAAACATGCTTATTGAGATTGGGTTTGAGAACGCTTGGGAACTTCCGACACCCGAATTCCTCTACGAGGATATTATTATAGCAAAGAAAGCGCGGTGAAAGAGCATGTGGTACTCCTTCAATGAAGCTCAGGGCGATATGATCATCTACGATGACGACCGGTTCTTTATCGTGGATGATGAAAGCTCGAATGATAAGTTCTTGGTGTCGACGCGATGTCAGCACCGAGGTGGCCCACTACATATGGCTAGTTATGATGGTAAGAAAGAGTGCCTGACATGTCCTTGGCATAAGGTTCCGACATCAATTCGTGCGCTTAGACATCGGGCCTTGCCGACGGCCCGGGTCGGTGATTATTGGATAGCCAAATTGCCCGAAGGATCTGAGAATAGTTTGCCGCGCATCATGCCCTCACCTGGTCAAAGATTATCTGAAAAACCCCAAGTGAGCCAAGCCCATGGAAGCTGAACTCTACCTTCTGTATCTGCTTGCGGTGATCGCGTTTTTCGCCTCTCCGCCTGATACAAGCCAATTGTTGATTGCATCAAACAGCATTGCTTTTGGGCTTAAGCGATCCGGTTTAACAATCATTGGTGATCTTTCCGCAAACGCGATCCAGATGACTGCAGCTGCATTCGGGTTGGCGACTTTAGTTGCTGCCAACCCAAGTCTGTTCATCTGGGTGAAATGGCTCGGAGTTGCCTATTTGCTTTGGATCGGGGTTTCCTTGTTTAGGACAGAGACAATCAAACTAGCGAGCGAGCCGCAGGCGACAGGATCAGGAAAGAATTTGTTTTGGCAGGGGTTTTTCACGTCACTGTCCAATCCATTTGCCATTGTATTCTTTGCATCGTTATTTCCGCAGTTCATCCAGGCAGATCAGCCTATTTTGCCGCAATTGTTGATTATGGCGACGACCTACCTTGTCTTTGATGGTGTCATTTTGGTTCTCTGGGGATGGATCGGTATCTCTGCTGCGAATTGGTTTAGACGAGTGGGTGCAGGTGCGATTAATAAAAGCTGTGGTCTTATCGTGATTGCCGCTGCGGGGCTTCTCGCGCTCAAGAACTTTTAAATCGAACGGGCCTGAGTAAGCGGCCGATATGAACTATCGGCCGCTGTGGTTTTAAAAGAGGAAGTCGTTGTTATCGAGCAGATCACCAAGGGTGACTCCCACGAGCGTGATCAGGTTTCCTGACAGATCATTGATCACCACATCTGAACCAACTTGTGACATGTGATTTGCAACCAGATCGTTGAAATCGGTTATCGCGCTAACACCTGACAGGTCGATTTGTTCCGCATCATTGTTTGCTTCAAAGCCAAAGATGCTGTCTTGACCAAAGTTGTTGCCAAATTCAAACGTGTCATTCCCACCCTGCCCATAGAGGCGGTCATCGTCTGCACCACCGATCAAGGTATCGTTCCCGTTGCCTCCAAACAGCGTATCGTTGCCTGCACCACCATCGATTTGGTTTGCGCCATTGTCGCCAAAGACCATGTCAGTAAAGCGCGAGCCAATCACGTTTTCAATCGTGTTGAACGTATCGCCCGTCGCTGCACCCCAACTGCCGCCAGTGGCAAGGCGGATACCTGCAAAGGTGTTTGCATAGGCATAAGACACGGTGTCGATGCCGTTGTTCCCGATCAACACATCTGAGCCACCACTGGCAATGATCGTGTCATTACCACCGCCGCCTTCAATGCGGTTGTCGCCGCCATCCCCGAAAATGAAATCGCTGTATCTAGACCCGATGACGTTCTCGATTGTGGCATAGGTATCGCCCGCCGCCGCACCCCAACTTGGCCCCGCACCTAGGCGGATACCGGCAGAAGAGTTTGCGAATGCATAGGTGACTGTGTCGGTGCCTTCATCGCCAATCAGGGTGTCTGCACCAAGGCTGGCAACCATAGTGTCATTGCCGCCACCGCCCTCAATTTGGTTCGCGCCGCCGTCACCAAAAATGAAGTCATTATAGCCTGACCCAATGACGTTCTCGATTGTGGCATAGGTGTCGCCTGCCGCAGCGCCCCAGCTTGGGCCACTGCCTAGACGAATACCTGCGGAACTGGTTGCATCGGCGTAAGACACGGTATCGATGCCGCCATCGCCAATCAGCGTATCAGCACCTGCGCTGCCGATGATCGTGTCACTGCCGCCGCCGCCTTGAATGTTGTTGGCCGCGTCATTGCCGATAATCTCGTCATTGCCAGACCCGCCAATCACATTCTCAATAACCGCCCCAATCGCGATGGACATGTTTTCGGCGTAGCCACCCACACTTGAGAATGCGCCAGCCACAAGGCTGATAATTTGCGCCATCGAATAGCCCGAGAGGTCCAGCGTGTCGTTGCCGTTGCCGTCCCAAAGGGTCAGCAAAGGGTTGGTGTTGATGTTGAAATTATAGGCACCGCCCACGGTGGCGTTGAAACCATAGGTCGTGTCGCCCGAATGAAAGTTCATGTTCGCGCCGTACTGCTGATGCAGTGCGAGGTAATCAAACAGCATCAACGTATCAGGGTACCCGCCCACACTTGTTGTTGTGTTGCCCTCATCAAAATAGCTCATAACCGTGTATTGGTGGGTGTCTTCGGTGAATTGTGCATTCACGCCATAGGTAATTGAAACGCCCGGTGCCGCATTATAATCACCTGGATGCGCCAGACCCAACGCGTGACCAATCTCATGCAAGATCGTGAAGTAGCTATAAGATCCAAATTGCAGTGAAGTGGTGCTAACGGAGTTGTTGTTTAACCAGACATCGCCCGCGTTTTGACCTGCGGCAGTGCTGCCGGGATAATACGCATAAGCCCCAGAACCATCATTTGCAGCATATGAACCAAAAACCATAGTGGCATTATTTGACGTGCCGCCCGGATTGTCCTGCGTAAAGGTCAGTCCGGTAATACCCTCGAAATAGTCCATGATATCTTCGATTGCGGTGACCTGTGCCGCGCTGGGCGCAATAAAGGTTTCGCCATCCGGCGAGTCGCCTGAGGCACGAATAGACCACGTCACTGTAACACCGGTTTCTGGTGTTGCCGCCCATGATCTGTCGGTGCGGATCAGGTTGCCGGCACCCATGGTGACATCATAACTGGCGCGATTTCCGGTCACCATCGACAGGCCGTAATCACCTGCCTGCGTGTTGTCCCATGACTGCATATCTAGGTAGTAGGTGCCGCTGCTGCTGGCTGTGAAGGTGATCGTGCTGTTGCGTCCTGGGCCGCCATCATCGTCAAATAATATTTCGGCACCACCGCTATCACGCAGGCGTAGATAGGGGTCACTTAAACTGTCAGACAACGCCCCGACGCCAATGGCTGCAAAGGTATAGGTTTCCCCGGCGACCAGATTTACTTCGACCCAATCAGAATCAGCGGTTGTGTCCAAAGAGCCAAAGAAATAGTCGCCCACATCCATGGTGGCCGTAGTTGCGGTGCTGTTCGCGGCGTCGGTTGTTTCGTTCAATACTGGCATGATTTCTGTCCCTATTTCGAATTTTCAATATTTTTGGTGTTAAATTTTGCGATATTTTCTTGCGTAATATCGCAGCCACAGAGGCGCATTGACCCTTCGCGTGCTACTGTCAGAACCTCGGCCATTTCTTCTTTTGAGATCAGCGGATTGCCCACCAAAGCTTCTTCAAGCCTTTGTGTCGCAGCCTCACATGTTGTAGCGGTGTATGGACGTTGAGGGTTAACAGGCATGGCTGACAAACTTGTGGCTGACAGCAATCCAATCAGGAAAGTTGCCTTTGCCAAAAAACTAACCGTAAGGCTGTTTGATGACTTGAGGTCTATTTTGTTGGGCATATCGATTGCCATTTGTGCTGCCCTCTCGATCTTTTTGCAAACCCATCAAAGCACGAGACTTTGTCTATTGTGCGCCTTATCAGACTAACTGGTGTCAAATTTAGGGTCAAATTAAGTATAAACGTGGGCAGCGTATTCTTGCTAAGGTGATAGCGTGAAGATGCCTAAGGGATTGCATCTTAATCCATAGTCCAGTGTTTATTTAGAATTTTCAGTTTGCGGCTGCATTTGGCCTGTTTGAAGGCCCATTACGGCATTATGAAACGTATGCGCTGTCGCCAGCTAAACTGTACCCCGCAGCGACCACATCATAACCGCCTTGGTTCTTTTTGACGTTTGCGGATAAGATATTAAGAGAGATCAGGTGTCCCATTTTTTGCAGGGACGCCTATTCAACATCAATTGGATGTCAGTAAAATGAATGAAAATTCCTATAAAGCGGCATTAGTCACTGGCGCAGCGGCGCGACTGGGGAGGGCGATGGCCTTGGGGTTGGCAAAGCGTGGCATTGATATCGCCCTTCATTATAACAGCAATGTCGATGAGGCCGAACAGACTGCCGCTGACATACGGGCGCTGGGTGTAAAATGTGTGACCCTTCAGGCTGATTTGCTGGATCATGGTCAAACTCAAAACCTGATAGAACGTGCGCGTGATGGTTTGGGTCAGGACCTCGATGTACTGATCAATTGCGCGTCGGTTTTCAAATACGATTCAATCAAAAGTGCCACCCAGAACAGTTGGGACATGAACATAGATTCCAACCTGCGCGCGCCATTCGTTTTGACCCAAGAGTTCGCCCGCCAAGCACCACATGCAAGCGTACAAGCTAACGGCGAAAAACGTGCCAATGCGTGCATCGTGAATATGATCGATCAACGTGTGCGCAAGCTGACGTCCGAATATATGACCTACACAATCGGAAAAATGGGCCTTTGGGCTTTCACACAGACAAGCGCGCGCGCATTGGGGCCACATATTCGAGTGAACGGCATCGGACCGGGGTCGACGATGCAAGGGGCAGAGCAGTCAGATGCACAGTTTGAAGAGCATCGACAAGGTGCCCCGCTTCAGCGGGGGGCAGATCCAGAAGACATCGTACACGCGATGAACTTCTTGTTAGATGCGTCCGCGTTTACAGGGCAGTTGCTTTGTATTGACGGTGGTCAGCATCTTTAGAATTCAACGCAGCGCTGCGCGCAAATTGATACATTGAATTGACCAATTGTGACAGTTCTGCGCATCGCCAATTTCTAACTCTTTGCTGTGATGGCAGTAATCCTTTTGTTCAGCCATGGTTGTTTGGATGAAAATGCATCGGGCGCGTGGGGCTTTTGGCCTTTGCTGATCTGGCCGTTGGATGTTGAGCGCTGCACTGTCTTGTCCCGTTGCAAGGGAAGGTTATTACGCAACTAGATGTCATGTATCAGGCAAGAGCGTGCGCCATTTTTCTTATGCAACGAAAGTCGTTCAACCAAGGATTAAGAGCCTAGCCTAGCTGGTCCGTCTGGACACAAAGAGACTTGCGACAACAGCTGAGTAACCTCTTGAAAAGCAGAATGTTAGCGTTATCCAGAAAATTTGAGGATAAGACGTGCAATCCTGCTGAAAGCTGCGTTAACATCTCGTTGCAACCGCAGGGTGTTATTGATTCTTGCGTGCAAAAACAAAAAATGTCTGGGAGGACATCCATGAAACATCACTTTTTCAAAGCCCTGATTACCAGCGCCGTGCTTGCAACTGGCGCGGGCACCGCGGCCACAGCTGCTGAGTGCATCGCACCTGCAAACCCCGGCGGCGGTTGGGACTTTACCTGCCGTCAAATCGGCAAAATCATGTTTGATATTGGCGCGGTTGATAAGCCCATTCAGGTGACAAACATGCCCGGCGCGGGCGGTGGTTTGGCTTATGGCAACGTGGTTAATGAACGCAATGAAGACGCGGACCTGATTGTTGCGGCATCTTCTGCAACGACCACGCGCTTGGCGCAAAATGCCTATGCGGGTATGACTGCTGATCAGGTTCGCTTTGTGGGTGCCATCGGTGCCGATCCGGGCGTGATTGCGGTTGCTGCTGACAGCGACATCAAAGATCTGGGCCAATTGGTCGACATGATCAAAGCTGACCCGGGTTCTGTTGCCTTTGCTGGCGGCTCTGCGGTTGGTGGTTTTGACCACATGAAACCTTTGATGGTTTTGCAAAAGGCAGGTTTCACTGACATCACCAAAGTCAAATACATCGGCGTTGACGGTGGCGCAGATGCCATTACCCAAACTGTTGGTGGCTTTACTCAAGCAATGACAGGCGACATGTCCGAAGTTGTTAGCTTTCTTGGCAACGGCGACATCCGCGTGATTGCGGTTCTCACAGATGAACGTGTGCCGGGCTTTGACGACATCCCAACTGCAAAAGAGCAGGGGTATGATGTGGTTGCTGTGAACTGGCGTGGTTTGTACGTGCCAAAAGGCATCTCAGACGAAAAGTTTGACGAATGGGCAGGTAAGTTGCAGCAAGTCGCAGACAGCGACGAGTGGGCACAGGCCATGAAAGACAACGGCTTGGCACCTTTCACCAAAGTTGGTGGCGATTTCCAATCTTACGTTGATGGTCTTGTGGCTGACATTGCGACCATGTCCAAAGAACTTGGGGTCATTCAGTAATGGCGTCTGATCGGATCTTTGGTCTGATCGCTCTGATAACGGCGGTCGCGTATATCGCGGCCGCTACTCAGATTCAGACAAACATATTTTCAGGGGAATACCTGCCAAAATTATTTCCGCTGATGGTAGGTGGTGTTGCCGCAATTTGTGGCCTTTTCATGATGTTCAAGCCTGACCCTGACCCTGATTGGCCTGCCTCTGGGACATGGGTGTCGATGGCTTTGGCTGTTTTGACATTGTGTATTTACGCAGTGATGCTGACGCCGCTGGGTTTCATTTTACCTACGATGTTCGCTGCTGGGATTTTGAGCTACCAGATTTCGCCACGCCCAGTGCCTGCAATTGCATCGGGTATTGGTCTGTCGATTGGTCTGTTTGTCCTGTTTAAATATGCATTGGGACTGGGCAATATCGTAGCCTACCGTATCCCAACTGCTGAAAAACTTTGGAACGCAATTACCGTTCTTATACCATTTGTAGGGCATTAAAATGGATCTGCTTTCCAACCTCGCGCTGGGCTTTAGCGTTGCACTGTCACCCTACACCTTATTCCTTGCGGTCTGTGGTTGTTTCCTTGGCACAATCATTGGCGCGCTGCCGGGCCTTGGGCCATCAAACGGCGTTGCGATCCTGATCCCAATTACCTTTACGCTTGGCCTTGATGCCACGTCAGCCTTGGTGCTGATGACCTCGGTTTACTACGGCGCGATGTACGGTGGTCGGATCAGTTCGATTTTGCTCAATATTCCGGGGGATGAACCCGCGCTGATGACCACGCTGGATGGGTATCCAATGGCCAAGGCGGGCAGGGCGGGTGACGCGCTGGTCCTGTCAGGTGTTGCGTCGTTCGTCGGTGCCCTGCTTGCCACTCTGGGCTTGATGCTACTGGCACCGTCATTGGCGCGGGTGGCATTCCTATTTGGCCCAGCCGAGTATTTCGCCCTGTATCTTCTGGCGTTCTGCACACTTGGCGGTATGGCCTCCAACAACCAAGCAAAGTCAGCACTTGCGGCCTGTATCGGCTTAGGTATTTCAATGATCGGCGTTGATAATTCGTCTGGTCTGCCGCGCCTCACCGGCGGCAGTTTGCACTTGATGGATGGTATTGATTTTCTGGTCGCAATTGTGGGCCTCTTCGCTGTCGCTGAAGTGTTCTTTTTCATCGAAAGCCACGGCAAAGGCTCCAGCATTGGTGTCAAACTCGACAAGGTACGCATTCCTTGGAAGGACATCATGGCAACCAAGTGGACCATGCTGCGCTCCTCAGGAGTTGGCTTTATTGCGGGCATTTTGCCCGGCGCTGGCGCGTCTTTGGGGTCTTTCCTTGCCTATATGACAGAGAAATCCATCGCTGGTGAAAAGGGCGGTTTCGGCACCGGAGTTCCCAAAGGGATCGCGGCCCCTGAGGCTGGCAACAATGCGGCTGCTGGCGGTGCGCTGGTGCCGATGTTGACACTTGGGGTTCCGGGTTCAGGGACCACTGCCGTATTGCTGGCCCTTTTGATGACGCTCAACATCACGCCGGGTCCAACGCTGTTTACGGATCGACCTGAAGTCGTGTGGGGCCTGATCGCGTCCCTGTTGATTGCCAATGTTGTTTTGCTGTTGATGAACGTCCCAATGGTGAAAATATTTGTCAAAATTTTGATGGTTCCTGCATGGGTGTTGTTGCCGGGCGTGACGATGATTTCTTTTGTTGGCATCTATTCGCTTTCAGGCAGCTACTTTGACTTGATCTTGATGGTTGGTTTCGGGGTTCTGGGGTATTTCTTGCGCAAATTGGATATCCCAACAGTGCCTGTGATTTTGGGCATCTTGTTGGGCGGCAAGATGGAAGATGCATTGCGCCGTGCAATGACATTGTCAGACGGCGATGCGATGTATCTGTTTTCTAGCCCTATCGCGATTGGGTTCTGGATTGCCGCTGTTGCAGGGTTTGTCGCACCGATGTTTTTGCGCAATATTCTGAAAAAACCCCAAGCTGTGACGGATTGATCTGATGGTACGTGTGTTAATCCCGTCAGGGGCGCTGGGTCTAAACTATGACAAGGTTGCCCTGCAACGCGGGATAGATGCCCGTCCCGATATCATTGCGATTGATGGCGGATCAACTGACAGCGGGCCATCCTATCTAGGGCGCGGCGTATCAAAATATGCCCGCGCTTCAACGAAACTGGAATGGGCCGGGTTGATGGAGGCACGCGCGCAAGCCGACTGCCCCTTGGTGATTGGTACGGCGGGCACTTGTGGGTCTGATAGCGCGGTTGAATGGATGCTCGACATCACCCGAGAGATCGCCGGTGAACAGGGTAGGCCGCTCAAAATTGCGGTGCTGCGCTCGCAACAAAGCGGCGATGACATGGCGAAGGCACTGGCAGAGGGGCAGATCACGCCGTTATCTAACGCGCCTGATATCTCTGCGGAAACCTTGCAAAGTTGCACGAACATTGTCGCCCTTGCAGGTGCTGAGCAGATCGCCGCGGCCATAGACACAGGTGCAGATATCATCATTGCGGGCCGGACAACTGACACGGCCATCATCGCCGCTTTGCCATTGATGAATGGGTGTCACGCTGGGGCCGCGTGGCATGGGGCCAAGATCGGGGAATGTGGTGCGCTTTGTGCAACAAACCCGCAATCCGGTGTGATCTTGGTTGATTTTGACGATGACGGTTTCACGGTGACGCCGCTGGCCGATGGGGCGCATGCCACGCCACACACTGTATCTGCGCATATGCTGTATGAAAATTCTGATCCCTTTATCCTGTATGAACCCGGTGGGCATCTGGATGTGACAGGGGCGACATACACCGCTTTGGATGACACCGCCGTGCGGGTGACCGGATCAAAATGGGTGCCATCAGATCGCTATACTGTCAAATTGGAAGGCGCACGCGCTGCTGGTTTTCAGACGGTCCTTATCGCCATCCTGCGCGATGCGCATTACGTTGCAAACGCCGCAAAATGGGCCGCTGATATTGAGACGAAATGCACAGCCAAAGTCTGTGACCGTTTGGGGCTTTCGGCGGATGAGTTCTCCATCGAACTGCGTTTGATGGGGCAATCTGCAAGTTTTGGTGATTTGGAACCGCGCGATGCCACGGCCATTGAGATCGGGGTGATTGGCATCGTGACTGCGTCTACCGACGCGCTGTCAATGGAAATTGGCAAGCTGCTGAACCCCTATATGCTGCATCACCCGCTGACGGCTGAGGAAGAACAGCCCACCTTTGCCTTCCTGTTTTCACCTGCTGAAATGCCACGTGGGCAGACCTATGAATTTGTACTGAACCACGTGCTGACGCTGGATGATCCCATGCAAGCCTTTGCGCTAGAGGTGTTGGACCTATGACGCAGCTTCGTGAACTTGTGCAAAAAGTACGTTCAAAAAACGCAGGCCCGTTTTGGCTGACGGTCGACATCTTTTGCGGTACGGATGAAGCCTACCAAGAAGTGCAAGCGCGTTTGAAGACGGGGCGGGTTGCGACGGCCATGGGTGCCAATACCCAAGACCTCAAACGCTTTGATATCCCATCATTGAATGTCATAAAAATCAGTCTCCCGCGCCCGACCATTCAAGGGGCAGTCAATGACCGTGATATGCATGGCGCATCTTGGGCGGCGTTGATCGCTGAATTGGACGTCTAGCGCGCCTTGACAAGCGCGGTTGGCTCTGGCTTTTCTGATCCAAATATTGGAACAAAGGATACTGTCATGATGAGAACCCGCGCCGCCGTTGCCGTTGAAGCTGGCAAACCCCTAGAAGTCATGGAAGTGAACCTTGAAGGGCCCAAACGCGGCGAGGTTTTGGTTGAGATCAAGGCAACCGGCCTGTGTCATACAGATGAATTCACCCGTTCTGGCGACGATCCTGAAGGCATCTTTCCTGCGATCCTGGGCCATGAAGGTGCGGGCGTTGTATTGGAAGTAGGTGAGGGCGTTACGACGTTGGAACCCGGCGATCACGTGATCCCGCTGTATACGCCGGAATGTCGTGAATGCGAATATTGCCTGTCGGGCAAAACCAACCTGTGCCAGAAAATTCGCATCACGCAGGGTCGTGGGCAACTGCCTGACGGCACGACACGTTTCTCCATGCTCGATGGCACGCCAATCCACCACTACATGGGTTGTTCGACGTTTGCGAACCACACCGTGGTGCCGGAAATTGCGCTTGCAAAGGTGCGCAAGGACGCACCGTTTGATAAAATTTGTTATATCGGGTGCGGCGTGACCACGGGCATTGGTGCGGTGATCAATACGGCCAAGGTTGAGATTGGCGCGCGCTGCGTTGTCTTTGGTTTGGGTGGCATTGGTTTGAACGTCATTCAGGGGCTGCGGTTGGCTGGGGCCGATCAGGTTGTT
>CALKXT010000122.1 GCA_938003685.1 uncultured Sulfitobacter sp. | reverse complement strand
GGCTTGCCCGGCGTGGATGTGATTGAGCCAGAGGTAATGCAGGCAATTACGTTTTAAACGACGCCCTTATTTGGGTGCGATCGTCTCGCCGTGGCGGCACCCGACCTGGCCTTCAAACTTGAGAGCTTTGTAGGGATACCTGTTATTCCCCTTATGCACCTCAGTAACAAATGTTGCGCATATAACGAACGAAGTGTCGCTCACCCGCCTATAGTCATAGGGTTCCGCTGTTACTGGATCAGCAGTGGACACCGAACCAAGATAGGTACCGCAATACCCCGTATCCTCTATGTTCGCTGGCAATACATTATCAGACGCCCGACATTGCAAGAAGCCATATAACTGCTGCAAATCATTCGCACGCTGCGCGTCTTGTTTTTCCAGCCGCGCATACCCCGGCCCACCAACAACCATAAAACCGCCAATCAGTGCTGCGATGACCACGGCAACCAAACCGATCAACAAGGCGCGATTCATGCTGCATCCCCGACTCGAATATCTCGCAGGTAAAACGTGAAAATACCGCCCGCTACCACAGCCACAACGGCTGCCTTTAAGAAGAACTGCACCGTGAAATCACCATTCAAAAACGCATAAATGACAGCGATCAAATCACCTAACAACACCGTCGCACTGATCAAGAGCGTAATATACGTCAGCCATTTGCGGATGGCAGATCGATACAGCGACGGGTCAGCGGTCAATTTACGCCGTTCGCCAATCGCCAACCACAGGTACATCGGCAAAGTAACAATCAGCACCGCCATCGACCAACGAATACGGTGTGAACTGCGATATCCGCCATCATCCAATGCCAGATCAATCAGCGCATGTACCAATTGCACCAGATAGATCGCGCCAAAGATCATCACCCCGAACATCAACGCGTAGACAAAGAAATCACGCGCTGAAACGGTTGCCTGTGGACGCGGTATGGGCGGCGAAAACGGGATATCCGCCCACGCGTCCAGCGCTTCGGCTACTTCATTGCCGCTCCAGCCGGATTGGCCAAGGGCGGCTTCGATATCGTCCCGGCTTTTGCCGTCACTTAATGCGTCGCGCACAAATCTGGACAATTGTTTATTCGCGGCCATACCCGTTACCCTTTTCTTTTCTCGGCAAAAAACGCCCTAAGCATCTCTTGCGCCTCACCCTCGCCGATCCCGTCAAATACGTCTGGCGCATGATGGCACTGGGCATGCGAAAACACCCGCGCGCCCTGCGCCACACCGCCCGATTTGGGGTCAGATGCACCATAATACAACCGCGCGATCCGCGCCGCAGCAATTGCCGCAGCACACATCGCGCAGGGCTCTAGCGTCACATACAATGCGTAACCAATCAGCCGCTCAGACCCCGCTGCCGCGCAGGCCGCGCGGATTGCCAGTACCTCAGCATGGGCTGTCGGATCATTTAATTCACGGGTCTGGTTGCCCGCCTGCGCAACCACCCTATCGTGCGCATCCACAATCACTGCACCCACAGGCACCTCACCGCGCGCGCCCGCCGCACGTGCCTCATCCAAGGCCACATCCATGAAGGATCGAAAAGTCATGCCCCTTGATGCCCGCAAAAGCCACCCTTTCGCAAGACACACAAACGCGCTAAGGCAACACCATGAACACCAATAGCTCCTCAGAAACGCCCAAGGGCGACCGTATCGCCAAAGTATTGGCCCGCGCTGGCATCGCATCGCGCCGCGAAGCTGAACGTATGATTGAGGCAGGTCGCGTGCGCGTGAACGGCGAACAGATATTGTCGCCTGCGCTGAACGTGACAGAGGCAGATGAGATTACCCTTGATGGCAATCCCGTATCCGAACCTGAACCACCGCGCATGTGGCTCTATCACAAACCAACCGGCCTCGTGTCCACGGATCGTGACGAAAAAGACCGTGGTACAATCTATGACGACCTGCCCGACGATATGCCGCGGGTGATGTCAATCGGCAGGCTTGATCTCAACTCCGAAGGGTTGCTGCTGCTCACCAATGACGGCGGCATCAAACGCAAGTTGGAATTGCCTGCAACCGGTTGGCTGCGCCGCTACCGTGCGCGTGTGAATGGCCGGCCCACTGACGAAATGCTGGAGCCGCTACGCCAAGGCATCACCGTTGATGGTGAACGCTTTCAACCCATGACAGTCACGCTGGACCGCCAACAGGGTGCAAATGCGTGGCTTACGATTGGTCTGCGCGAAGGCAAGAATCGCGAAATTCGCCGCGCGATGGACCATGTCGGCCTCAGCGTGAACCGCTTGATCCGCATCAGCTATGGCCCCTTTCAATTGGGTGAACTTAAATCCGGTGGCGTCGAAGAGATTCGCCGCAAGATCGTGCGCGACCAAATGGGCATCACCCTTGAGGATGACAGCGGCACGGCGCTGAAGAAAAAGAAACCCACAGGGGTAAAGCGCAGCCCGCGCCGTAAAACCGGCGAGTTTGGCGGGCCGGGACAACCAGCGGCACCGGGTCATGTATCAAAAAGACCCGCAAAGCCCAGCAAGGGCACCAGAGGTCAGCCCAAGACACGCGGCTGATCGCGGCCCAATTCCTGTAAGATTTTCACAACTGCCTGCGTCACAGGACGCAAGCAGGTACAAATTCCCCGTCACAAGCAATTCACATTGAACCACGATGGCCCTAAGACGTTGGTTAAGAAAACCAACGGGGGATACAATGGCCGACCTACTCACCATACAAAATTTGGGCAATTTGATCATGCTTTGCTTTCTGCAAGCGGTCCTTGGCTTTGACAATCTGCTCTATATCTCGATTGAGAGCCAACGTGCCCCTGTCGCCCAGCAAGCAGCAGTGCGCAAATGGGGTATCTTGATTGCGGTCGCCCTACGTGTGGTGTTGTTGTTCGTGATGATCCAATTGATTGATGCGATGGCCGAACCGTTCTTTATCCTTGATTGGGAAGGCGTGCTGACAGGCGGGGTGAACTTTGCCACAATCGTCTTCATCATTGGTGGTGTGTTCATCATGTACACGGCTGTTAAGGAAATCGGCCACATGTTGGCAATTGAACACCTCGACACGGATGTGGCGGCCAAATCCGGCAAATCAGCAACCCAAGTGGTGATGTTGATTGTGTTTATGAACCTCATTTTCTCGTTTGATTCCGTGTTGTCCGCATTGGCAATCACCGATGTCTTTGTCTTGCTTGCGACAGCGATCATTCTGTCTGGTCTGGCCATGCTGCTGCTGGCGGAACGCGTCACCAAATTCCTCGAAGCAAACCGCATGTACGAAGTTCTCGGATTGTTCATCTTGTTGATTGTAGGTGTGGTTCTGCTGGGAGAAGCCGGACAGGCCGCGTCACATGCCATGCATGACCCCGAACTTGCCTTGCGTTTCTTTGGCTACGAAGTGATCCCAATGTCAAAAACCACTTTCTACTTTTCGGTGCTGGTGTTGGTCGCGGTTGAGGTCATTCAATCTGGCTATTCTCGCAAACTAAACGCAGAGCGCCGTACAGCGGCCCGCCACTAGATGCGCTGCATTGCAAAAATAATGTGCGATCTGACCAGACCCCACGTGATTTTTGGGGCTATCGTTGTTATTGTAAGTGATCTGGAAACAATCCCCAGACAAAGGAACGTATGATGACGCCAACTCGCTTTCAGAAAATCGCCTATGTGGCGCTAATCGTTGTGATGTTTGGCGTTACCTCTGGCTGGCTGGGGGGACTCTGAATATGGCTAAACGATTTGGTGGTAAACACAGTCCTGATGCGCAGTCTTCCGTACAAACCAAACATGCAGAACGGATAGAGGTTGATCCAGTTGGCGGTCGGGTGAATGTACTGTTCATCCCTGCTGTCGTGCTGTTGTTCACGTCATTGAATGACGGTGCCACAGGTTTGACATTGGGCCTTATTGGCGCTGGCACCTTGGCTGGTGCTGCATGGGTCTTACGCGAGGGTTTGCGCGCAGAGGCCGCTTATCACGCCCGTAAGGTGGCACACCGCCCTGCCGTACCGCGCAAGATGCTCTCGTCTTTGTTAACCGGTATGGGCGTTACAATTGCCGCCTACAAATCTGAACCGGGTTTGGTTGCTCCCTTTTTGTTTGGTGCCGCAGCTTTGGGTTTACATGTTTCAGCCTTTGGCATTGATCCGCTGAAATCCAAAGGCATGGAAGGCATCGACGCTTTTCAACAAGACCGCGTGGCGCGTGTGGTGGACGAGGCCGAAAAAATGCTGGCAGGCATGTCAGATGCAATCAAACGCGCCCATGATCGTCCCGCACAGGCGCGACTTGAGGCCTTTCAAGTCACTGCCCGCAAATTGATCCGCACAGTCGAAGAAGACCCGCGTGACCTGACTGCTGCGCGAAAATATCTGTCGGTTTATTTGCGCGGCGCACGTGATGCGACGATCAAATTCGCGGATATTTATGGCCGCACCCAAGACCCGCAGGCCCACACCGATTACTTGGCATTGCTGGATGATCTGGATCAGAATTTTGCGGCTCGAAATGAAAAATCATTGCTGGATGATCGTGGTGATCTGACAGTTGAAATAGATGTGCTGCGCGAGCGGCTGTCCCGTGAAGGCGTGCGTTTGGAATGATCCATGCCGCTCACCCAACACTTTAAGGAACTTAAGTATATGTCTGAAACTGTACGTGAAAAAGCCACACAATCCCTTGCGTTGGTAGAAGAAGTCACAGCCGTTGTCTTGGCCGAGCCAGTGGATGCAAACGCAGTTGTCTCGCTCAAAGAAGCGGACAAGCCGCTTAGCGCCGAAATCAAACGCCGCATGGGCGAGATCAACATGGAAGACACAAATTCAATCGTGTCTTTTGGGTCCGGCGCACAGGCCGAATTACAAGAAATCAGCCAAGCGATGCTAGCCGACGTGCGCAACAAAGACGTTGGTCCTGCGGGCGATTCATTGCGCAATATCGTCAGCACAATTCGCGGCTTTTCAGTGTCCGAACTTGACGTTCGCCGCAAGCGTAGCTGGTGGGAAAAGTTGTTGGGCAAAGCCGCGCCCTTTGCACAATTCACCGCCAAGTTTGAAAAGGTGCAAGGCCAGATTGACCGCATCACTGACAATCTGCTCAGCCATGAACATACCCTGCTCAAAGACATCAAATCCCTTGATATGCTCTATGAGAAGACGTTGCAGTTTTACGATGAGCTGGCGCTGTATATTGCGGCCGGTGAGGCGAAACTAGCCGAACTAGATAGCAAAGTTATTCCCGCCAAGGAAAAAGCCGTTGGAAAGGCGAAAGAAGCCGATCAAGTTATGGTCGCCCAAGAATTGCGCGACATGCGCGCCGCACGTGATGATCTGGAACGCCGGGTACATGATCTGAAGCTGACCCGTCAGGTGACAATGCAATCGTTGCCATCGATCCGTTTGGTTCAAGAAAACGACAAATCCTTGGTCACTAAAATCAACTCAACCTTGGTCAACACTGTCCCACTTTGGGAAACCCAATTGGCCCAAGCCGTGACCATCCAACGCTCTGCTGAGGCTGCCAAGGCCGTGCGCGAAGCCAACGATCTGACCAACGAATTGCTGACCTCAAACGCCAAGAACTTGCGTGAAAGCAACAAAGTGATCCGCGAAGAGATGGAACGCGGTGTGTTCGACATCGAAGCCGTGAAACAGGCCAACGCCGACCTGATCGGCACCATTGAAGAAAGCCTGCAAATCGCGGACGAAGGCAAGGCAAACCGTGCCGCCGCCGAAATCGAGTTGAAGGAAATGGAAGCCAAGCTGCGTGACACGCTTGCCTCTGCCAAAGCCAAAAAGACTGGCCTTGGCGATACCGCATCTGGCGCGGTGCCAAGCTAAACAATGGCAATTGGGGTTCGCAATACAACGGCTAAATTGGGCGCGGTGGTTACTCTTGCCGCGACCCTTATTGGCTGCGATCTGGCCACCGTCGAACCCTCTCTAAAACCACAGGCGCGGCCCATTCCGGCCGCCCTGCCCGCACCTGTCGTCGCCAAACCCACATCCGAAAAAAGCGCCGCTTTGCGCAGCTATCTAGGTCAAGTCCAGCAGGCGCAATTGACCCAAGGGTTACTGCGCCGTGATGGCGGCGGTGTGGACACGCCTTTCACCGCCGATGTGTTGGCGCGCAACTTTGAACAAATCGCGTTTTTTAACGAATACGATGGCAATTTCACCGGTCGTGGTGGTGCCAGCCCCCTGCGTCGCTGGCAGTCACCTGTGCGTATGAAGGTCGTGTATGGCGCGGGCGTCCCGCCGTCACAGCGCGCAAATGACAGTGCCGATGTTAAAAAATACGCCGCCCGATTATCTCGTGTCACCGGGCATCCGATATCTATGAATGGCAAGCCAAACTTTCTGGTAATCATTGCATCTGAAGACGATCGCGCTGCCGCTTTGGCGCAGGCCGCTGCCATCGTACCGGGTATTTCTGCCAGTTCGTTAAATGCCTTCCGTGACATGCGCCGCGACACCTATTGCGCGGTGGCCGCTTTCGCCGCTGGTCCCAACGCCAACACCTATACGGCTGCTGTCGCCGTCATCCGTTCCGAAAACCCCGACCTTTTGCGCCTGTCCTGTATTCACGAGGAACTGGCCCAAGGCCTTGGCCTAGCCAACGACAGCCCCGGCGCGCGCCCATCGATTTTTAACGACGACGACGAATTTGCGCTGCTAACGGGCCATGATGAATTGCTGCTGAAAATGCTATATGATGACCGTTTGCGCATCGGCATGAACGCGAGCGAGGCCAAGCCCATAGCGCGGATCATCGCGCGTGAGTTGACGGGTGGGCCACTTTAGAAACCTGACCTACTAGACGTCGAGTTCAGCGATCACATCGCCATCCTCTCTTTCCCCGACGGGTTTGAACCCGAAACGGGTATACAGCTTTTTTGCCGCAAGGTTCTTTGGATCATAGTATATCTCAATGAGCCGACAGCGATCATGTGCTTTGATCTCGTCAATCAACAGAGGCATCACTGCCTTACCAACTCCGGTATTTTGGTGATTTCTATCGATCATGAAACGCCAAATTGTACATTCACCTTCATCGAAATCGCCAATTTCGCCAAATTGATACATCAAGAATCCGACAACTTGATCGCCTAAACATATGGCTCTGGGAAAAAATGTCTCTGACAGCGTCGACTCAGCGATAGAGAACACGTTGGACGGAAGATGCTTTTCTTGCGCCTTCTCAAGCTCCAGCTCAATTACCTCGTAGAAATTATCTCGTGTAATTCCTGTTAGCGTTATGTCCAAAACCGCCTACTCCTCCAGCAACAAACACCCGCCTCACTTGATAAGCCCCGCCCACCAACATAGTCTATGTCCAAACGGTACAAGGACCAAACCAATGGGCATTTTCGATTTCCTCTCAGGCGAATTCATTGACGTCATTCATTGGGTGGACAACACCCGCGACACGATGGTTTGGCGCTTTGAGCGTGAAGGTCATGAGATCAAGTATGGTGCCAAGCTGACGGTGCGTGAAGGTCAGGCGACGGTGTTTGTGCATGAGGGGCAACTGGCCGATGTGTTTACCCCCGGTCTGTACATGCTTGAAACCAACAACATGCCGATCATGACGACCCTGCAACATTGGGATCACGGTTTCAAAAGCCCGTTTAAATCCGAGATTTATTACGTCAACACCACCCGCTTTAATGATCTGAAATGGGGCACCAAGAACCCGATTATCGTGCGTGACCCTGAATTTGGCCCGGTGCGCCTGCGCGCTTTTGGCACCTATTCGGTCAAAGTGTCTGACCCTGCCAAGTTCCTTACCGAAATTGTCGGCACGGATGGCGAATTCACCATGGACGAGATCAGCTATCAAATCCGCAACATCATCGTGCAGGAATTTTCCCGCACCATCGCGCGCGCCGGTATTCCGGTGCTCGACATGGCCGCAAACACCCGTGAGTTGGGCAAGCTGGTTAGTGGTGAAATCGCGGCACAATTGGCCGAATACGGGCTATCGATGCCAGAACTGTACATCGAAAACATCTCGCTTCCCCCGGCGGTTGAGGAAGTGATGGACAAGCGTTCATCGATGGGCGTGATCGGCAACCTTAACGAATACATGCAGTT
>CALKXT010000121.1 GCA_938003685.1 uncultured Sulfitobacter sp. | reverse complement strand
ACCAGCAAGCAAACACGACGCCGATATTCACTTTACTTTTGTGATGAAAGGCACCATGATCTTGTCCGCCCAAGAGCACAAAGATCGTGATCTTCAATCTGGCGATGCCTTTGTCATTCCGCCGAATATGGCGGCGAAGTATCTCGAATGTTCTGACGATCTAGAGTTGCTTGAGGTGGCTTTGCGCGGTGATTTTAAGACAACGCTGTTGTGATCTCTTAACCGCCTCAAAACGCGTGCTTTCCCAAAACGTCCAAGCGCGATATAGGGTGAAGCATGACAAATTATCTGTATCAGAACGACCTGCCCGACGACCTTGATCTGGGTCCAATTGTAGCCATTGATTGCGAAACCATGGGGCTGCATCCGCATCGTGACCGTCTGTGTGTGGTGCAATTGTCCGGGGGTGACGGAAACGCACATCTGGTTCAAGTCAGCAAGGGCCAGACCGAGGCACCTAACCTGTGCGCGCTGTTAACCAATCCAAACACGCTCAAGCTGTTTCACTTTGGCCGCTTTGACATTGCCGCGATGCAGAACGCTTTTGGCGCAGTTACGGCGCCAGTGTATTGCACCAAGATCGCAAGCCGTCTGATCCGCACCTATACGGATCGGCATGGGCTAGCGAAACTTCTGCAAGAGTTGTTGAGCATCGACATATCCAAGCAACAACAATCAAGTGATTGGGGATCCGAGACCTTAACTGAGGCACAAATTGAATATGCCGCGTCTGATGTTTTATACCTTCACCAGTTACGCGATGAGCTTAACAAACGCCTCTTGCGCGAGGGCCGAATGGAAGTTGCACAGGCGTGCTTTGACTTTCTGCCGATGCGTTCCCATCTAGACTTAATCGGCTGGCCTGAAACGGACATCTTTGCACACGCATGAAAACCCCATTTCTAGATACCGCACGGCGCGTAATCCGCACCGAAGCTGAGGCGCTTAATACGCTGGCCGATGGTTTGGATGATCGGTTTCGCACTGCAATTGATTTGATCATGGCCACCAAAGGCCGCGTCATTGTCACAGGTATCGGCAAATCCGGCCACATCGCCAACAAGATCGCAGCGACCTTTGCTAGCACTGGCACACCTGCACAATTTGTGCATCCCGCTGAGGCGAGTCATGGTGATCTGGGGATGATTACCGCCGCAGATGTCGTGCTGGCAATTTCAAATTCTGGCGAAGCACCAGAACTGAGCAACTTGGTTTCGTATTCACGCCGCTTTTCGATTCCACTCATCGGCATTACAAGCCGCGAGGCCAGTAGCCTTGGCACGCATTGTGACGTTGTGCTGCTGCTCCCGCAGTTAAGCGAGGCTTGCGGCACTGGCGTTGTTCCTACCACATCGACAACCCTGACCCTTGCGATGGGTGACGCTTTGGCCGTCGCCTTGATGGAAAATCGTGACTTTACGGCCGAACACTTCCGCGACTTTCACCCCGGTGGCAAGCTGGGTGCACGGCTAAGCCGCGTTGCAGATTTGATGCATAAAGGCGATGCAATTCCAACGGTAAAAGGCGACACAAAAATGTCCGATGCCCTGACAGAAATCGGGCAAAAAGGTTTTGGAATGGTTGTTGTGACCGGCGCGGCAGGCAAACTGCAAGGCATCATAACAAACGGTGATATTAGCCGACATATTGAGGGGTTAGCGTCACTAAAAGCAAGCGATGTGATGACACGTTCTCCTATCACGATCGACCCAAATGCCTTGGCTGAAAAAGCTGTAGGGATTATGAACTCTCGTAAAATCACATGCCTGCTTGTTGTCGATCCAGCAGAGCCAGATACACCCGTCGGCCTGCTTCATATCCACGATTGCCTACGCGTCGGGCTTAGCTAAATGGTCATGCAGGCAGATAGCTACTCTAGATGGGTATCTTGGCTCAAAGTGCTACTTCCCATGATGGCGCTCGCCCTGCTTTCAACGCTATTTCTGTTGTCCCGCGCAATTGACCCCCAAACGACGATTCCTTTTGCGGACAAAGAAATTCAGGACCGGTTACGCGACCAACAAGTCACTGGACCGTTTTTTTCTGGAACAACGACAGATGGCGATCTGATCTCATTTGCTGCGGAAACACTAAGAACACCGGACGGGAAAGTTGGCGCAAACCAAGCAGAGGTTGTTGAGGTTGTTTTGGCAATTTCAGGTGGAGCCAAGATAACGATTTTGGCTGATGCAGCCGCATTTGACATCGCTACCGACAATGCAGAATTATCTGGCGATGTGATCATCACCACCTCAACAGACTACAGAATCATATCTGATATGCTGACCACGCGATTGTCAGCCCTAAACGTGCAATCACCCGGCCCGGTTGAAGCGACGGGCCCACCCGGCAAACTAAACGCCGGGTCCATGGTATTGACGACCTCAGATCAAGGAAAACCGACCCAATTGATTTTCACAAACGGGGTGAAACTGGTATACACGCCAAAACAGGTAGAAGAGTGACCCACGTGAAGCATCTGATATTTTTACTATTGCCCTTATTTCTGGCTGTTCAATCAATGCCCGCATCTGCGCAAGGCACTAGTGTTGCTTTTGGCACTATTCGTCAGGATACCGGGCTGCCAGTAGAAGTCACTGCTGACAATTTGGCAGTGGATCAGTCAACAGGCACTGCTGTTTTTACGGGTAACGTGCTGATTGGTCAGGGCGAAATGCGCCTCTCAGCAGCGCGCGTTTTGGTCGTCTACCGTGCCGAGAATAAAGGCATCGCACGTCTTGAGGCCACAGGCGGTGTCACGCTTGTTTCAGGTCCAGATGCTGCCGAATCAGACCGGGCAAATTATAGCATCGACAATGGTACGATCGTCATGACCGGGAATGTTTTGTTGGCACAAGGCGCTAGCGCATTAAGTGCGGACCGCATGGCCGTTCGGCTTTCTGATGGTACAGCAAAAATGTCAGGTCGGGTTAAGACGATTTTACAAACCGGTGGCGACAACTAATGACCCCGCCGCCTGACTTGAAGCTTGCACAGGGGTCCTCCGGCCTGCGTATCGAACATCTGCGCAAATCGTACCGAAAAAAAACTGTGATCCGCGATTTTTCGATGCATCTTGACCGTGGTGAAGTTGTCGCGCTGCTGGGTCCTAACGGGTCCGGCAAAACGACAACATTTTATGCGGTTGCTGGTCTGGTCACACCGGAAGGTGGCAGCGTTACAGTAGACGGCAAAGACGTCACAACCTTACCTATGTATCGCCGTGCGCAACTTGGTATCGGATATCTGCCCCAAGAAATGAGTATTTTTCGTGGATTGTCAGTTCAAGACAACATCCGCGCGATCCTTGATATCTCAGTGCCCATCCGTCACCAACGCCGCGAGCGGCTCGAAGAGTTACTTTCTGAATTCTCTATCGAACACCTGCGCCGTGCGCCTGCATTGGCATTGTCAGGTGGTGAACGTCGCCGCGTTGAGATCGCTCGCTGCCTGGCTGCAAACCCAAAGTTTCTGCTTCTTGATGAACCGTTCGCTGGGGTCGACCCTATCTCTGTTGGGGACATTCGTCATCTGGTAGCTGATCTTAAAAACCGCGGTATCGGTGTGCTGATCACAGATCATAATGTTCGCGAAACCCTAGAGATTGTTGATCGTGCCTACATTCTGCACGAAGGCAAAGTTTTAATGTCAGGAACACCAAACGAAGTCGTGCAAAACGAAAATGTGCGCCGGGTTTATTTGGGCGACAATTTTCGTATTTCTTAATAACTTGTGAATCCTGGTTGATAAATTTTGACCAAACCAGACTTGCTTGGCATTGACTTTTCACAATTTTTTTGGCCTGATCAGACTATGGCAACACTTCGTTCCTGTTTGACTATGCATCGGCCTTTCCGCCAAGGTGTGGTTGAAAGTTACCTGAACATAACGCCATTTTCCCGCATCTGAGCTATCATAAACCCACATTCGTGGTCCGTTTCGTGACGCTCGGAAACACATAACAAGGAGACCTTATGCGGTACCAAATCAGCGGTAAACAGATCGACATCGGTGAAGCTCTGCAAAATCACGTAAAAGCAGAGCTTGGTGAATCAGTCAAAAAGTATTCTGAACGCCCTATAGACGCGATGGTCGTATTTTCTAAGTCGGCTCATGAATTTGTCTGCGAGGCAACCGTACACCTTTCTACTGGGCTAACCGCCGCTGCGAAGGCGCATAATACTGACATTTATGGCGCTTTTGACGATTGCAACGCTAAGATGGAAAAACAACTTCGCCGCTACAAACGCCGCCTGAAAGACCATCATAAGGAACGTCCAGAACCAGTTGAACTTCTTGGTGCGTCCTCTTATATCCTCGCCTCAGAGGCCGATACAGAAGCGCAGGAACCTGAGACCCTTCAACCTATGATCATTGCAGAAATGCAGACAAATATTTCGACTTTGTCTGTTGGTGAAGCGGTGATGCACATGGAATTGGCGGGTGCACCTGTGCTGGTGTTTCGGAAGGAAGGCAAAGAGGGCCTGAATGTCGTATACCGCCGTGAGGATGGTAATATCGGCTGGATTGACCCCTCATAACCAGTCGGCGGGTGAAACCTGTCCGCATAGTAGAGCGAGCAGCATGGATTTTGCGAAACTCCTCAAGCCGGAGGCAGTCAAGGTACTGACGTCTGCCTCCAGCAAAAAGCGCCTGATGCAAGACATCGGTGAGCTGGTGAATCATGCCTACGATCTGGATGCAGGCAAGGTTGTTGAAGCACTAATTGCGCGCGAATCCTTAGGCCCAACGGGTGTAGGGCATGGTGTTGCTTTGCCACATGCACGGGTCGATGGACTGGACGAAGTCGTAGGTGCATTTGTTTTACTCGACAAACCGATTGATTTCTCATCCGTTGACAGACAGCCCGTCGATATTGCTTTTGTTCTATTCGCACCTGAAAACGCGGGTGTTGAACATCTTAAGGCTCTGGCGCTCGTTGCTCGCACGCTGCGTAACCCATCGATTTGCGCAAAGTTACGCGCGAACCCGGATCCATTGACGTTGTATGCGATTTTGACAGAAGAAAAGAGCGTTCAGGCCGCATAACGCCGCCTGCGCAATTTCTATTTCCAGCGCGTAAATCCAAATGTGACATAGTCGCGCTGATAGGCATCAGCAGCTAACGCTTCGATCTCTCGATCATATATTTCCGACAGTTCAAACGGCTGATCTGGCTGGGCTGCACTCAATTTTGGTACATCAGTGCGCCCCACCATCTTTGTCAGGTCAGTTAGTTCAGCGACCAAATCGTCTTCGCGGATAATCCTATCGGGAAGACAGACTTCGCCAAAGCCACTGATCGCTTGCGCTTGCGTACACCATGCAGGATCAACACGTATCGCAGTTTGTCCCGATAGGTTGCCCTTTAGAAAGATCAAAAATGCAGAAAATGCTACCCGGTGCGCCGTTAAGTCGTAATTCGCATCCGGCCCATCAACTGGCAAAGGCATCTTGTAACGCCGCACCATCGTATTACGCAGCTGCATATAGCTGCCCTTACCAGTCGTTAGAATGTGCCGACAAAATGCATCATGGGCACGCAGAATGGGATGCCGGATAACAGTGAAACTGCGATGACCCGGGTTTTTACGCTTCCATTGACGCAAATCCTTTTGCGACATCTTAATTCGCAGGTCACTCGTCGAAACACCATCTAACGCGGACATCCAATCCATCACCTGATCATGCGGACCGCTGCGAAGCGGCATGTAAATTAATGGTGACTCTGCCGCAACAACATAGGATGGTACATTTGGCCCACGCCGGGGTTCAAAATTTGGTGTGCGTGTCAGGTCAAACCGATCTAGCTGGGACAGCGATTTTAACATATGGTCATAGTTGCTAACTTTGGCTGAAATCGGGCTGGGGTTTTGTTTCTTGAGGTTCTTATCAAGTGCTTCAAGCGCCTCATCCACACCCAAATAACGTGCTAACCCGTTCATCACATCAACGCTTTGCAGGTCTTCATACGCCACATAGAAAGCGGTCTGTCCAGAGGTCTGTAGGCGGTTAAGCAATGTGATCTGAAACAACTGAAGTGCGTCAAGATGCGCTTTAAACTCACCACTATCGAAAAGAACCTGCGCTGATTTATGTGCCTTTACGTCAGTCAACTTCCACTGCCCAGTGGCTTGCGCGATTTTCCAACTGACGTAGCTGTCAACTGGATTGCGGGTCAGCACAATTTTAGCACACCGCGGATCGTCAACTATATCATCAAAAACCCGGGGATCGTGATCATGAAAATACCGAAACCCGCTAAGTGCAGCGGGGTCATTACGGATGGCGTTTAACAGCGCCTTGGGGTTCTCATCACGTTTGGCCTGATCAACGCCTAATATCGGTTCATTGTGCGGATACCCCAAAAAATGCGGGTTGAACGCTTCGCCGTGGCAGGTGATTGCGTCAAATGAATTCAGGTTTGCCTCTAGAAAATTTGACCCAGTTCGCATCTCAGCGAAAACAACAAAGCTGTCGAATTTATCGGACATAGTCACTGCACCACATAAGGTTTACGCGCCGTTTTTGGCGTCGCTGCGACGCCGCGTTCTGCGGGGAAATCACCCATCAGATATGGGTGCATCCCTTGGTTTTTTAGGTTTTGAAGAAACTGACCAAACCCGCTTAAGTCAGCCATTTTTGGCGCTTCTGACAGCCGACGCAGCTTGGTGCGTCCGATCTCGTCCAATATACCTTGCAGCGGCTCCATCGGGGCTTCAATGAATTCTGCCATCGTCCAAATCCGCACACGCGCCTTGGTATAGGGCGAACGTAGAATATCCATGTGTTCGCTCTCAATTTTTTGCAGCTTAGCAGCTAAACTCCTGATCTCAGCGAAGTCCATATTCGACCGAAACAACGGCACTGCCCATGCACCGGTAATCACAGACACTTGCGCATTAGGGTCTTTGGCAACACGCCAATTGACGTCTTGATTATCGCCAGGACCAAATTGAAAGCACTGCCGTTCGCCACGTGTGTTCCAAATAAGGTTCGTTAAAAAACCCTTACCGTTATAGTCTCGCAAGATCGCAGAATCAGCCAACGCGCCGTTGATTGCCGTCTGTCCATCTGCGTAATGCACAGCATCTTTGGCAAATAAATGCCCGTGAACACGTGCGCCAGTTGCCTTGGCTAACCACGGTTCAAAGTTCTCAAACAGTTCGGAAAACCCTTGAAACATTGAATAAGGTGCTGCGGTCACACCGTTTTCCCAATCCTCATTGGGAAAACGGCTTTGCATGTATAGGCCAGACCGCCCACGCGTTCGACGCTCAACCGCTTTGGCAAAAATGCGGTCAATCTTACCCGGGTTCGGTTCAGTTTTCTTCATCGCACCAGCGGCATCCGTCAAAAATGCCTCGTACAATCGGTCCGCGTAAGGCCAAATTTTACGCGCAACAAAACAGTCAGATCGCCGCAACAACTGTAGATGATCATCGTAAAAAATATGCGGTTTGCCTTGAAAGTCGAACTTAGACAATGTCAGCGAGCGGCTTTCGATCTTGGTTGAATACTGCCGCGCCAATGTCTGAAAGTAGGATTCATCAGGTATCCAGACATGCTGAAAAAACTTATCGTAGGATGGACGTTCAGGATCTTGAAGGATTGCTGACAATGTTTGTCGCGACAGGCACCACCACTGTGATCCCATGTGCGGCACGATACCGTTTGGCATTTTTCGTTTCAGACGGAACCGACGTTGAAAATCTACAATCCGATCAAATAGAAATCGGTTCTTCTTCCACGACACTGGAAACCGCAAGGTAAAGCGTTCTTCGTCCAGACCGCCAACAGTCCAAGGAACATCGGACGTCGTGGCACTTTCAATGAAATCAGTACGCGGGCGTTGGTCAAGGTAATCAATCAATTCCTGCACAGGTCGCAAAGGCAAGCAGGACCCCGATGCCAAATAGACATGGCGCACTTGCGGAAAACTGGCCAGCATCAATTCTGACGCGGCCTGTGATGCAGCAACGATGCCCCATGTGCCCCATTCACAACGATATCGACCACTGAATTTGATATCTGGCACATTCTTGAGGGCCGCAACAAACGCATCATGAGTACGACGCGGCACACTTTTGTCGATATGGATCACTACAGGGCATCCAGCCGCCGACCAATGTCGTGCGACCTGTTCAGCCCTACCAAGCGCCGTGTGCACCAGCATGACGATCCCAACGCTCATGCCCAGTTCCCTTTGGACATAAGACCTAAAATTTCAAGCTGGCGCCAATTGATATAGCGTTCAGACCACTTGCACCACAATTGCGGATCGTCCTTCAGGCGGTCTGCATAGGCTTTATACTCGACCGATCCAGCATAGTGTTGGTTGCGTTGTAATTCTTCTGCCGCTTTATCCCCAAACGTATCCAGAAATTTGGCATGCAACAAAACGCCCGACGCTTTTTCCCCACCCCATTCATCATAGACTTGGTTTAATCCGCGCGGCAGCAACATGTGCGTTGAACTGACGTAGGTATATTTCTTATCCCACTTCACCAGTGGTACTTTGTTCAGCGCTGGTGCCTTTTCAGGTTCGTCAGGGAAAAACACGCGTGCCCTAGGCCCGCCTTGAATCCACAGGTTCGTAAATTTGTAATTGGGCGTAATCGTATAGTTTCCACTGTCAAACCAAGACGCAATTTCGATCGGGTTTTGACCTGCTTGATAAGGCTGCTCGTCCAGCCGACCCTTTGGATACATATCCAAAAGCATAGCAGAGAATGATTTTATCGAAGATGCATCCAGCCAGTCAGTTAATGCGCGCAAAGGCCGTGTGTCACAGAACGGATAAACGAGGAATTCGTCAGGATCTACCGTCAACGCCCAATGGCCATGGGCATATTTCATCTGGAGCCAGTTCAGCCAATCCACGCCAAAGCGGGACCGTTTATAACTCGATTTCGTGCTCCATACAGATACATCCGGCTGATCTGCCAGATAGTCGAGCGATCCATCAGTGCTGTCATTGTCCACGAAAAAGAAATGACCAACGCCCATGTCACGGTAATAATCCAGAAAATAGGGTAGCCTGATACGTTCATTTCTTTGCGTGCAAAACAACAGCAGATCATCCGCACGGATTTGCCCCGTCCGGTTCGCAATGCGCTTTAGCTCACGACGCTTACGAAACGCACGAATGCGCCACCGCTTACGTTGAAGCCTCAGTCGATATGACTGGAATACACCCAAAACCGCCCTCTACCTTCGGGAAATCGCCGCTCTCTTACTGCGCTATCATCTTAACCTTAACACGGTCTTGAAATGATCGGACCACTTTGGCCCAATGAAGGGATCAGCTTCTAACGCTTTTGGAGGGTTTGTCGCCCAATTCTTAATCGTACTTATCCACAAATAGCGGTCAGATACAGGTGCGTAAACGGGTTTATTGCCCAATATCTCTCGTAAAACCTGTAAATCGTTGCATAAAACACGCGTTCCGAGGGTCAGTGCCTCAAGGGGAGGCAAACCATAGCCCTCAGCATGACTAGGAAACAGCATTCCGGCCGCACCTTTGACAAGTGCGGCAAGCGCTGCGTCGCCCAATCCAGATAGCTCATAGACGTTGTCGTTAGCCGTCATCTGATCAAGCCGCGTAAAAACTGCGTCATTATTCCAACCACGTCCGCCACAGACGAAAAGCGGTGGAGCCTCTGGCCCCATTTCTGCCCATAGATCAAGCAAGAGTATGTGATTTTTTCGCGGTTCGATTGTGCCAACCACGACGAAATACGGTTGATCAACAGGTACCCCAGCGGGCAGTTGGGCTGCATCAACAGGCGGCACTATTGTTCCCAAATGTGAAACAATAGATCTGGGAACATGCCCCCAATCGCGCATAAACTTTTCGGTGCGCAGTTTGGTGTCTTGGGAATTATAAATCACCCAATCAGCATGGGTGCTGACGCGGCGCACCTTGTCACGAAACGGCTCAACCGAACCTTCGCGTTGAAATTCTGGGTGCTCCAACGGGATCACGTCATGGACCATCACAGCAGTCTTCCCGCCGCTGGCATGAATGGCTGTCAAGACTCGTTCCGTTAGGTTGCTATGGCCAACATTATAATAGACGTATTCAGTTGGCAAAGTATCTGAGAGTGTCTTGGCCAGATTGCCCCGCAGGCATCGCGCAGCGGCAAATCGCCGGACATCACTTTCTGCTTTTTTCTGTACGGCGCTGCGCCTGCGCGGCAAACGTGACAACAGATCGGGTGGTCCCCACTCTGTTTGCCCCTCTAGTCTATTCAGAAATTTCTTTAGCCCAGATTTATTGAGCAAGACGTAGCCAAACGCGGTACGCAACAAGCCAAAGGTTGCAACATCATCCACTAAAAAGTGGCTCAAATACGCATGTTCGACTCTATCAACACCCGTCGCAACCCGCCCTGCGCGCCGCAAACTGCGCGTCAGATCAAGCAGGCGCGCGGGGGGCATCTAAGCGTCGTAATGGCCCGTCTGGTGCCATCTCCATGCATCAGTGATCATCTGCTTTAGGGTTGACCGCTCAGGCTTCCAACCCAACTCATCAATCGCGCGCTGTGATCCTGATACGAGCTTGGTACAGTCGCCCGGACGCCGTGCGCCTTCGTTAAATGGCACCGCCTTGTTTGTGACCTCACGACTGTGATCAATTACTTCACGTACGGAAAACCCTGATCCGGTGCCAAGGTTAAAAACACGACTGCCCTTGCCGTCCTGCAACCACTTAAGACCCAGAACATGGGCATCGACCAAATCACACACATGCACGTAATCGCGAATACATGTGCCGTCAGGCGTGTCGTAATCCGTGCCAAAGATCGTCAGGGCATCACGCTTGCCATCAATCGCGTCAAGCATCAGGGGCACTAGATGAGTTTCAGGTTGGTGGAATTCACCCACGTCACCATCAGGGTCAGCACCCGCCACATTGAAGTAACGGAAAATCACGTGCCGCAGATCATTCGATGCCTCAAAGTCGCGTAAGATGTCTTCGATCGCACGCTTAGAGGCACCGTATGCATTGACCGGGTATTGTGCGCTGTTTTCATCCAACACAACATTGTCCTGATCGCCATAGGTTGCGCAGGTTGATGAGAACACAAAATTCTCACAGCCAGCTGCCACAGCCGCCTCAATCAAATTCAGCGAACCGGAAACATTATTGCGCCAATACTTGCCCGGCTCTGACATGCTTTCGCCAACTTGACTGAGTGCAGCAAAGTGCATCACGGCGATGGGTTTGTACTTTGCGAAAACCTCATCCAACCGCGCGCGATCTAGCAGATCACCTTGTTCAAACGGCCCAAACTTTACCGCATCTTGCCAACCTGTGATCAGGTTATCAAAGGTAACTGGCGTGAATCCAGCAGCCTTAAGCGCCTTACAGGCGTGCGACCCGATATAGCCTGCACCACCAGTAACCAGAACATTACTCATCAAATACGCCCTTCGTCCGCGTTACTGTGCCGCTTTATCGACTTGCATGATACTACGCAGATAGGCGCTTAGATCATCGCGCAATTCCTCACGTGCCAAACCAAAGGCGACCGTCGCCTGCAAGAAACCAGATTTAGAGCCGCAATCAAACCGCTGACCACGGAAACGATAACCGTATACATTGCGATCCTGTTCGATCTCTTTTGCAATCGCGTCGGTCAGCTGGATTTCTCCACCTGAGCCAGACTTTAGCTGGTTCAAATTCTGCAAAACCGTTGGGGACAAAATATAGCGCCCAATCACCGCAAGGTTCGATGGCGCCTTATCGGCATCAGGTTTCTCAACCATGCCTTTAACCTTAACCATCTGACCCATGTCCTCTGACACATCGAGCATACCGTAAGAAGAAGACTTTTCAGGCTCAACTTCCATAGCCGCAACCATGTTACCGCCGGTTTCAGCGTAGGCTTCGACCATTTGCTGCAAGCAGGGTTTTTCCGCTGCAATCACGTCATCCGGTAAGATCACTGCAAAAGGTTCATTCGCAATCAAGCGACGCGCGCACCAAACAGCATGACCAAGACCCAATGCACGATGCTGGCGGATATAGGCAATCGCGCCACTTTCCATGTTGGTGTTGTTCAAAATCTCAAGAAGCTCAGTTTTCTTCTTTTTCTTCAACTCTTGCTCAAGCTGCGGCGCATGGTCAAAATAGTCCTCCAACGCGCCCTTGCCGCGCGAGGTCACAAAAATGAATTCTTTGATCCCAGCCGCCCGCGCCTCATCAATCGCATATTGAATGAGGGGACGATCCACCAAGGTCATGATCTCTTTTGGAACCGATTTGGTCGCTGGCAAAAACCGCGTGCCCATACCCGCAACCGGGAAAATCGCTTTTGTTACTTTCTTACGCATCTTTATCCTTACCACCTCTTGCTGGGTTGGCTTCTGCCATCGTTACTCAATCACAGACTATGTCCTGATTTATCAGTTTCAAATACTCTTATGACGCCTGCTCACTTAGTCTTCGCTCAATCCGCGCTGTCTGGCAACGCGTCCTCTTTCCTTTTCAAGCCGACGTGATCTTGTTGTCATGCTAAAAATGGGCTCATTTCGTTTCGTTTTGCCAAAGATGCCGCCACTTTGCACCCAAACACCGTCCTCGTTGAATTTGAGTTGGTGAAAGATAGCAGTGCGCGATAGGCTCAGCATGGTGACAATCTCACCGTTTTTCACCCTATCTGCGGCGTTAGTGTGGTCTTTTTTGGCCCACATGGGGCGTGTTGACAAAAATACGCTGTTTCGCCGGATAGATGTGAAAGGTTTAAAAGGGGCAGCAGGGTGTGCTGCGAGGTTTGACTGACCAAACGCCCGATGACTTCCTTCGTTGAAACCATAATCCAAACGGCCCATCAAATGACGCACATCTCGCGGCTCTAATCCACCACTCACCAAGTAGCGTAACAATCTTTGCCGTTCGTTAGTGCGCAATCTGCGCCATTGATGAGCGCGGGCATCCTCCACAACGTGTTTCCGCTGAAATACAGCCCAGCTGGCGCCGATGTCGAATAAATCACGTGGCACACGGTTCTGGGTGCGCAAGGGATTAGCCGCAAAGCCATGGTGCACCTCAGCCAAAGGTACAATTGCCGTGGCATGCCCAGCGCGTGCAAGCCGCATGTTCAGATCGGTTTCATCCAGAAAATAGTGAAACGCAGGATCAAATCCGCCAAGGTCAATCAGCACATTTCGACGAAACGCCATATTGGTGCCTTCGGTCTTGATGGCGCGTCCCTTGGGGGGTGTCAAAATACTGGCCTGCTGTGGATCAATATCTAGGTCATGCGCCTCGCCCAGCGCATCCAGACTGCGCGCTTTCCATTGAAAGGAAATGCCATTGCGCCCCCGAACGAAACCGCCCATCGCAGCCACATCTGATTGAACAGCAGGTGCCACCAGATACCGCAGCCATTGCGGTTCAGGCACAGCATCATCATCGATAAAGGCAATCACCTCTCCGGCGGCTTGGGTAAGCCCCATATTCCGCGCAACTGCAATATTGGCTTTATCAAAGGGCAGTAGTTTTAGATCGTCAGAAAATGCCATGCTTTGCGCCGCTTCAATGCCACGCGGATCAGCAACGACAACAACTTCAAAATTAAAATACTGTAGCTGCGAAATACCCAACAAACATCGCTTTAGTGCATCCGGTCTACCCCGACTGACAATAACGATGCTGACGGGCAGATCAGTCATTCAAGGCCCATTTGCGCCATCATAGACTCTATTTTTGGCACATCCTCAGGATTGTTCAACTCCCAAAACGCGCGCCCTTTGGCCTCTACTTGGACACAAAGAACAGCGCGGCCATTTTCCATAAACCTTAACTGCTCTAACCCTTCTAGCTGCTCAAGTGGACCGGTAGGCCAACTAGGATAAGCAGACAGCGCTTCTGGGCGATATGCATACACTCCGACATGATGAAATACTGGGGTTTGATCAGTTTCTGCGTATGATTTTGAGGTAAATGGGACGACCTCTTTTGAGAAATACATCGCATGATGGTCAGCGGTAAAAACCGCAGTGGTTCCGCCCACACGATCTGCCTTGCGATCCGCAAGCAAACCGTTCAACGCTGCACCATCACAGCGCAAGACAGGCGTAGCGATTTCAGCAGCAGGTGCAGCGCGCAATCCCTCAACCAAACCCTCAATAAACCAATGTGGCGTCAGCGGTGCGTCACCTTGCAGGTTTACAACGATCTCATATGTGCCGCCCAAGATGTCGTGGGCTTCGGCGCAGCGTTCCGTCCCGTTAGCGCAGGTCGTAGATGTCATCACAACCTCAGCGCCAAACGCCTCGGCTGCGTCTTTGATACGATCATCATCCGTGGCAACCACAACCCGATCAATGCCTTGTACCTCAATCGCAGCACGCCAAGAGCGTTCAATCAAACTGCGCGATACGCCACTGG
>CALKXT010000120.1 GCA_938003685.1 uncultured Sulfitobacter sp. | reverse complement strand
ATGCCCAACAAATTTGGCTGGGTCGTTGAGGTCGACCCGATGGACCCAACCTCATCCCCGATCAAGCACACTGCCTTGGGGCGTTTCCGCCATGAGGGGGCCGAAACAACTGTTTCAACAGGTGGCAGGCTGGTGGTCTATATGGGCGACGACAACCGCTTTGATTATCAATACAAATACGTCTCCAACGGTTCCATGTCCGAGGATCGTGCCGCCAATAGCAAGCTGTTGAGCGATGGCATCTTGTATGTCGCGCGTTTTGAAGAAGATGGCATTATCAATTGGTTACCGCTGGTTTATGGTACTGGCCCACTGACGGCTGAAAACGGCTTTTATGATCAAGGGGACGTTCTGATCGACACTCGCATTGCAGCCGACCTTTTGGGGGCCACTCCTATGGACCGCCCCGAAGACGCGCAGCCGCGTGGCGATGGGACGGCCTACATCATGCTGACCAACAATAACCGGCGCAAGCCGGGGGATACCAATGCCGCGAACCCGCGTGCGGACAGCGATTTTGGTCATATCATTGAGATCAAAGAAGACGCCGGTGACCACGCCGCGACCGTTGGCACATGGTCGATTTTGGTGAAATGTGGTGATCCTTCAGTTGCCGAAGTTGGCGCGCAGTGGAACCCGGATATATCTGAAAGCGGTTGGTTCGCCTCCCCTGACAATGCTGCAATGGATGCATTGGGGCGCCTTTGGGTGTCGACCGACCAAGGCAGTAAATGGGGCAAAACCGGAAAATCAGACGGACTTTACGCGGTAGAAACCGAAGGCGATGCGCGTGGCATTTCAAAGTTATTCTTCCGCTGCCCTGTGGGCGGCGAAATGTGCGGGCCGTATTTCACCGATGACAATGAGACCTTGTTTGTCGCAGTACAACACCCCGGCACCGATGGCACAAAAGACCTGCCCGGTTTTGAGCGGGAAAGCACTTTCGAAGACCCGGCGACCCGCTGGCCAGACTTTGATCCAGCCATGCCGCCCCGTCCCGCGATTGTGGTGATCACGAAACAAGGTGGCGGCAAGATCGCGGTCTAGGCGTACAAACCGATCATAAGATACCGTATGAGGCCCCATCGTTTTCACTGGGGCCTCATTACCTCATTAATCGCTCAGACAAACTGCCATGCTGTCCGCCATTGCACCCAACAACGCAGCATACTGACCCGGACCAGTTGGCAGCGCGGCACCAAGGGGATCAAGAACGCCAACTTTCACGTCCAATCCTTCGGTAACCGTATCCAGCAAACTGTCGTCGATCTGCGGCTCAGAAAAGGCACACTGCACACCACTGTCGCTCAATTCTGCCCGCAAGGACGCAATCCGCGCGGCACCGGGCTTGGCGGCGTCCCCCGCACTGACCGCGGCAATCGCCTCAATCCCGAAATGGGATTCAAAATAGTGGAAGCCGTCATGCAAGACGATGAACGGGACACCTGACACACCCGCCAATTGGGTTGTGATCGCCTTTTCTTGCAGGGCAATCGCAACCTGACCTTGTTTCGCATTCTCGAGGTATATGGCCGCATTTTCTGGATCACTTTGGGCCAATTGATCGGCAATCACGCCAAGCCAGATAGATGCATTTCCCGGATCAAGCCAGAGATGCGGATCATTCATGCCAGCAGCTCCACCTTCTGCATGATCGCCTTCGTGCTTATCCGCATGGTCATCGTCATGCGCATCCGCGTGGTCTTCATCGTGTTTATCGGCGTGGTCTCCATCGTGTTTATCGGCGTGATCGTGATCGTCATGTGCATCGTCATGGGTGTCCGCATCCGTGTCCTTATGTTCGTCCGCATGGCCGTGATCATGTGCGCCAAAACCATCGCCTTCGCGAAATGGCAAAATATTGATCTGAGGCACCTCGGACAGCACCAAATGCACGGCCTCTGCTGCAAGCGTTTCAACAGGCCCCTCAAGCCAAGGCGTTAACGTCGGACCAACCCAGATCACCACATCCGCCTGCGCCAAATTGCGCGCCTCGGATGGGCGCATCGCATAGCCATGGGGCGATGCGTTCGCCGGAATAATCAGGTCTGGTGCGCCCACCCCATGCATGACCTGTGCAACCAATGAATGTATCGGCGCGATGTCCGTCGAAACCTTGGGAACATCCGCAAAGGCTGGGGCGGCAGAAAGGGAAATGGCAAAGATCAGGCGCTGCATTGGGATTCCTTTATGTTATACTATCACAGTTGCTAAGCTGGATGTTATAACATATCAAGCCCTAAATGTTGGGAGCCTCAAGATGCCAGCCATCGGATTTGAACACCACGATCATGCGCATTGTGTGCGCAGCACGCTTAGCAAGGCCGAAGCGCATTGCGCAGACACAGGATTACGCCTGACCCCTGTGCGCCGCCGTGCTTTGGAAATTCTGCTGGCAGAACATCGCGCGCTTGGGGCGTATGACCTGCTTGAAGTGCTGGCATCTGAGGGGTTGGGTACCCAGCCCCCTGTCGCCTATCGCGCCTTGGATTTTCTAGTCAAAGCCGGGTTCGCCCATAAAATTGAGGCGTTAAATGCCTATATCGCATGCGCCCATCTTGGGGCGGATCACACACCTGCGTTCTTGATTTGTCGTGGTTGTAATTCAGTCGCAGAAACTGACACGTCCCCCGCTCAAGGGCGCTTGGGGGATGCAGCGCGCGCGGCGGGGTTTGTCATTGAACGCACCGTGGTTGAAGCCGAGGGCCTCTGCCCAGACTGCCAGAAAGACGCCGCATGAACCTGATTGAATCACGCGGTCTTGACTTGAACTATGGCGGACAAGCCATTCTAAAAGATGTGGATTTTCACATTGAAAGAGGCGAGATTGTCACCATTGTTGGCCCCAATGGGTCTGGTAAATCCAGCTTATTACGCGCTTTGATAGGTGCCCTCAAGCCAAGCAGTGGTGAGGTAACGCGCGCGGATGGGCTGCGCATTGGCTATGTTCCTCAAAAGCTTCAGATCGATGCGACCCTGCCCTTGACTGTGCGTCGGTTTTTGAATCTGCCTCAACGTCAAAAGAATGAGGTTGTGATGGACGCCCTGTCCCAAGCGGGCGTTCCTGAACTTGCCGGGCGACAAATGTCTGCCTTGTCGGGCGGCCAATTTCAGCGTGTCTTGCTGGCGCGTGCTTTGCTTAGCGATCCTGACATCCTAATTCTTGATGAAGCCACCCAAGGCCTTGATCAACCGGGTGCCGCTGCGTTTTACCGTCAGATCGAAGATGTCCGCATAAAGATGAATTTGGCCGTTCTGATGGTTAGCCATGATTTGCACGTCGTGATGGCCGCCTCTGATCGTGTGCTGTGTCTGAATGGGCATGTCTGCTGTGAAGGTGCGCCAGAACATGTGGCCGACGCGCCCGAATATCGCGCGCTGTTTGGCACCGGAACACATGGGGCGCTAGCGCTTTATCGTCATCACCACGATCACGATCATGCGCATGGGCATGGTCATGACCACGCGGATCACGACCATGCCCACAAACACGAGAGCCACTGATGCTGGATGATTTTGCCCTGCGCGCCGCCCTTGCTGGGCTTGGCGTTGCCTTTGCCGCAGCCCCCTTGGGCTGTTTTGTGGTTTGGCGGAGGATGGCCTATTTTGGCGATGCGACCAGTCACGCAGCCCTCTTGGGCGTCGCACTTGCGCTGGCAACAGATTTGCCAATTGCCGCAGGGGTTTTGATCATCGCATTGGTCATGGCGATGATTGTCAGCACCCTATCAGAGCGCCACGTCAGTACAGACGCATTGCTGGGCGTGCTGGCACATGCAGCCCTTGCTTTGGGCTTGGTTGCGGTGTCACTACTGCCCGGCCAACGGGTTGATCTGTCGACCTACTTATTTGGCGAAATATTGGCAGTCACACGCACTGACATTATGGTGATTTGGCTAGGAGCCATCGCCGTGGCTGTGCTGTTGATCTGGCGTTGGCAGGCGCTACTGACCGCGACGCTGAACCCTGATTTGGCAACTGCATCTGGTGGCAACCCCCGTCGTGAACAGTTGATCCTGACTGTGGCCTTAGCAATCACCGTTGCCGTGGCAATCAAAGTGGTCGGGGCCTTGCTGATTGCAGCGATGCTGGTGATCCCGGCAGCCGCCGCAAGACCCATGGCCCGCACGCCCGAAATGATGGCACTTTGGGCAATTGTTCTAGGTGCGATGTCTGCCCTTGGCGGCTTGGCGGGATCCTTCGCCTTTGACACACCAACTGGGCCAAGCATGGTTACTTTTGCAGCCGGATTGTTCGCATTGTCCTCAG
>CALKXT010000119.1 GCA_938003685.1 uncultured Sulfitobacter sp. | reverse complement strand
GTGCGGGTGTTGGGGCCACCGACATAGGCTGCACGATCACTGGCACGGAACGCAGCATAGGCGTCAAAATCGCGCATTTCTGCACACCGCAGACGCAGGTTTTCGGTTTCCACTGTTGGGATCGGGGTCATGACAATGCCTCCGGTCCCGGATGGCGGAACAATTGTTCCTCACCCATGTTGATATTATCATAGGTGCGTTCATGCACTGCACCCAGACGTTCGGCCAAGGCAACTGAGCGTGCGTTGCCGGGGACGATGTTGCTGGTCATGGTTGTGAAACCCATAACCTCATAGGCATGTTTGCGCACAGCAGTGGCCGCTTCAAAAGCGATGCCTTTGCCCTCATGGCCTTCAAATGCAATCCAACCCAGTTCAGCCTCGGGCCAACCTTCGGGGTTCCATATGCCGCAGATGCCCATGGCGCTGCCGTCGGCCTTGTCTGTGATGGTCCAAAACCCATAGCCGCGCAGGTGCCAGTGGCCGATCGTGCTGGCAAACCAGCGCCACGCCTGATCACGTGGCAATACACCACCAAACCCGTGCGAGCGCACAGGGTCCGTGTAGAACGCGGCGATCAGTTCAAAATCTGATGCCTCAGGACCACGCAAAATCAAGCGTTCTGTTTCTATGATCGGTGCAGGTGTCACTACAGGCCAAGCTCCGCAGGGGATGCGCCATCAAACAGCGGCTTGGTGAACGATCGGTCATAGCGCAGGATACATTTAGTTTTTTTGGCGTGTTCATAAGCGCGCAGGCAATCTGGGTCTTCCCACATCTTTTTGCGGTAGACTTCATAATCGGCAAGCGACGGAAATGAAAAGTGGCAATAGGCGATGTCACTCGGGCCTTCATGCGGCATGTGATAGCCGTGATGGACCCCGCCCAGTTTTGGAACAAGGTGCAGCCACGCTTTTGCATAGACTTCGAACTCGGCCAATTTGTCCGGGTCGATTTCATATCTGACGGTACAGGTGATCATTTCTTTTTACCAAACCCTGACAGGCCAGAGGGCAGGCCCATACCACCGCCCATACCGGGCAGTTTGCCACCCATCTGTTTGGCTGCGGCTTCAAGTGCCTTGGGGTCCATGCCTTGCGCCATTGCCGCAGGGTCCATGCCGCCTTTGCCCATCATGCCCTTCATGGCTTGCTTAAGCATGCCGCCCTTACCTTTGCCCATCTTCTTCATCATGTCGGACATCTGGCGGTGCATTTTCATCAGTTTGTTTAACTCGCTGACCTCCATGCCCGACCCTTTGGCGATCCGTTTTTTACGGCTGGCTTGCAGCAGTGCGGGATTGGCGCGCTCTTTTTTGGTCATGGATTGAATCATGGCGATTTGGCGTTTCAGAACTTTGTCATCCAGCCCTGCATCCTCAACTTGTTTGGCCATTTTTCCCATGCCGGGCATCATGCCCATCATGCCTTGCATGCCACCCATTTTGATCATTTGCTCAAGCTGCATCTTGAGGTCGTTCATATTGAACTGACCTTTGGACATGCGGCGCATCATCTTTTCGGCTTGTTCGGCCTCGATGGTTTCTTGGGCCTTTTCGACCAGCGCAACAATGTCGCCCATGCCAAGGATACGGCCCGCGATGCGTTCAGGTTCGAACGTCTCAAGCGCGTCCATCTTTTCGCCAAGGCCGACGAACTTGATCGGCTTGCCAGTGACCGCACGCATGGACAGCGCGGCACCACCGCGACCGTCACCATCCATCCGGGTCAGGACAACACCAGAGATGCCGATACGATCATCAAAGTTTTGGGCAGTATGCACAGCGTCTTGGCCGGTCAGACCATCAACAACCAGCAGCGTTTCGCGCGGGCTGGCGACATTGCGCACTGCTTCGACCTGTTGCATCAACTCTTCGTCGATCGACAAACGGCCCGCGGTATCCAGCATATAGACATCATAACCGCCCATCGCCGCTTGGGTCTTGGCACGTTTGGCGATGCCAACCGGGTCTTCGCCTTTGACAATCGGCAAGGTGTCGACACCGATTTGCACACCAAGAATGGCAAGCTGTTCCATCGCGGCGGGGCGGTTAACGTCAAGCGATGCCATCAACACGCGTTTGCCGTCGCGTTCTTTTAAACGCTTGGCGAGTTTTGCAGTGGTCGTGGTTTTACCACCCCCTTGCAGGCCAACCATTAAGATCGGTGCGGGCGGGTTGTCCACTTTCAGCGAACCGGGTTCGCCTTCGCCTTTTAGTGTGTTGATCAGGGCGTCATGGACAATCTTAACGACCTGTTGGCCGGGCGTGATCGACTTTGTAACGGCTTGGCCTGTCGCCTGTTCCTGAACCGCCTTTACGAAATCGCGTGCGACAGGAAGGGATACGTCGGCCTCAAGCAAGGCCACGCGGACTTCGCGCAGCGCGGTTTTGACGTCTTCCTCAGAAAGCGCACCCTGTTTGGTGAGGCGATCAAAGACACCGGAGAGGCGTTCAGATAGGTTCTCAAACATGGGCAAAGCCCTTTCTTACGTCGGTTGCGGTGCATTCTATTTAAGAACGCCCGCGAGAATACACAAATGCCCCCACGGGCGTAACACGCTGGTGGGGGGCGATCCCTGCACAAGACAAGGACCGGAAGGCAATGCTTCCGGAAGTTATGGGGCGTTTAGGTCGTTGGTGGCTTTGAGTCAAGCGTGGCGGTCAGCCAGTTGTTGATCGTTGTTGAAGCACGCTTTGCCCCGTTGCCGCTGGAATAGACCACAGTGATAGGATGCGTGCCAGCGTCCATACCATCGGCAATAACCAGCACAGCACGGTGCGTATCAGTATCGCCCGATCGAGAGGTTTGTATTTCCGCGCGATCAAGATACCGCAATTCCCATGTTCTGCGTTTGTATCCGAGCAAGGACTTGCGCCGCAGTTCAACCAGATTGCCGGGCCCATCAAGGATCAATTGAGTGCGCCGTATAAAGGCGATGTTGAACACGGTTCCAATGATTAAGCCGCCGATGATAAAGGCCACACCGACAAAGGTCTCTGACTGAACGGTGAAAATACCTGCAATGACAAAGGCCAACGCAAAGCTGGAAACAAAGATCGCTAACCAGATCGGGTTGTTTTCAATGATAAGTTGGACGGGGGTGTTGCGGGTTACTTTCATGTCGATAGGATAAGGTCTGGTTGCTCGGACTGTCAAAATATGTCTGGTATTGATCAGGTGTTTTGATTTCGCATTGCACCTGCGAACAGTAAGGCGAAGATGACGTGGTAAGTGTTCACCTGCGCACGGGAGATTGACGTGGATAACTGGGACGAGATCAAAACCGCCTATCAAGTTGCGCGGATGGGGACGGTCAGCGGTGCCGCAGAAGTACTTGGGGTGCATCATGCAACAGTGATCCGCCATATTGATGCGCTCGAGGGCAGTTTGGGCGTCAAACTGTTTCAACGTCATTCGCGTGGATATACAGCGACTGAGGCAGGAAAAGATTTGTTGCAGGTTGCCAAGGCAACTGATGATCAGTTCAGTCAATTGGTTGGCCGGATCAAAGGGCGCGGCAGCGAGGTTTGCGGTGATCTGGTGGTAACATCGCTTTCATCTTTGGCCCCGCGTATCGCGCCGTTGCTGACCGCGTTCCAGCAGACACACAAAGAAGTGGTGGTCAGGTATCTAACCGGAACCCGACTGTTCCGCCTTGAATACGGAGAGGCACATGTTGCCATTCGCGCGGGCGTAGCACCAGACCAGCCTGACAATGTAGTGCAACCATTGATGGATTTGCAGATGGGTGCCTATGCCAGCCGTGGCTATGTAGCGGAATATGGTATTCCGACAGGATCAGAAGACTATGATAAGCACCGCTTTATAGGATCAGACGATCAAGACAATCGGGCACCCTATTATAAATGGTTGCACGAACACGTACCGCAAAGTGCTGTGACCTTTCGAACAACTGATATGCGTGCAGCAGAGACAGCGCTATATGCAGGGGCAGGCATTGGTTTCTTGACCAAGGAACAAGCAGCGTCTTCCCCCGATCTGGTTGAAATATATCCACCACGTCCAGAATGGTCTGCATCCGTTTGGCTGGTCACCCACGTCGACTTGCACCGCACCAATAAAGTTCAGGCGCTTTTACAGTTCCTTAAAATAAAGATGCGCGACGGTTCTGCATGAGTCCGGGCGCGCAGGGTCATTTGGCCATGCTGGCGTTTTCTGCACTGGTCGCGGGATCTTTTTCGCTGGGCGCTTTGGTGGCTAATGACATTAGTCCGACTGCCTTTATCGCGCTTAGGTTTTGCTGTGCAGCAGTATTGGTTGGCGTCTATGCCGTCACAAGTGGGGCGGTCACACGCAAGGGATTTGCGGCACCTTGGCGGTACATTATCTTGGGCGGGCTATTTGCGATTTATTTTGTGCTGATGTTCGAAGGTTTAAAAACCGCGCGGCCTGTCAGTGCGGCAGCGGTATTCGCTTTGGTGCCTTTGATGGCCGCTGGTTTTGCTTGGGTGATCATACGGCAAATGCTCACTCCACGCATGGCGACTGCGTTATGTATCGGCGGGGTAGGGGCGCTTTGGGTGATTTTTCGCGCTGACGTTTCAGCGCTGTTGGCGTTTGACGTGGGCCGGGGTGAGGCGATCTATTTCGTTGGGTGTCTTTGTCATGCGATTTACATCCCAATGGTGCGCTTGCTGAACAGAGGTGAATCGGCGGTGATGTTTACCCTTGGCACATTGTTGGCAGGGGCCGGGTTGTTGCTGATCTACGGATGGACCGATTTGCGGGCGACCAATTGGGCAGAATGGCCTATCTTGGTCTGGGTCACATTGTTTTATACGGCGGTCTTCGCAACGGCATTCACGGTTGTTCTGACCCAATTTGCAACACTGCGTCTGCCCTCGGCCAAGGTCATGGCCTATACATATCTTACGCCGAGTTGGGTGATCGTTTGGGAAATAATGCTGGGCAACGGTGCGCCCGGTCCGTTGATATTGATCGGCGTGGCACTGACAATGTTGGCGCTATGGATGCTGTTGCGCGATGAGGCGTGAAAGATCATACCTCGTCTGATATGTTTTTGGGCAACTCTTGCGCCAAGAACCTCTCAAACGCATCAAGGTTCACTGGCTCGAACTGCCCAAAACCCTGCATCCAAATTGACGCTTTGCGCATCGCATCAGGTTCCAGCTTGCACCATTTTACGCGACCACGTTTTTCTTGGCTGATCAGGCCAGCGCTGGATAGGACCACAAGGTGCTTTGATATCGCAGCCAAAGACATTTCAAATGGCTCTGCCACGTCCGTGACTGCCATATCATCCTCTAACAACATCGACAGAATCGCCCGGCGGGTTGGATCAGCAAGGGCTGCAAATACTTGATCAATATCACGTGTCATACCCTGTCTTATCGCGATGGCTTTGCAAGGGAAAGCGCCTCACCCGCGCGGATGGTGCGTGGTTTCGGATGGCCAACGATGTTGGTGTCGCGCAACCTCACTATCGGACAAACCTGCATCGCGCGCAAAACGTGGGTTAAGGTCCTTGATATGAGGATGATTTCGGGTGCGCCATGCCAGTGTAATGTGCTGTTGAATGCGTGCAACTAATGACTTTTTAACACATATCTTTTGGTCACGCCGGAGCGTGTTTTCTGAGAGGAGTGCCATCTTTCAAGCTTTCTAATTGTTGTATGGGTGCTTTATGCCAAGCTGTTGAGCCGTGTACAAAGACAATATCTTGACGGCACATGTGCAAAAAACGCACATATACTGAATGGTACGTACTCTTCCCCCTCTCAATGCGCTGCGAGCCTTCGAAGCCGCTGGCCGCCATCAGAGCTTTTCTGGTGCGGCGCAGGAATTAGGCGTTAGCCATTCTTCAATCAGTCGGCATGTGCGCGGACTTGAAGATCGGCTTGGGGTGCAGTTGTTTCGCGATCTGCCGCGTGGGTTGGCCTTGTCGCTGGATGGTGCGGCTTATCTGGCGCAGATATCCCCGGCCTTAGATGCCATTGCCTATGCGACAGATGGGCTTGCTGAGACACCGCAAGGGACGATCACTGTCAATTCCGAACCACTATTTGCGACCAAATGGTTGGTGCCGCGTTTGGCTGACTTTTATGCGCTTCACCCCGATGTTGATGTGCGCCTTGAGGCGTCCCGCCACTTGGCTGATGTGGCGCGCTACGAGGCGGATATCGCCATTCGGTTTGTGCATCCCGGCGGTGTCTATCCGGGGTCCGAATTAATCAGTGATGCAACGCTGCGTCCATTCGCATCCCCTGACTTGATCAGCGGCCCCATATCGACGCCGCGTGATTTGTTGAAATATCCATTAATGCGGGATCGATCCAACGGGACATGGGATACATGGTTTGCAAAGGCGGGCGGCGTGCCGCCAGATGAGGTGCCGCAGATTGATTGGCGAATGTCCTCGGTGCTTGCCGTCGAGGCGGCGGTTGCGGGGCAGGGTGTATTGCTGGTGTCAACCGAGGTCGTCGCAAACGAGGTTGCCGCGGGCCGTTTGATTCAGCTGTCTGATATCGGATTTCGTGAAGGTGGCTATCATTTGATCCGCGCCGAAGGGGCGCTGCGGCGCAAGGCGGTGCGGGTATTTCGTGATTGGTTAATTGCCAAGGCTGCCCCATGGCGAAGCAGTGATTGAAGTACGTTCAACCAAAAGGTTGAATATCTCTAAGGTCTCAATGGTGTGAGTTGCGACCGATTGTTCACATTCATTGTTCCAAAAATACACTCTTAATCAATAGCTTACCGCGTACACTCAAGTTGTTGACTCTGACCCCGCCCACCATTAGCACATGCACAAGAATTCCAAAGGGGAATGCGGCGTGACCGACCCGGACCAACAGCAGCAAATGCAGCAGCTTGAGGCCAAGATACACGCGGCGAAAAAGCGTACAGCGCCAAAACCTCGGGTGGATGAACATTATTCTCAAGCCAACTTGGCATGGCGGATGGTGATTGAATTAGTGGCCGGTCTAGGGATTGGTTTTGGCATCGGATACGGGCTGGATGTGCTGTTTGGTACATTGCCGATCTTTATGGTGCTGTTTGTGATGCTGGGCCTTGCGGCCGGGGTGAAAACGATGCTCCGCTCTGCTAAGGAAATCCAGGAAAAGCAGTTGGCCGAACAGGCCGCGATAGATACGCCCCCGACGGGTGGCAAGGATGAGGGAGCCTGAAAATGGCAACAGAGACAAACGGCGCAGAAGAAGGCGGTCTCGTCTTTCACCCAATGGACCAGTTCGAAGTGCAGCCATTCTTTGGTGATGGTGCTGTAGCTTGGTACACGATCACTAACTCAACCTTCTGGATGGCGTTGGCCGTTCTGGCGACTTTTGTAATATTGGTTTTGGGCAGCTCGAAGCGGTCAATTATCCCAACACGGATGCAGTCGGTCGCTGAATTGGCGTATGGCTTTGTTTACAAGATGGTCGAAGACATTTGCGGCAAAGAAGGTCTAAAGTACTTTCCCTACATCATGACGTTGTTCATGTTCATCGTTTGCGCCAACTTTCTTGGTCTGATCCCAACAGCCTTTACACCAACATCGCACTTTGCAGTAACTGTTGTGATGGCGATGGCGGTTTTCCTGACCGTTACAATCCTTGGATTTGTTAAGAACGGCACAGCCTTCTTGGGTTTGTTCTGGGTTGCCTCCGCGCCTTTGGCCCTGCGCCCCATCTTGGCGATCATCGAATTGATCAGCTATTTTGTACGTCCCGTCAGCCACTCCATTCGTTTGGCAGGCAACGTCATGGCGGGCCATGCGGTGATCAAGGTGTTTGCAGGCTTTGCCGCAATCACGATCATTAGCCCCGTTTCGGTTGTAGCGATTACGGCCATGTACGGTTTGGAGGTCCTCGTGTCCTTTATCCAAGCGTACGTTTTCACAATCCTGACATGCGTGTATTTGAAAGATGCGCTGCATCCGGGCCACTAACGACAATTCTCATTCGGGCGACATAACCCGTCCTAATACTCAACTTCCAATCTTAAGGAGATTTCACATGGAAGGCGAACTCGCACACATCGGCGCAGGTCTAGCAGCAATCGGTTCCGGGGCAGCAGCCATCGGTGTTGGTAACGTAGCTGGCAACTTCTTGTCTGGCGCATTGCGCAACCCATCAGCAGCCGCTGGTCAGACTGCAACACTCTTCATCGGCATCGCCTTTGCAGAAGCCTTGGGGATCTTCGCGTTCCTCGTTGCTCTGCTGTTGATGTTCGCTGTTTAACCTTCGAAACTGACATCCTTACGGTCGGGCAGATGCGAAAGCCGTGTCTGCCCGGTTGTACGTCCAAGTTTCCGGGGGAGAAGCCAAAATGGCAACTGAAACACAAAGCGACGGTTTGGCCGACGCCATTGGCGTTGACTTGGCTGAACACGCCAGCACACCGGGCATGCCACAGCTCGATTTCTCCACTTGGGGAAACCAGATTTTTTGGCTGATCCTTGCGCTGATTGCGACCTATTTTATTCTGTCACGCGTGGCGTTGCCGCGTATTGGTGCAGTTCTGGCTGAACGTCAGGGCACAATCACCAATGACATCGCCGCTGCCGAGGACCTCAAAGCCAAGGCCGTTGAAGCCGAAGCTGCTTATGACAAGGCGTTGGTTGATGCCCGCGCTGAGGCGCAGAACATCGTCGCCCAAGCCAAGGCAGACATTCAGGCAGATTTGGATGTGGCTATTTCCAAGGCGGACGCCGAGATTGCTGTTAAGGCTGCGGAATCGGAAAAAGCGATTTCAGACATCCGCGCAAGCGCTGTCGAGAACGTGAAAGTTGTGGCCAAAGATACGGCAAAAGAAATTATCGCAGCGATGGGTGGTAAGGCAGACGCCAAAACCGTTACCGCCGCTGTGACCGCACGGATGAAAGGATAATACCATGACAAAGAACATGTGCTTGACCCTTTCAACTGTGTTGGCTGCAACAATTGCTTCGCCGGCTTTGGCTGCAGGGGATGTATTCTTCTCACTGAAGAACACAGACTTTGTAGTGCTGTTGGCGTTTATCTTGTTCATTGCGGTTCTTTTCTATTTCAAAGTTCCCGGTCTTTTGGGCGGGATGCTGGACAAGCGTGCCGATGGCATCAAGTCCGAGCTTGAAGAAGCCCGTACCTTGCGTGAAGAAGCGCAGACTTTGTTGGCCTCATATGAGCGCAAGCAAAAGGAAGTGCAGGATCAGGCAGATCGTATCGTTTCTGCCGCCAAGGAAGAAGCAAATGCTGCTGCTGAACAGGCGCGTGCTGATCTGGCTAAATCTTTAGAGCGTCGTATGGCTGCCGCTGAAGAACAGATTGGCTCTGCTCAAGCTGCTGCCGTGAAAGAAGTGCGTGACCAAGCGGTCCTAATCGCCATTGCGGCATCACGTGATGTGATAGCCAAGCAGATGACTGCTGCTGATGGTAACAAGCTGATTGATGATGCAATTTCTCAGGTAGATACAAAGCTGCACTGAGGCTTGTTTTGAATTAAGATATTGAGGAACCCCGGTCATTGGCCGGGGTTTTTTGTATTCTGGTAGTCGACCAAACGAAACAAGCGACAGCGCAAATTACTAATTCGATGCTAAGCGTCCAATGGAACAGAAATGACAGTATCCAGTGGCTATGTGTGGCGGACACGACGACTAAAGGTGCCGCAAATTCGAACAGTGGCCAGCCCCAGTCAATAGCGCCTGTCAGTGAATCCAAGACCATATGTAACATCCCGCCCAACGCTAACGCCGAGAGGATTACGCCGGAGGGGTGCTTTCGAGATACGAACAGGCCGATCGATAAAACCGCCGCCCAGATTAATGGACGATGGGTTAGATATGTATGATGATGGATCGCTTGCGCATCGCGAAAGTAGAATAGGAGTAGGTCAAAGTCGGGAAATATAGACCCGATGAGTAAGCACAAACGCGAGCGCCAATTAAGTACAGACCGCAGAGAATGCCCAAGCAGATATCCTGTAGGTAGGTGTGCAATAAACATTGATGGTCCCCATTTTTTATTGAGTCCATCTATTGTTCTAGCAGTGCAGTTTTTCCCGGTAGTTCGGTCAAGTTACAATATAATTCTGAACAAGAGGTTCGTATAAATCTTCGCTGCTGCGTCTATCCTTTGGTTTCGTGCTGTAACCGTTGAAGGGCGATGCCTTCGTTCCGTTCAGCTTTTTGTTGGTCCGAAAGCGCTGCTGCAACATAATTTAGGTGGGCTTCTACCGCCGCCTGGGCTGCGGATGGATCACGTGCCTGCAAGGCTGAATTTATGGCGCGATGCTGTTCAAGCAAAGCCTCCCGGCTGGTGCTTTGCTTGAACATCATCTGGCGATTGTAAAACACACCGCTGCGCAACAAGTCGTACATGGAGCGCATCATGTGCAACATGACCACGTTATGGCTGGCCTCGATGATCGCCATATGGAACTGCGCATCCAATTGCGCCTCTTCATGCGCGTCGCGTTTTGCATGTGATTTCTCCATCTTTTCAAAGATGGTTTGAATAACAGCCAAATCAGTGTCCGAGCCAAGGCGCGCGGCACGCATCGCGGCCAGCCCTTCCATATCGCTGCGAAAGGACAGGTAATCAAAGACAGCTTCGTCATGACGCGCAAAGAGTTCGACAAGGGCAGGGGCAAATGCACTGCCTAGAACCTCAGCCACATAGATGCCTGCACCGGGTTTAGCGCTAAGTAAACCGGACGCTTGAAGTTGAGAGATTGCATCACGCAAAGAGGGGCGGGACACGCTAAAGCGCTCTGCGAGTTCTCGTTCGGAAGGCAACCGTTCTCCGGGCCGCAAAATGCCGCGCAGGATCAATTGTTCAATCTGGCCAACAACTGCGTGGGATAGCTTTTCTTGGGCAACAGGGCGAAAGGGCATGGCATTTCCTTAGATTGGTAAAATTATATGACCAAAGTGGGTGTGCAGCAATTGCTTTTTGGTGGTGCGCTTCTCGCCAAAAAGAGAGTGTTGCGGCCAACCCGCAAACACCCAGAGTTTAGTTGGCTAGATGAATTGATTTCAAAGAGGGTAAGAAAACATTAACCATATTGGGGCGATGTATGGCTTATGTTTCGCTCTTTCTCATCCATATTCTTATGTTCCCTCATCGCTGCCTGCAACACTGCGGGCCCTCATTTTCGCGGGTTGTCTGCGACGCGCGTCACAGTTGAGGGTTCTGTGTTTGACGTGCGCGTGCGGGATGAACTTGCCGAGGCGATCCGAGTGAATGTTCAATATGCGCCTCGCTTTGGACCAATCAAAAAACGTGCAGGAATAGCGATGGCGCAGGTCAGTGGGTGTAAAGTCAAAGAAGTGCGCGGTGATCAGGCGCAGGCAACAGGTGTTTTGGATTGCGGCAAAGGCATGCGGCGTACCCGTGCCACAACACAACCGCTCGATTGTATTCCCGTGCGTGGCACCAAATTGAAGGGTGTTGGGGTCACATATGTCGATTTGGACTGTTACCCCGCATGAATATCGCAATATCTTGTGGATAACCGCCTATTATGCCCCTTCCATGGTAGGTCTTGGTTGACTTGAGGGGGGCTGAGCCGTCATTTTCATCCAACGCATGGAATCATCGGAGCGGCCACGCATTTGCGCTTTTCCAAACTCAGACTGACAGGCTTCAAAAGCTTTGTAGACCCTACCGACCTTATCATCGCTGATGGTTTAACCGGCGTTGTAGGGCCTAACGGCTGTGGCAAATCCAACCTGCTTGAGGCACTTCGCTGGGTGATGGGCGAAAACCGTCCAACCGCGATGCGCGGTGGCGGAATGGAAGATGTGATTTTTGCAGGTGCAGCAACGCGGCCCGCGCGTAATTTTGCTGAGGTGTCGCTGCATATCGACAACTCAGAACGATTGGCCCCGGCTGGTTTCAACGACACCGATGCGCTTGATATTGTGCGCCGGATTACACGTGATGTTGGCAGCGCATACAAGGCTGCAGGCAAAGACGTGCGGGCGCGTGATGTGCAAATGTTGTTTGCAGATGCATCAACGGGCGCGCATTCCCCTGCTTTGGTTCGCCAAGGGCAGATTGCTGAATTGATCAACGCAAAGCCAAAGAACCGCCGCCGTATCTTGGAAGAAGCGGCTGGAATCTCTGGACTGTACCAGCGCCGTCACGAGGCAGAGCTTAAGCTAAATGGTGCTGAGGCGAACCTAGCACGCGTTGACGATGTCATTGAACAATTGGCAAACCAATTGGCGCAATTGGCCCGACAAGCCCGACAAGCGGCACGATATCGTGAAATTGGGGATGACCTGCGTCGGACCGAGGGCACGTTGTTATATCGTCGTTGGCGTGAGGCGGATGATGCGCGCGCCACGGCTGATGAAGAATTGCGTGCCCGCCTCACTGCGGCGGCGCAGGCACAGGGTATTGTTCAACAAACTGCAAAGGCGCGGCAGCTGGCCGAGGACGCCTTGCCGGCTTTGCGTGAGGAAGAGGCGATTGCAGCGGCAGTGTTGCAACGGTTGGCTGTGCAGCGTGATACGCTTACCGATCAAGAAGCGCGTGCCCAGGCGACGATTGAAACACTGACGGGACGTATTGCGCAACTGGCGCGTGATATTGAGCGCGAAGGTGGTTTGAACCGGGATGCGGGCGAAACCATCGAGCGGCTTGAGTGGGAAGCACGTGAATTGGCCAAAGCTGGCGAGGGGCATGGTGATGCACTTGAGGCCGCAGCTGAGGCCGCGCGTGATGCGGCGGCGATCTTGCAAGCCCGCGAAGGTGATTTATCACAACAGACCGAAGATGTGGCGCGATTGGCGGCCCGGCATGGATCGGCAGAGCGGTTGTTAGACGACAGCCGCAAGATGCAAAACAAATCAGAAGCTGAGGCGCAAAAGGCGCAAGAGGCCGTTGCACAAAGCCGGGCTGCCTTGGAAAAGGCAGGCGTTGATTTTGAAGCGGCAAAAACCGCAGAAGCGATTGCTGTTGCAGCAGCCGCTGCTGCGGACACTGCGCTGTTTGATGCAGAAGAAGCGCGCGCAGAAACGCAATCTCGTGAGGCTGATGCGCGTGCCGAACGGTCTGAAGCTGAGGGCGAGATGAACGCATTGCGCGCTGAGACTGGCGCGCTGGCCAAGCTGGTGGAACGTGACACCGCAGAAGGTGGGCAAATCCTTGACCGTTTGCAGGTCGAACACGGGTTCGAAAAGGCATTGGGTGCTGCGTTGGCCGATGATTTGCGCGCACCGCAGGTTGAGGCGGATGGGCCGTCTGGATGGGCGATCTTACCGGGTTATGATGCAGCGCAGCCCTTGCCTTCTGGGGTGACCCCCCTGACGCAACACGTATCGGTGCCGGATGTCTTGGCGCGACGTATGGCGCAAATTGGACTTGTTGATCCTGATGATGGTCCACGGTTGCAAGCGTCGCTTTTGCCGGGGCAACGGTTGGTGTCCCCCGAGGGGGATTTGTGGCGGTGGGATGGTTTTCGCGCTTGGGCTGAGGACGCGCCATCGGCGGCCGCGTTGAGGTTACAGCAATTAAACCGCTTGGAAGTTCTCAAACAATCTTTGGAACAAGCCAGTCAACGGGCAGAGGGTGCGCGGTCTGCACATGAAACGCTCACGCGGACTTTGACCGAACAAACTGAAGCTGACAAGCGCGCGCGCGAAGCACGTCGTGATGCAGACCGGATGGTCGCGGATGCAGGTCGCGCATTAAGCCGTGTTGAGGCGGATCGCAACTTGGCTGAGGGCCGGTTGGAGAGCCTTGGTTTGGCTGTAAAGCGCCACGAGGATGAGGCGATGGGCGCGCGTGGACGTGTATTGGAAGCGGAGCGCGCTCTGGCAGATTTGGGTGATCTGAGTGAAGCGCGAGCAGGCGTTGAAGATATACGAATGACCGTAGAGGCAGCGCGTATTACGATGATGTCACGCCGATCTGGGCATGATGAATTGCGCCGCGAAGGTGAAGCACGCACCAAGAGATCCCAAGAAGTGACCAAAGAAATCAGTGGCTGGCGGCACCGTCTGGAAACAGCCGAAAAGCGCAGTGCGGAATTGGTAGAACGCAAAGTTGCTTCAGAAGTAGAACTGAAAGAAGCGAGCGCAGCACCGGCTGAGATTGCAGCGAAACGTGATGAATTGAGTGATGCTATTTCAACCGCAGAAGCGCGACGCGCAGAAGCAGCTGATAAGTTGTCTGTAGGCGAGAGTACGCTGCGTGAGGCGACACTGGCGGAACGCGAGGCAGAGCGGGCGGCCTCAGAAGCACGTGAGGCGCGTGCCCGTTCAGAGGCGCGGGCAGAGGCGGCTAAGGAAACGGTTGCAGCCGCCGCAGAGCGGATTGCAGAGGACCAACAGGTTACGCCAAATCAGCTCTTGGTCGCGTTGGATGTGAACCCTGACCAGATGCCCGGTGCAGATGTGTTAGAGGCAGATGTGAACCGGTTGAAACGGCAGCGCGATGCGCTGGGTGCTGTAAACCTACGCGCCGAAGAAGATGCTAAGGAAGTACAGGAAGAACATGACAACCTAACGGCTGAAAAAGCGGATTTAGAAGAGGCGATCAAGACGTTGCGTTCTGGTATTGCCAGCCTGAACCGCGAAGGGCGCGAACGGTTGTTGACGGCTTTTGAGCAGGTGAACTCAAACTTTTCGTTGTTGTTTACCCATCTGTTTGGCGGTGGTGAGGCCAATTTGGTCATGGTGGAATCCGAGGATCCGCTAGAGGCTGGATTAGAGATCATGTGCCAACCACCGGGTAAAAAGCTCAGCACTTTGAGCCTGCTGTCGGGTGGGGAACAGACGTTGACGGCGATGGCTTTGATCTTTGCCGTGTTCCTTGCCAACCCTGCACCAATCTGTGTGCTAGATGAGGTTGACGCGCCATTGGATGATGCAAACGTCACGCGGTTTTGTGATCTGTTGGATGAGATGTGTCGCCAGACGGATACGCGGTTTTTGATCATCACACACCATGCGGTTACAATGGCGCGGATGGATCGGTTGTTTGGGGTCACGATGGCTGAACAAGGGGTGAGCCAATTGGTATCTGTTGACCTCAAGGCCGCCGCAACAATGGTCGCGTGAACGTCAGTGGCTTTTGAGAGCGGCGCGCGTTAGCCTCATAACATGCGATTTATTTTAGCCTGTGTATTTCTGCCAACCTCCATTTTTGCGGGTGAGTTTGCTGTTCTTGAAGGCGACACTGTACTGCCCCGTAACGAGGTTGTGGGGCTGACCGCCGGGCAGATTATGACCTTCTATGAGGGCGGGCAATCGCGCTATTCAGTAGGCGGTGCGTATAGCTATTCCTATCAAAGTGGCGCAACGGCTTTTGGGCATTTTGAGGTTGGGACAGAGGGCGAGGTTTGTGTCACCTTTGCCAACGGGAACGAACGGTGCGACAGGTTTGTGCGCAGCCATGGGCGTTTGGTATTATTGACCGAAGATGGCGGGCGCTATCCAGTGCGCCCTTAACTGTGTGGCAAAATTATTTGGGCGCGTCTTTTCCAACAGGTCCGCCTGCTTTTTCCCAGCCGCCAAACCCTTCTTTCAGGTGGGCTGCATCAAACCCCATGTCTTGCAATGTCGCGACTGAAATGGCGGATCGCCAGCCAGACGCGCAGTGAAAGACAAACTTTTTGTCTTGGGCAAAGACGTCCTTGAAATAGGGACTGTCAGGGTCGATCCAAAATTCCAACATCCCGCGGGGACAGTGGAACGCACCGGGTATGAACCCGCTGCGCGCGCGTTCACGTGGGTCGCGTAGATCAACAATTTGCACGGAAGGATCATCAACCAAAGCGATGCCATCAGCGGTTTCTATTTCTTCAATCCGGGCGCGGGCGTTTGCCACCATCTGTGCTGCGGATACTTTTAAGGGCATTTGATTTTCCTTAGCTTACAATTTTGACAGCAATTGCGGCGTTGGCCAGCCATCGGCGGCCATGCCCAAACGTGTTTGCTCTGCGCGCACCGCAGCGCGGGTGCCAGAGCCCAAGATACCATCGATTTTGCCAACATCATGGCCCTTACCTTGCAATTTGGTTTGCAGGGCCTTCATTTGATCGCCATTTAGCCCGGTGTCGGGATTACCTGCGTCAAAAACCTTTGCGCCCTTTAGCCTTGTGGCGAAATAGGCGGCGGTCATGACATAAGTAAAGCTCTGATTCCATTCGAAATAAACGCGAAAGTTGGGATAGGCGACAAAGGCGGGACCATTGCGGCCTTGGGGGATTAGAACGGACCCCTGCAAGCCGTCAGCGAATGGGCCATTGCGTGGTACGACGCCAAGCGCTGACCATTCTGCAGTAGATTTAGACGTTTCCAGCCCGGTTTCGGACCAGTTAAAATCACTTGGCAGGCTCACCTCTGCCAACCACGGTTCGCCCGCGCGCCATCCAAGACTGTTCAACATTTTGCCACCAGACGTGAGGGCGTCAGCGGCAGACGTTTTAAGGGATATTTTGCCATCGCCATCGCCATCCATGCCATTTTCTAGGATGTCATGTGGCAACATTTGAACCATACCGATTTCACCAGCCCAGGCACCCGTTGTTGTTGCAGGGTTGAATTCACCGCGCGCATATAACTTCATTGCGGCGATCACTTGGGGGCGGAATAACTCGGGGCGACGGCAATCGTGCGCAAGGGTCACCAAAGCGTTGGCGGTGTTAAAATCACCCTGAAACGTGCCGTAGTCAGTTTCAAACGCCCAAAATGCCAAGAGCACACCGCGATCAACGCCGTATTCCGCTTCGACCTTGTCGAATATAGCATCATATTTCTGCGCGTTGGCACGGCCGCGATTGATACGGTCGTTTGAAATCAGACGACGTGAAAATTCAACAAACGGTATTTGAAATACGCCTTGTTTTTGATCGGCGCGGATGACCGCGGGATCACGTCTTACGTTTGCAAAGAACGCTTTTGCGGTCTGCGGAGCAATACCAGCGGTCGCCGCTTCGTCTTTTAGGCCCTCTATAAACCCAGAGAACGACCCACCACATATGGTGTCCGCGATGGCAGCAATGGGGGAAGTGAGCAGTGCGGCAGCAAAGAGAATTGAACGCATGATAGTCCTTTAAATCAACAACAGGCTAAGGGTTAGGCACAGACCCAACATCACTGCCCATGCTTGCCATAGACGGGTGATGGCAGCATCGATTGCACGGGGTCCAATCGTACGCGCGCCCGTGCTATTGACCCATGCAAATTGCTGCATCCGACCATCATAGCTGCGTGGACCTGCAAGCGCTACATTTATGGCACGTGACATTGCGGCTTCGGGCCACCCAGCGTTGGGGGATTTGTGTTTGGCAGCATCACCGCGAATAGATTGCCATTGGGTCAGCACCCCACTGGGCAGCACGATGAGGGCAGAAGTGAGGCGTGCGGGGATCAAGTTTAGCAGATCGTCCATGCGGGCAGAAGCCCAGCCAAAATCGATGTGACGCGGGGTGCGATAGCCGATCATGCTGTCTGCAGTGTTTACGATTTTATAGATTAACATGCCGGGTAAGCCGCCGATCAAAAACCAAAAGGCGGGCGCGATGATCCCATCACTTAGATTTTCTGCCGCGCTTTCTATTGCGGAGCGTGCGACTTGTGCTTCTTCCATTTCGGCAGTATCGCGACTGACAATCATCGCGACGGCCTTGCGTCCGGCGCCCAGTGAAAGGCGCAAACCATCTGCGACTGTACGGACATGGGTAACAAGGGAACGCTGCGCCAAAAGGATTGCAGCCAATAGAATTTCGATGATTGGGCCAAAGTAACTAAGGATGTAGCCAAGAACACCGGCACCGAACATCAACAGAACGAGCGCCAATACACCTTTGGCTTTGCGGCCTGTACCTGCGTTAAGATGCTGATCAAACCAGCCGATCATGCGCCCCATCAAGACGGCAGGATGCGGCAGACGTTTCCACAGCCAATCGGGTTCACCAAAGGCTGCATCCAGCAACATGGCGATGCTCAGCAACAGAGCAGTATTCATAACAATGCCTGCTCTAACCGCGGCCAACTTGACGGGTCGGGTAGACCAAGGCGTAGCCATTTTTTGTTGTATGGAAATACCCGTGACCAGATATGGTTGCAGGCGAGGGCGGTCTGCCACTCTACTGCGTCAGGCACCTCATAGAGTCGAAACAGAGATGTGCCGCCGATCAGTTTCGCCCCTTTTGAGATAAGCAATTGATCCAAACGATCCGCGTCTTGTTGCAGGCGTACACGGGTGTCATCCGCCCAAGTTCGATCATGCAAAGCTGCTGTGCCGATAGTGAGTGCGGGCCCGGCCACAGCCCAAGGTCCGATCATGGCACGCAATCGTTCGATCAAAACGGGGTCGCCAATCACAAAGCCAAGGCGCAATCCGGCAAGCCCCCAGAATTTACCAAAACTCTTCAAGACTAAGGTGCCGGGTTCGCTTGCTTGGTTGATCAGCGTATCATTTGGGGTGACGTCACAAAAGCTCTCGTCGATGATGCGCATCGTGCCGTGGGGATCAGATGCTTGCCATATGCGCCCATCGGGATTGTTTGGGTTCACATGTACGGATGTTGTTGCGACGTTAGGTGTTTGCGTGACAATCCAGCCCTCAGCCACAAAGCTAGCGGCGTGTTCATTGTAGGTTGGTCCGGGGATGCAAACCGTTCCCGCCTCAGCCAGACGTGGGATTTGGGCGATGGCGGATGACGCGCCCGGTACTGCCAACACTGCGGCTGCTTCAGGAACCGCCCAAAAATCACGCGCAGCATCTTCTAGGGCGTGGCGGGCAGCCCTGTCAGGCAGAGCTGTCCATGCATCCGCATTGATCGCGGGGATTGGGTAAGGGACAGGGTTTATTCCTGTCGACAGGTCCACCCAATCGACACGTGTGCCGCCGAATACAGTTGCTGCTGCATCCAAACCACCGCCATGGTCGCGCTTTTCGATATTCAACCTATGGTTCCTTGTGAATGCTTTAGGGCCTAATTAATGCCCAAACAGTGCTTCGCAAAGAGCGGATATTAGCTGTATGTTCAAGAGTATTACTGGAAGTTAAGTTTTTTCCAGTTACGTTAACTTTTTGTTAAGCCTTACAACCGACGTCTGGTTTTGGGTTATTATTCCTTTTTGGGAAACTGTTTTGTGTCGTCTTGTTTGAATGTTCTGATTGTACAAAGTCAGCCAGAGTTGGGTCAACTTTGGCAGCGCCACCTTGAGCGTCAAGGCATGAAGGTCACGCTTGTTGCAGGTCAAAGCGCGGCGACAAAATTTCTGGCAGAAAACGATGTCGGTATTATCATTCTCGATCTGGTTCTGGATGAGGGGTCCGCGCTTGCTGTGTCGGATTATGCGAATTATCGCCAACCAGACGCGCGGGTAATTTTCGTAACCGATACGTCGTTCTTTTCCGATGGATCAATATTTGCCCACTGCGCGAATGCGCGTGCCTTTGTACCATCGGGAACGCCGCCAGATGATCTGGCGGCGATGGTAGAACATTATGGAACTGAAAGGCGATAGGGCCGCAATTTAGTCGCGGCCATGCGGCGCGTTAAAGTTGAGCAGAGGATTAACAGGAATAATCCGATGTGGGTTAATCGTCTCGTGGCTATAGTGATAATGGCGCACAATATGGTCGAAATTCACGGTCTGGGCCACGCCCGGCATTTGAAATAGCTCGCGTGTATAGGCCCACAGGTTCGGGTAATCGATGATACGGGCATGATTGCATTTGAAATGTAAGTGGTACACTGGATCAAAACGCACCAGAGTTGTGAACAACCGCCAATCGGCCTCGGTCAGCTTGTCCCCCAACAGATAGCGGTTTTTCGATAGGATACCTTCAAGCCAATCCAATGTGTCGAACAAGGGATGCACAGCACTATCATAGGCGTCTTGCGTCGTTGCAAAGCCACATCTGTAGACGCCATTGTTCAGTGTCTCATAAATGCGCTCGTTAATAGGTTCGATGTCTGCCCGCATGTCGCTGGGCCAATAATCAACGGTATTTCCGGTGATCTCAACAAAGGCCGAGTTGAACATTCGGATGATTTCGGCACTTTCGTTGGATACAATTGTGCCTTGTTCCTTGTCCCATAGAATCGGGACTGTAACGCGCCCAGAGAATTTCGGATCAGCCTTGAGATAGATGTCGCGCGCGAAGGGCAGGCCAAACAAATGATCGCCTGTTGCACCCTTCTTATCTGTTTCAAATGTCCACCCCTCGCCCAGCATATCGGGATGTACGACAGAGACATCTATGTGGGCTGCTAATCCTTTGAGTTCGCGAAAAATCAGTGTGCGATGCGCCCACGGACACGCGAGGCTGACATAGAGGTGATAGCGCCCTGATTCTGCCTTGAATCCTGCCTCACCAGAGGGGCCGGCACTGCCATCCTCAGTAATCCAGTTGCGAAACTTGGCGGCGGCGCGTTCAAATTTACCATCTGACGATTTGGTATCGTACCATTTATCCTGCCATTCGCCGTCAACTAAAAGCCCCATGTTGTTCCCCTTCTTTCAATTTGAGGAACATCTAGGGCAGTTGGGCTGTTGTGCCTATTGCAGCCAAGGCGCAGCAAGCGTGCATGGATGCACATTAGAAACTGACATGAAAAATTAACTTGATTTTGTCATGGTTTAGGGCAGCCTACTCTTAACATGGGGGAATGTATGGAAGCGGTTTTTTCGAAAGAAATCCAAGCGGGATTAGATGCGGCACGTATTGCAGGGCTTCGCAAAGCATCACGTTTGCGGATTGATGCGAATGGTGAAATTTATCGCGTGTTGCGCATGTGGAAAACAGGATTCGCTGTCGTGGCAGAGGACACGCCGCAGCTGCGCGGTTTGGTCGATCTCTATGATGGGGCAAATCATCTGTTCCAATGTTTGATCGTGGCGGGTGACGAAGAGGCGGGTGAAATGCAGTATGAATTCAAACGCGCCACGGCTGTTGCTTATGCAGCGGCATTAGATTTTGAGAAACCAGTTGATGCGCCGGTTGGGCTCATTTCTGACGGACGCTAATGTCTCTAGTCCGCCGTGTCGTCAATGAGGCCGATCATCTGATCGGTTGTTTGATTTAGTATTTCTGGCTTTTGGGTGCTGCGCGCGATGATCATTGCACCCTCAAGCGCGGACAAAAATGTGATCGCATATTGCTGTGTTGCAATGACGCTGCGGAATGTCCCGTCCTTGATGCCTGCCTCAACGACTGCTGATAGCCATGCACGTTGATCATCGAAAAAGCCATCGACTTGGTGTCTGACATCTTCGGGCAGGCTTTCCGCTTCGCTGGCGAGGATGCCGCACAGACACGCGTTGTGTTTGACTGTCAGGGTGTCCATGAAAATATCGCCGTATTTTTGCAGCTGTGAACGTGGTGTGATGTTCTGCGCTGAGATATCCTCCAGCAGCTTTGAAAATGCCTCGCGGTAACTGCCCACCGCGGCTTTGGCCAGGTCGCCTTTGGTTGGAAAGTGGTAGTGGATACTCGCACTTTTGATACCAACCTGCGCGGCGACATCGCGAAAGCTAAAGCCATTATAGCCTTTGTCCTGCATTAGGGATTGCGCAGATCCTAAGATTTCAGAGGCTTTTTGACTAAGTGGTTCTTGAGAGGTCATTATAAATTCCGCTGTATATCTACTACTAGATACACAGTTGACGTGGATCATTCAACTTGTTAGCTAGCCGTAACTGGGTAATCTACCTAGTACTAGATAGACAGGAGCTGAAATGCGTTTTGAAGATAAAGTTGCAGTCGTCACAGGCGGTGGATCAGGTATCGGCCTAGAGGCGGCAACGCGCCTTGTGGCTGAAGGGGCAAAGGTAGTGATCAACGGGCGCGACGCGGATAAGCTGCGAACAGCGGCCGATGGGATTGACCCAACAGGTGCCTCAATTGTCATTTTCGCAGGTGATATCGCGTCACCGGAAACGGCACAAAAATTGGTTGAAACAGCAGAATCGTCTTTTGGTGGTTTGGATATTCTGGTCAACAACGCAGGTATCTTTGCACCCAAGCCGTTTATTGAAGCTACTGAGGCTGAATATGACAACTTTGTTGATGTCATTCTTAAGGGTAAGTTCTTTGCCGCCCAAGCTGCTGCAAAAGCCATGATCAAACGCGGCGGCGGCGCGATTGTGCAAACAGGGTCTATGTGGGCATTGCAGGCGATTGGCGCGACACCATCTGCGGCGTATTCAGCGGCGAATGCGGGGGTGCATCAGTTGACAAAGAATCTTGCGATTGAATTGGCGGGTGAAAACATCCGGATCAATTCCGTTGCCCCGGCTGTTGTTGAAACGCCAGTTTATTCGACCTTTATGACCGACGATCAGATTGCCGCGTCTTTGCCGCAGTTTGCCGCGATCCATCCATTAGGTCGCAATGGTAAACCAGCCGATGTCGTGAATGCACTGTTGTTTCTTGCGTCAGATGAGGCGTCTTGGATCACCGGAACTGTCCTGCCCGTGGATGGTGGTGTGATGGCGGGTCGTAATTAAGCCCTCAAAGCAATACAGAGCGCTTGATGAAAGGCGCTCTGTTTTTCTTGAATGATGGTGTGGTGAGATTACTGTAAATCTTTGAAGGCATCCGCCAAACGCTTGCAGGCTTCCTCAACACGTGCCCTTGGTGTGGCAATGTTGAAACGCAGAAAGTTATCGCCGCCTTTGCCGAACGTGGGGCCATGGTTTACTGCAATACGGGCGTCATTCTCGACGCGCTTGCGGTATTCCTCTGCGGACATGCCTGTGCCTTCAAAATCGACCCACGCCAGATATGTCGCATCTAAAGGCATTGAGGAAAGACCGGGGATCGCGTTGATTGCGTCGTCAAACAGTTTTCGATTGCCGTCTAGATAGAGGATCAATTCGTCCAGCCATGCCGCCCCTTCTGGGGAATATGCAGCGGTGACCATGAACATGCCAAATGAGTTTGGTGATAATCCCAAGGCGTTCATCCGGCCCGCAAATTTGGCGCGCAATCCTGCACCTTGGATGATCACGTTGCCGGAATGACAGCCCGCAATATTAAACGTCTTGGTCGTTGCGGTCATCATCACCAAACGGTCAGTGATATCCTCAAACTTAGCCATAGGCGTATGAATATGGCCCGGCATCACCAGATCGTGGTGAATTTCGTCCGACACCAAAACCAAATCATGTCGTTTGGCAAAGTCTGCAACGCCTTGCAGTTCGTCTTTTGACCAAACGCGCCCACCGGGATTGTGCGGAGAGCAAAGCACCAGCATTTTTTCTGCGCCTGTCATCTGCGCGTCATAGGCGTCGAAATCCATTTCATAGCGGCCCGCGTTGTTGACCAATGCACATTCGACCACATTGCGACCTGCCGCGTTAATCACTTTGGCAAAAGCGTGATAGACAGGCGTGAACAACACAACACCATCCCCCTGTGCGGTGAAGGCATCGACGCACATGGCCGTGCCATTGACCAAGCCGTGCGTGGTGAAAATCCATTCTGGTTCGACTTTCCAATTATGTCTGGTTTGCATCCACCACTGGATCGCCGCCAGATATTTGCTGTCGTCGCCGTAATATCCATAGATCCCATGATCTGCTTGGGCTTGGACGGCGTCCTGCACCACGGCGGGGGGGCGGAAATCCATATCCGCAACCCACATCGCGATCCCGGTGTCGGCGGGAACACCATAGAGGGATTCCATCTTGTCCCATTTGGAACAATGGCTGCCGCGGCGGTCGATGATTTCGTCAAAATTCATGTGGATCTCCAATTCAGTTGCGCGCCAAGCTACTGACAAACGCGGACCTTGCAAGCCCCCGGTTGCAGTGTTGCATTTCATAGCCTAAATCAGCCTCATGAAACGGAACATTCTTTTACACCCCGACCCCCGGCTGAAAAAAGCTTGCGCGCCTGTCAGTGATTTGACGGATGATTTGCGCCGCTTAGCTGATGATATGCTGACCACAATGTATGAGGCCCCCGGCGTTGGGCTTGCCGCACCCCAGATTGGCGTGCTGGACCGACTGATTGTGCTGGATTGCGTGAAAGAAGAGGGTGAAGAGCCAAACCCGCTGATCATGTTTAATCCCGAAGTGATCGCATCCTCTGATGATCTAAATATCTATGAGGAAGGGTGCCTGTCGATCCCAGATCAATTTGCCGACGTGACGCGCCCCGCTGAGGTTGATGTGCGCTGGATTGATCGCGATGGCGCGGAGCAAACCGATACGTTTACAGGGCTTTGGGCAACATGTGTGCAGCACGAGATTGACCACTTAGAAGGTAAGTTGTTCATCGACTACCTCAAACCTCTGCGTCGCCAGATGATCACCCGCAAGATGGTTAAGTTAAAACGCGAATTGGCGCGCGGATGAGCGTTCTGCCGATTGTGATGTGGCCGGACCCGCGTTTGGCTGACACCTGTGCGCCGATTGATGCGGTGACGGCTGAGATAGAACAATTGGCTGCTGATATGCTGGAAACGATGTATGCCGCGCCTGGTCGCGGTTTGGCTGGGCCGCAAGTTGGTGCGATGCAACGCATATTCGTGATGGATGCTGGATGGAAAGACGGTAAACCGGACCCGATTGTCTGTATCAATCCCATGCTGCAAGAAGTCAGCGAAGAACGCGCGACTAACAGCGAAGGCTGCCTTAGCATCCCCGGCGTGAGTGCAGACATCAGCCGCCCTGCGCAGGTCCAGATGGTGTGGACCGGGCTGAATGGGGGACGCTATGTACAAAGCTTTGAAGGCTTTGCTGCAGCTTGTGTGCAACATGAGATCGATCATCTTGATGGGATCGTGACGTTTGATCATTTAACATCAGATGATCGGGTGGCCTTAATTGCGGAGTATGAAGCACAATGAGCGTGAGAAAGTGTATCCCTTGGCCGGACAAACGGTTGAAAACAAAGGCTGAAACCGTGAGTGAAATCACAGATGAGGTGCGCGGCGTTTGGGATGACATGGTTGACACAATGGATGCGATGCCCGGTGTGGGTATGGGGGCACCGCAGATTGGTGTGATGCTCCAATTGGCCGTTGTTGATGCATCTGAGGGGCGCAATCGGCGTATCCGCTTGGCGAACCCGGCGGTGATTGATGCCTCCGCGATAATGAATATACATGAAGAAGCCAGCCCAAATTTGCCCGGATTTTCGGCCAAGATCAGCCGTCCGCGTGGCGTGACGGTGCGGTATATGGATGAACATGGCGCAACGGTAGAGCGTGACTTTGTCGGGCTAGAGGCGACGTCAGTACAGCACCAGATCGATCATTTGGCTGGGCGGATGTATTTCGACAATCTAAGTAAGATGAAGCGCGATATGCTGATCCGGCGGGCGCGTAAGTCTCAGAGGTAGAGTGAGCGCATCGCTGGCTCTCGGTGAAGGAACGATGTGATGCGTGTGATTTTCATGGGAACTCCCGATTTCTCAGTACCCGTATTGGATGCGCTGGTGGCGGCAGGGCATGATGTTGTTTGTGTCTATTGCCAACCGCCAAGGCCGGCAGGTCGCGGCAAGAAAGATCGTCCCAGTCCGGTACAGACACGTGCCGAAGCATTAGGTCTGCCTGTGCGCCATCCAACGTCTTTGAAATCAACGGAAGATCAAGCCGCATTTACGGCACTTGATGCTGATATCGCAGTCGTGGTCGCCTATGGTTTGATCCTGTCGCAGATCATTTTGGATGCACCCAAGCGGGGATGTTTGAACATCCATGCCAGCCTGTTGCCGCGGTGGCGTGGTGCTGCGCCCATTCACCGCGCGATCATGGCAGGGGACGCTGAAACGGGCGTCTGTATTATGCAGATGGAGGCAGGGTTGGACACTGGGCCCGTTTTGTTACGCGAGGTCACAGCAATTGGTCGTGATGAGACAACCGCAGAGCTGCATGATCGGTTAAGCGAAATTGGGTCCGCTGCCATTGTGACGGCGCTTGCAACGCTCGATGATTTAACGCCCGAGCCGCAATCGGAGATCGGCGTGACTTATGCGTCTAAAATTGACAAGGCAGAGGCTCGGATTGATTGGTCAAAGCCAGCTATTGAAGTTGATCGCTTGATCCGAGGGTTGTCCCCCTTTCCCGGCGCGTGGTTTGAACATGCTGGCACGCGAGTGAAAGTGCTAGGGTCAACCTTAGCTGAGGGTGGCGGTGCCACTGGCGAGGTGTTGGATTCTCAAATGCGTGTGGCTTGCGGTCAAGGCGCGGTATTGCTGACTCGCTTGCAACGGGCAGGTAAGGCTGCGCAGGATGTTGATGATTTCCAACGCGGCGCACAGATTGCACCCGGCACCCGACTGACAGGAGAATAATAGATGTTTCTGACCATGTTTGGGACGGTCGTTATTGCCGGGATTGTCGGATATATTTCCGAAAAAACTGGGTGGACGCATAATGGGATTTTGCAATCCATCATCATCTGCATTGGGGGCGCTTTTTTGTTCTACTTTGTGCGGATCATGTTTGGGTTTGGATTTTCTAGCCCGGGGTTGAACGCCATTGCATCCTCAATCGGGGCGCTGATCATTGTGCCGTTTCACTGGCGTCGGTGAACAGAGTATTTGTGAAAGGGTGAAAAGGCTGACATCGGGCTTAGGTCTTGGGTGGTGCGCTCTTGTAGACGGGTAGGTGCCAGCCAAAAAACAATGACCCTGCGCGCAAAATCCATGTGGCAATGGCACAGGCCAGCAGCGCCAAGAGCGTATCATATTCGTAGTACCTTACCAGTACGGCAGACGCAGCGCCGACAAAGGCTGCTGTGACATAGAGTTCCCCTTGCTTCAGCACCAAAGGCACATCGCCCACAACGACGTCCCGCATCAACCCGCCCATGCAGCCCGTGATCATCCCCATCAAGATGACGATAATGGCGGATTGATCCAGTGATATTGCCACACCAGCACCCGCAGCAACGGCGATTGCCAACGCAAGGCTATCAAGCCAGATCAATGTGCGTAGGCGGCTTTCTAATAGATGTGCGGTGAAGAAAACCAAAAATGCAGATGTGGCTGCAACAGCGAGGTAGGTTGGGTTTGCAATCCAGAAGATCGGATTACGGTCGAGCAAAAGGTCGCGAATGGTGCCGCCGCCCAAGGCAGTCAGGCAGGCGATGAAGGCAAAGCCCACCAGATCAAGTTGCGCGCGACTGGCGACCAATGCCCCTGTGATGGCAAAAATGAGAACTGATGCATAATCGAGCAGACTGATCAGGCTCATTTTTTGAACGGGGCCATGCCCGCGCGGGCAAGTGCATCGGCGCGTTCGTTTTCGGGGTGGCCTGCATGGCCCTTGACCCATTCCCACGTGACCGAATGCTGGGCGTTTGCGGCATCAAGACGTTGCCACAACTCAACATTTTTCACGGGCTTTTTCGCCGCGTTTTTCCAGCCGTTTTTCTTCCAGCCAAAAATCCAGCCAGTGATACCATTTTTGACGTAGTTGCTGTCTGTGACGATGGTTATCTCAGTCTTGCGATCCAATGCCTCAAGGGCGTTGATCGCAGCCAATAGCTCCATGCGGTTATTGGTTGTG
>CALKXT010000118.1 GCA_938003685.1 uncultured Sulfitobacter sp. | reverse complement strand
TGGCCATCTTTGATCGAAAAACTCGAAAGTGACGGTGATGTTGCGGTCATCGAAAGCGCCAGAGAAACCCCGCCGCCCGGTGACCTGCACAGCCAGATTGACATGATCAACAGCTTGTTTAGCGGCGAAGGTTTAGGCGATGTGCTGGTTGATCTGCGCAATCACGAGGGCAGTTTTGCCGCTGAAACACTCAAGAAAATGCAGCGGTCCTCGCCCCTCTCTATGGCCTGCACGATTGAGGCCATCCATCGGTTGCGCGGCCCGTCCCTGACCATGGCGCGCGCGTTGGATTTGGAATATCGCTTTACCTACCGCGCGACAGAACACGGCGATTTTATTGAAGGCATTCGTGCCGCTATCATCGACAAAGATCGCAATCCGAAATGGCAGTTTGCAGATATGGACGTCCCGTCGAGTGCAATCAGTAAGATGCTACAACCTTTGGGCAAAAACGCGCTAACTCTTGAGGAGATCGCAATGGATACGCTGACAATCGGCTTCATCGGCCTTGGTAACATGGGCGCGCCGATGGCCACCAATCTGGCAAAAGCAGGTCACACTGTCCGTGGCTTTGACGTAGCAGGCACTACGGCAGAAGGTGTTGAGGCTGTGGCCGACATTGCGGCTGCCGCAACGGGTGCGGATGTGGTGATCACCATGCTGCCAAACGGGTCGATCTTGCGCCAAGTTGCTGTACAAGCGATTGAGCATATGAGTAAGGGCAGCTTGCTGCTGGATTGCTCGACCGTTGATGTGGAAAGCGCGCGCAATACGTCAGAGGCGGCTGAAGATGCGGGTATTTTGGCAGTCGATGCCCCTGTGTCGGGTGGCATTGGGGGTGCATCCGGTGGCACCTTGACCTTTATGGCGGGCGGATCAGAAGACGCTTTTGCAAAAGCTGCGCCATTGTTTGACATCATGGGTCAAAAAGCGGTGCATTGCGGTGATGCTGGGGCGGGTCAGGCTGCAAAAATATGTAATAACATGATCTTGGGTGCCACGATGATCGCCACCTGCGAGGCATTTTCACTGGCGGACAAACTGGGTCTGGACCGTCAAAAGATGTTTGATGTGGTTAGCACCTCGTCTGGCTATTCATGGTCGATGAACGCTTATTGCCCTGCCCCCGGGGTTGGCCCGCAATCGCCCAGCGACAACAATTACACACCCGGGTTTGCCGCTGAATTGATGCTCAAGGATTTGGGATTATCGCAACAAGCCGCAGAAATGGCCGATGCCGATACCCCAATGGGGGCCTTGGCGCTGGCGCTCTATGCGCAGTTCGTTGAGGATGAAGACGGCAAGGGCAAGGATTTTTCCGCCATGTTGCCCCGTTTTGAAAAGCGCGGGCGCAGCGATTAAGGTCGCAAATAGGCATTTTGGCGCGACCGTCTGACATATGGTGGGGGTAACTCAACCTCACGGAGCGCCTGATGCCCCTGCCCTTTCATGACTTTGCCGCTGACCTAACCCACAGTGATCTGCCTGATGACGTGTTGCGCGTTTTGCGACGCTCGTTCACGGATACAATGGGGGTCGCCGCAGTCGCATCGACCACAACCATGGCTGATATTGCACGACGCGGTGCTGTCGCGCTGTTTGGTCCCGGTGGCGCGGGTGGTGCGCGTATTTTGGTGAATGGTCAGGTGGTTAGCCCTGCTGGGGCGGCGATGGCTGGTGCTTTTACTGTCGATTCCGTAGACGCGCATGACGGCACATCACCGTGCAAAGGTCATGCTGGGTCTGCCGTTTTTCCAGCCATGCTCGCCATCGCGGATGCTGCTGAAGTCCCCATGACAGGGCCAGAGTTCGCCGCATTGCTCGCCGTGGCCTATGAGGTCAGCTATCGTGCAGGATTGGCGCAGCACGCGACCTGTGCAGATTATCATACATCAGGCGCATGGACGGCGGTGGGCGTTGCAACAGCCTGCGCACGTGCGTTGGGGTGTAATGCAGATCAGATCAGACATGCGGCAGGCATTGGCGAATACCATGGGCCGCGCAGTCAGATGATGCGCTGCATTGACCATCCAACAATGGTGCGAGACGGCGTTGGTTGGGGCGCGCCATCTGGGGTAACGGCGGCCTATTTAGCACGTGAGGGGTTTACCGGCGCACCTGCGTTAACCTGTGAAGACGCCCCAGAGTTTTGGCAGGATTTAGGAGAAGGCTGGCGTTTGGTTGAGGACACACATTACAAGCCCTACCCCTGTTGTCGCTGGGCACACCCCAGTATTGATGCAGCAGCGGCATTGATGACCGAACACGCGCTGACCCATAATCAGGTTGCGCGTGTTGAGATCAAGACATTCCACAATGCCACCCGTTTGGCCGGCCACACACCTGCCACACCTGACGAATTCGCCTATTCGATTGCGTTCCCCGTAGCCGCGATGATTGTGCGGGGACAGGTCGGGATGCCGGAATTGGCTGAAGCGACCCTGCACGATCCGGATATATTGCGGATATCGCAGGCCACCCAATTGGTGGACGATCCTCATTTCACTGCCATTTCTGTAGGAAAACGCTGGGCGCAGGTCACGATTACGTTAAACGACGGGCGCAGCTTCACCTCAGAGCCAAGAACCCCGCGTGGCGATACAGATATGCCTTTAACAGATTGGGATATCTCCGAAAAATTCCATTTGTTCGCTGATCCCGTCTTGGGCCGAACACGGGCAGAGGAATTGGAAATGCTAAGTGGTCAGTTTGATACGTTAGACGCACCGGGCTTTGCCCGACTGCTTACACTGTGCCTAAGCGCGCCTTAAAATCACTGCTTGATCCAGATCAACGCGCATCGACAAAATACATGCTAACATTTGAATATCACACAGAGGAGTTGATGATATGTTTTCAAAGAATGTTGGAAATTTCGACCGTCTCGTTCGCGTACTTGTTGGCACAGCATTGTTGGTGGCCTTCTTTCTTATGCCGGATGCGCCCTACCGTTTGGCGCTTCTGATCGGCATTATACCACTGGTCACCGGCCTGTTGGGAACCTGCGGGCTCTATCGCTTAGTGGGTGTCAGCACCTGTAGCATGAAACGCTAGCTGCGTGGTGGCGGCGATTATTCCGCTGCCACCTTTGCACGCTTCTCAAGCATCGGCTTGAGGTATTTTCCTGTATGGCTTTCGGCAACTTCTGCGACCTTTTCGGGCGTGCCAGTGGCTACGATCTTGCCCCCGCCATCACCGCCTTCTGGGCCGATGTCGATAATATGATCTGCTGTTTTGATCACATCAAGGTTATGCTCAATCACGATGACTGAATTGCCCTGATCCACTAATTCATGCAGTACTTCCAATAGCTTACGTACATCTTCAAAGTGTAGCCCAGTTGTAGGTTCATCCAAAATATACAGCGTACGCCCTGTCGACCTCTTGCTGAGTTCTTTGGACAGCTTCACGCGCTGCGCCTCACCACCAGACAAGGTCGTCGCCTGTTGCCCGACCTTGATATAGCCCAGCCCGACCCGCATCAGCGCATCCATTTTCTCGCGGATCGACGGAACTGCCTGAAAGAAGGTTTGCGCGTCTTCAACGGTCATGTTCAGCACATCAGCAATCGACTTGCCCTTGAACTTGATCTCAAGCGTTTCGCGGTTATAGCGCGCACCTTTGCAGGTTTCACATTCCACATAGACGTCCGGCAGAAAGTGCATTTCGATCTTGATCACGCCGTCGCCTTGGCACGCCTCACAGCGCCCCCCCTTGACGTTAAAGCTAAAGCGACCGGGCTTATACCCACGTGCTTTGGCCTCTGGCAGGCCCGCAAACCAATCGCGGATCGGGGTAAAGGCCCCGGTGTAGGTCGCGGGGTTGGAACGTGGCGTGCGACCAATGGCGCGTTGGTCAATATCAATCACTTTGTCGAGGTGTTCGAGGCCTTTGATTGTTTCACACGGTGCGGGCGTTTGGCGCGCGCCGTTCAAATTCATCGACGCTGTTTTAAACAATGTTTCGATGGTCAGCGTGGATTTACCACCGCCAGACACCCCGGTGACGCAAACAAATTTGGCAAGCGGGAAGTCCGCGGTGACATTTTGCAGGTTGTTGCCTGTCGCCTTGACCACCTGTAGCTTTTTCTTATTGCCCTTGCGGCGGGTCGCGGGCACGGCAATTTCGCGCTTGCCCGTGAGGTACTGACCAGTCAGCGATTTCGGATCATTGGCAACGTGATCAGGGGTGCCGTGACTGACCACCTGCCCCCCATGCACACCCGCGCCTGGACCAATATCAAAGACATAATCCGCTTCACGAATGGCCTCTTCGTCGTGTTCAACCACGATCACCGTATTGCCCTGATCACGCAGGTTCTTGAGGGTTAACAGCAGACGGTCATTGTCGCGCTGGTGCAACCCGATTGACGGCTCATCCAACACATACAGAACCCCTGTCAGGCCAGAACCAATTTGACTGGCCAAACGGATGCGTTGGCTTTCGCCGCCACTTAATGTACCACTTGAACGTGCCAGCGTAAGGTACTCTAAACCAACATTATTTAAGAAACCAAGGCGTTCGCCAATCTCTTTTAAAATCGCCTTGGCAACTTCATTTTTTTGGACGGTCAGATTTTCGGGTACAGTTTGGCACCATGCATATGCCTCGCGGATCGACATCTGAACAACCTGTCCAGCATGGAGTAATTCGTCTTTTGATCCGCCTGAGGGACCAATCTTGACTGCCAATGCTTCGGCGCGCAATCGGTAGCCCTCGCAAGTGCCGCAAGATCGGTTGTTCTGATAGCGCTCAAATTCTTCGCGGATCCAGTTGCTATCGGTCTCTCGGTAGCGGCGTTCCATGTTTGGGATCACCCCTTCAAACACGCGTGTCACCTCATAGACGCGCCCGCCCTCGTCGTAGCGAAATTTGATCTCTTCTTTGTCAGACCCATAAAGAAAAACCTTCTGCACCTTTTCAGGCAGATCTTTCCATTTGGTCGACGGATTGAATTGATAATGTTTGGCAATCGCTTCAATGGTTTGCTTGAAATAGGGTGATTTGCCTTTACGCCATGGGGCCAGCGCGCCGTCATAGATTTTCAAATTCTGATCAGGCACGACAAGGCGTTCGTCAAAGAACAATTCGACCCCTAGCCCGTCACATTCTGGACAGGCCCCAAAGGGCGCGTTGAAAGAAAACAGGCGTGGTTCAATTTCTGGGATGGTGAAGCCACTGACCGGGCAGGCAAATTTTTCAGAAAATGTGTGCCGTTCGGGATCACCCTCTGCCGGGGCCGTTTCGAGGATCGCGATACCGTCAGCAAGGTCCAAGGCGGTGCGCAATGAATCCGCAAGCCGGGTTTCCAAGCCTTCGCGCACAACAATGCGGTCGACCACAACGTCAATGTCATGGCGGAATTTCTTGTCCAATGTGGGTGGCTCATCCAGTTCGTAGAATTCGCCGTTCACCTTTACGCGCTGAAAGCCAGTTTTACGCAACTCAATGAATTCCTTGCGATATTCACCTTTACGGTCCCGTACGATCGGGGCCAGCAGATAGGCGCGTGTGCCTTCCTCCATCTGCATGATGCGGTCGACCATGTCTTGAACTTGCTGCGCTTCAATAGGTTTGCCGGTGGCAGGGCTATAGGGTGTGCCAACGCGGGCGAATAGCAGGCGCATGTAGTCGTAAATTTCGGTGACTGTGCCGACGGTCGAACGTGGATTTTTCGACGTGGTTTTCTGTTCGATAGAAATAGCCGGCGATAGGCCGCTGATGTGATCCACATCCGGTTTTTGCATCATATCCAGAAACTGGCGCGCATAAGCAGACAGCGATTCCACATAACGACGCTGCCCTTCGGCATAGATCGTGTCAAAGGCGAGTGACGATTTCCCAGAGCCCGAAAGCCCAGTGATTACAACAAGTTGATCGCGCGGAATATCCACATCGATGTTCTTGAGATTATGTTCGCGCGCGCCGCGCACTTCGATATTTTTCAGCTCAGCCATCACACGCCCCCATTAACGATCTGTACATAGGTGGTGTTGTAAGATTCTCCAATGGAAAAATGAGAACCAAAGGAGAACGCGCTTACGCTTTGCGTAGAAAACCGAGTATTAGGTGGATTGTCAGCCCACCAGCAAAAGCGATGCCCGCCAAAATTGGCAGCGCGGCATAGCCCATGCCAGCCAAAGCAGCAGCCATAATCGGCGTACCAATTGTGTTGCCGATGTTGCCCATTTGAGCCATCGCACCGTTGGCTTGCGCTTGGGTGGTCGGCGTATCGTTCAACTGCGGCACCGCTGCAAAACTGGCCCCTTGGATCAGGCCCATGGCCCCAGCAAGGGACAGGCAAGCCAAAGGTGCACCGGGGCTGAACCAAAGCCACATCATACAGAGGAGCGACAGCGCAAAGCCTAGTTCGACAACCCGCACAGGTGTAATGACGCGCAATAAAAAGACGCCGAATGACATAGAGATTGCGATGCTGGTCAAGGGCATTGCGCCCATGATCATAGTGCGCACCGCAGGATCAAGATAGGGCGGCAAGACGGTGAGGATCGATACAAAGCTGAATGTGTAAAATAACCATCCTGCCGCAGCGGCAGGAATACGGGGCGAGCGGTAGATGGTGACATGATCGCGCAAGGTTTGCAGAAGCGAAAAAGGGGCCTGTGCGCCCTCGTCTGGCAAGGCACGTAGACCACGGGAGAGAAACATCGCAAAACCCGCCATATAGAGGGCATGCGCGATGAAAAGTGCCGGGAGGCCGCACGACACCGCCAAGGGGCGCCCCAGCCATGCAAGCACAGCAAAGGCGACGCCAAAGAAGGTGCCCCAAAGCGTCAGGGTCAACCCGCGATCCTTAGGGGCGCTAAGTTGGGCAATCAATGTCGGGGCAGCCACGACTATGGCAAGGTGAGATGCGCCCTCAATCAATCGACTGAGTAACATCCATGGTAAGGGCGGTATGAATGCCTGTATCAGCGATACGGCTGCACCGATCCAAAGCGCCGTCAGCAAGGCGCGTCGATATCGGATGCGCGCAACAACCAAGCCAGCCATCACCCCAAAGACAATGCCAACCAATCCAACCAGCGATACGATAAACCCGATTGCGGTTCCCGCCTCTGGGTAAGCTTGGGGTAATAGGTCAAAGATCACGCTAACTTTGCCATATTGCGCTGCGGCGCCAAGACCCGCGCCCCAGAGAGCAAAGATCATCGCAAAGGGTGTTTTATCAACCACTTACAAACGCCCTACACTTTTTGCGCCAAGGCCCATGAACAGATCGGCATCATTGGATCGTTTTTGATGTCATCGGTGTCGGGGTCATATTTGGGCGGCCAAACCTCTTCCATGTTTCGCAGGGCAACGTGGCGATTGCCCCATTGTTCTGCATGAATTGCCTCCGCATCAAAGCCCCCTTCGATCAGCAGATTTTTCAACCCGCGCGCAGACCAACGTGAGTTATCTTGTGGGGCCGCATGGAACGGCACAAAAAACGGCACCGCAACCCAGAAAAATCCACCCTTGCGCAACATTTTATAGACATTGCGTGTCGCCGCATAGGGGCGGTCCAAATGTTCCCACACCTGATTGGCAAGGATCAGGTCAAATCGGCGTTTTTTACCAGTCTCTGCATTTTTGAACGGTCCTTCGCAGATATCATATTTGGGAAATCGAAATTGTTCATAGCTTTTGAACGTGAACATCTCACCCCATTTGCCCGAAATTTCAGCCGCCTCTAGATGGTCCGGCCCTAGGGCGTGGATCATCCTACGGCTGGCCGGCTGCATAACGACACGGTTGATACTGACCACCGGAAACTCCTGCTCTGGTTGTATCCAGCTTTTCAGAAAACGATGGCAGGGACCAGCCTACATATGGATCACACGTCCATAGGCATCCAGCACCGCCTCGTGCATCATTTCGGACAATGTGGGGTGCGGGAAGACAGTGTTCATCAGGTCTTCTTCGGTGGTTTCAAGTTGGCGGCCCACAACGTACCCTTGGATCAGTTCAGTGACTTCGGCACCAATCATGTGCGCGCCCAGTAATTCGCCGGTTTTTGCATCAAAGATGGTTTTGATCATGCCACTTTCTTCGCCCAAAGCGATCGCCTTGCCGTTGCCGATAAAGGGGAAGCGGCCCACTTTGATCTCATAACCCAATTCTTTGGCTTTCGCTTCGGAATATCCAACAGACGCGACCTGTGGGTGACAATATGTGCATCCTGCAATGCTTTCTGGTTTTACGGGATGTGGATGTTTTCCGGCCATCAATTCGGCAACCATAACGCCTTCGTGGGACGCTTTGTGTGCCAACCAAGGGGCACCTGCAATGTCACCGATTGCGTAGACACCATCGACACCAGTGCGGCAGTATTCGTCTGTCACAACATGGGTCCGGTCGATTTTCACGCCCATATCTTCGAGGCCAAGTCCCTCAACATTGCCAACGATGCCCACAGCGGAAATGACAGTGTCGAACTCTTGTTTTTCAACTTTACCGCCGACTTCGATATGCGCGGTGACCTTGTCAGCGGAGCGATCAAGCTGTTTGACCATCGCCTTTTGCATGATCTTCATGCCCTGTTTCTCAAACGCCTTTTTGGCAAAGGTTGAGATTTCAGCGTCTTCAACGGGCAGCACGCGGTCCATGACTTCAACAACGGTCGTGTCTGCGCCTAGTGTGTTGTAAAAACTGGCAAATTCGATGCCAATTGCCCCAGACCCAATGACCAATAGTTTCTTGGGCATATGTGGTGGTTGCAGCGCATGTTTATAGGTCCAGACCCGTTTGCCATCGGCCTCAAGCCCCGGCAATTCACGCGCACGTGCGCCTGTGGCGACAACGATATTTTTTGCATTTAAATCATCGGTGCCTTTATCGCCCTTAACACTGACCTTGCCTTTGCCCGCCAGCTTGGCAGCCCCCATAAACACCGTGATCTTGTTCTTTTTCATCAGATGGCCGATGCCGCCAGATAGTTGCGCCGCAACTTTGCGCGAGCGTTTGACCACAGCGTCCAGATCATAGCCAATGTTGTCCGCCTTGAGGCCAAATTCCTTGGCCCGGTGCATCAAATGAAACACTTCAGAAGAGCGCAGCAGTGCCTTGGTCGGGATACAGCCCCAGTTCAGACAGATACCGCCCAGATGTTCGCGTTCAACAATAGCGACCTTCATACCCAGTTGCGCACCACGAATGGCCGCGACATAGCCCCCCGGCCCTGCCCCAATCACAATAAGATCAAAGGTTTTTTCAGCCATGGGTGTGCCCTCTCAAGAATAACGGAATTTAGTTTACCGTTAAACTATAAGATAAGAACACTCAATGACATCAGGGCATCGCGCATGTCTGCTATGTATCTTGATCATGAGGCTTGTCTGGCTTTTCGCTCTGTTGCAATTTGCGACCCACTGCATGGCCAATCAACGCAATAAGATCAGGGCATTTTTGCAGGGTTTGGTTCCAGTTTTTTGGTGCAGCCATTGTCTGTTCTATGACCAATAAATCTGGCTGGAAATCGTCCGTGAGCGACACAAAAGTTTCAACATCATTCTGGATCAAATCGCGTCCCGTTTCAAAGTGCGAATATGCCATAACGACCATCGTAAGCGCGAATAAAATAAACAAAACCGCAGGAAGCCAAGTTTGCAATATGCATAGGGCTGCGAAAGCAAGGGCTAGATATGCCCGCAGATAGCCAAACCACACCCGGTTCCGCTTGAGCCGCGCCAAAAGCGCATCTCGGGTCTGGTGATAACGTACAGCTTTTGCCCGTTCATCCAGTTGTGCCTTAATCGAAAGCCAGAGATGGTAGCGTGAAAAGACAAGGTTATTATTGCTGTCCTGAATGTCAGTGACATCAAAACCTGCATGGATTTTCAACATTAGAAAATCAAATACTTCATTCAAAGTTTCATGTCTGACCAAAGCCTTGTCATTGATTTTAATACGCAAAGGCACGATCCATCCAATGGCGCGGATCAAGAAATCAAGCGTAAGAACCACGATAATGACAATGGCCCCAAGTAAGATCAGCGAACCCAATACAACCGACAGCGTTGGTTCTTGCAGATTTTCAAACGCCTTTTGCAGGTCGAGGTTAAATGTTGCCTTCAAGAAACCTTCTGCATTTGTGAGCAGCTTTTTGAATATCTCAACGCCGTTCATGTCTGCAGAGAGTTTGTTTTGAACCAACAGCGTATCTAAATAAGCATACCCTTTTTCTCCGAGAAAAGTGCCCAAACTGCGCAACATATCAAGGATGATTGAACCAAGCAGAACACACAGCACCACAAGGTTCATTAAAGGTGGGCCAAAAGCGCCCCCTATTCGCGCCAACAGCCCGTCAAAATTATCCCAATGAAAATGCATTTTAACCCTCTGAATCACCCAAATCAATTGAGCGCAACCTAGGGTCCGGCTGTACTGAATTCAATCAATAGTCGAGGCTGTTCTTAGGCGGCTTTGGCCTGCTGCATTTCGCGTATTGTTGCGCCGTATCCACCTTGGGCGATATAGGCATTTTCCACCGCTGTGCCTGCCCTGTTCAATGCGTCATTGCGGTACGGAAAACGACCAAATTTGCGGATGACTTCGCGGTGCGCGCGGGCATGCAAGAGGTTACCTTCGCGTGTTTCTGGCATGCGTTCACACATCAGACGCACACAGCGGTCCTGATCACACAGGTTTTCCGAATGCATCAATGGCAGATAAAAGAACTGGCGCGCGGGTTCGTCAATGCGCATGTCCCAGCCCTTGTCGATGGCGGATTTGGCTGCGGCCAAGGCGATTTTGTCACTGGCAAATGCCCGCCCCGTGCCGCGAAACATATTGCGCGAAAACTGATCTGTCAGGATGATGTAGGACAGTGCGCCAGATGGGTATGTCAACCACATCGAATATTTTCCCTGACATGCACCTTCCCAGGTCTCACCAAACTTTTCTTGGATTTTTGCATCAAGTGCAGGGTCAGTGTCATACCAGCCTTTTGGGCCGATCTCGTCCAACCAAAACTGCAATACCTGTTCAGGGCCTACCATCGGATGCACTCCTTTGTCGTGCGGGTTCCAAGTCATTCAAGGTTAAGAATAATTTAACCACTTTGCCTACTCACGAATTGTAACAGCACCGACATAGTTTGCGCTATCAACTGGCGTTTTCGGCCTCTTGGTCGGCTTCTATGGCGTATTCCTGCGCATACTCAACCGCCACAGATGTGGCTGAGGCGTAGATCGGCACATAATTGCCTGTCTCTTCAACAGGAACAGCAGCACGTTGTGTGGCGCGGTACGCGGCATAAGCGGCAAGCGCAAAAAACAAGACCGCTGTGAACAGGTAAAACCCGCCTGGCCCCAACGTCGTGCCCATCATCCACCCTGTAATCACAGGCCCTAAAATTGCGCCTAAGCCGTTGATAAATATCATTCCACCGGATGCAGAAGCCATGTCTTCGTGTTCAAGAAAGTCGTTGGTGTGGGCAATCAGCAGCGAATATAGTGGGTTAGACATGCCTCCCACAACAAAGGCAGAGACCAACAAAATCGGGAACATATGGCCAAACAACATGCCGACAATCGACCCTGCCCCGCCAATCAATGAGACGATCACAATCAAGGCGCGTCGGTCCATACGGTCAGAAGTCCACCCAATGGGGTATTGCAAGATCACGGCCCCCACAAAAAACGTGGCCACAAAGGTTGAGATTTGTGCGACCGACAGGCCCGCAACCGCACCGTATACCGCCGCCATGCCAAACTGTGCAGAAAACACCCCGCCCAATAAGAACATGCCAATACAACCAAGAGGCGAAAAATCAAGCAACGTCCGCAGGCTCATCGGCTTTGTTGTGTCAAAAGCGGGCGTTGGGCTGATCGACAGCAAGATCGGCGTTACTGCGATGCTGACCAAGATAGAGGGAATGACAAACAGCACAAAACCGGAAGGATCAGCCGTTAGCAGCAGGGCTTGCGCCAGAACAATGCCCAAGGTTTGCACGATCATATACAGCGACAGTGCCTGCCCGCGGTTTTCGTTTGTCGCCGCATTGTTGAGCCAGCTTTCCGCCGTCACATAAACAGCAGAAAAACAGAACCCAATCAAAATACGGCCGAATGACCAAACTGCGATATTGGGAAACGTCGGATACAAGATCATCACAGCAGAGATCAGAGAGGCCAGCGCGGCAAAAACCCGCACGTGCCCGACGCGCCTGATCATGCCAGGGGCCATGCGAGACCCACCAAGGAAACCCACAAAATAGCACGACATCACGATCGACATATGAAACGTCGAAAATCCTTCAATCCCGCCCCGGATGCCTAGCATGGTGCCTTGCATCCCGTTGCCGATCATCAACAGGCCCATCCCCAACAGCAGCGCCCATGCGCTTGATAAAACCTGAAACATGTGACGACTCCTATGCGGGTGTTGCCCCTTGCCTGAACCTCTTGGCTGACCAAATCCGTTCTTGAAACGACACTGTTGTGCCGTTTTCGCCTAAGGCAAAAGTAAAGAGGCATCCCCGTAGGAGAAAAAGCGATATTCTTCGGCCAAAGCGTGGGCGTAGATTTGTTTGACCATCTCAGTGCCCATCATGGCAGAGACCAGCATCATCAGGGTGGATTTTGGCAGGTGAAAATTGGTCATCAGCGCATCTGCGACCTGAAAATTAAAACCGGGGGTGATGAAAATATCCGTGTCGCCCTGCCATGGGGCGATTTGCCCACTTCGCCCTGCCGTTTCGATCAGACGCAAGGCAGTGGTGCCCACAGGGATCACGCGCGCTCCCGCAGCTTTGGTCGCAGCTATATCTGCTGCAGCTTGCGCGCTAACCTGCCCCCATTCGCTGTGCATTTTGTGCTGGCTGATATCGTCAACTTTGACAGGCAGGAACGTGCCCGCGCCAACGTGCAACGTGACATGGGCGAATTTAACACCCTTAGCGGCTAATGCCGCCAGCAATTCATCATCAAAATGTAAGGACGCCGTTGGTGCGGCAACGGCCCCGGCATTTCGGGCAAAGACAGTTTGATAGTCGGTGAGGTCTTGGGCATCCGCTGGCCGTTTAGCCGCAATGTAGGGGGGCAGTGGCATCGCCCCAGCCACATTCAGGGCCGCATCAAAATCATCGCCCGTACAATTAAAGCGTAAATGCCCCTGCCCGTCTTGCACTGCTTCTAAAGTTGCGCTCAGATCTTCACTGAACACCACCTCTTCCCCGATTTTTAGTTTGCGCAAGGGTTTGATCAGTGCCGCCCATGTGCCATCCCCTTTGGGTTCCAGCAGCGTGGCTTCGATCTTGGCCTGTACAGGACCTTGCCCACTGTCGCGAAACCGTTTTCCTGTGAGGCGCGCTGGGATAACGCGGGTATCGTTCAGCACCAACAGATCACCAGCCTGCAGCCACTGCGTCAGGTCCGTCACATGTTGGTCATGCAACACCTCACCCTCGGCAACCAACAATCGCGCAGAGGATCGCGGCACCGCAGGTCGGGTGGCAATCAAGGTTTCGGGCAGGTCAAAATCAAAGTCAGAGAGTTTCATGGGAAGCGCCCTACCGATCCTCACCGCGCAGGACAACAGGTTTATCAGGCTGTGTCGTGGGGGCGGGTGTTGGAAGTGTTGATCTGGTGACACCCTCAACGGTGGGCAGTTCGGGTGCCGGCGCACGGAATATTTCGCGAAACATCCCCGGCGTCAGAGCCGACAGTGGATTTACCGACACAGACGGGGATTTTGCTGGGCCATTCAGCGCATAATTGAAACCAAACAGCCCCTCGCCCTTGCGGGTCAAGATAGATCCGATACCATTGAGAAGATACACAGGGCTGATCACGCCTTGCATGTTGATCAGGCCCGATTGCAGCGCATAGACACCTTCCATCGACAGGCCCATGGACGCGCCGACAGCACTGCCTTTGGTCAAGGTCAGTTGATTGGCGGTCAATCTGAAATCAGCTTCAACCGTGTCAAAATAGATGCCGTCCCCGTTAAGTTCATTCACCAAGCCGACCACAGAAACAGCATTCAACAACGCGGCGATCCCAGGTGCATCTTTGATGCGTACATCCCCTGCGCTCAGACGCCCATCAAACGCACCCCCCGACCCGACAGGCAAAAGGACAAGCGACATGTCCCCGCCCACAACTTGTTTCAACAATCCAGCAGAGCGTAAGACGCCGCCCGCATCCTTAGACACCAGCCTCACCGCGCTGCGTCCGTTTTGGGGCAAAACGCGCCCTTCAACGGGCGTCCCCCCATTCAAGCGTGCCTGAAATGGGCCATCCAAGCCTTTGTTGGTGTCAAACCGTCCTTGCAGGCCCGTCAGTGCGATAGTGTCGGTGATTTGCAGACGATCAAGTGCGACAACCATCGGCGGGTTGGGCGCGCGCTTGCGTCCACCGGCCGCCTGCGAACTACCCCCAAATTCAGCCCGCCGCATGTCCAACGTGCCACCGCGCAACACCACCTGCACGGATTTTCCAGCGCCTTGCCCCACCAGATCAACAGGAATGTCCAACCAGTCGTTCAATTGCAACCGATCAATGCGCACACGCTCTAGACCACCCTCTTCCTTAAGGCTGACTGATCCTTTCGCGCTTAACCCAGCGCCAGAAACTTGCAAGTTATCCACCTGTGGCACCGCGCCCAAACGACCCGAAACTTCTAGAGTGCCAGATTCAGTTTTAGGTTTTGACCATGACAGTTGTGGCACCACAATGCGCAGGCCGCGCAGGTCAGACGATAAGGCAAATTTTGGCGTCTGGCCGCGTTCAAAATCAAGCACGATCTGCCCGCTGCCTTCACCGGTGACCATCCCGGATGGCAAAGCAATGTTGAACGCGTCCAACGCATCCGGTGTTAACGCAACCTGACCCCGCAACGTGCTTTTGTCCGCTCCTTTGCCTATGGGTTGTGCCCATGATCCGTTAAACGCCACATCATCAATCCGGCCATCGCCGCCAATGCTCACGCCTGTGTTGTCTGCGGTAAGCTTGAGTTTTGCCGCCCGCAAAGCCCGTCCTTTTACCAAAGTGTCACTGCGCAGTGACAGAAGGTCACCAGACACGTGAAACGCCACATCAGATGGTTTACCGCCTCTTTTGAGAGGCACCGCCAATGTGCCGCGCAGAACCGCCTGACCATCTGCGATGGTCACAGGTAATTTGGCCCGATCCATCACCTGCATTGGTTTTTGGTTCAACAAGGACAGCGCCGCCGTGAGGGTTGAACGGGTTTCAAGCCGGATCACAGATGGCGGGCCATTCCTTACGGTGATGTCAGGCATAATGAAGGATGACCCCATGACGGCAACGGCCCCCCCTTGGGGGGCAATCACTTGCCCCTCATCCAGCGACACCACCAGACGGTTTTGAAAAAGACTGAGGTGACCGCGCCCTTTGATCAATGGCGGTAATGTTCTCAAGAATTTGACCGTTGCGTCGCTGTAATCAAGGGCCACATAGAGTTGCGGGGCCGCATCCGGGCTGCGACGCAACGCCAGATCAATATTGCGTGCTGTGCCACTTTGGATATTTTCGGTCAGCCATCTGCGTGTTTTGGGTTTCAATTGTTCCGGCCAAAGTTCGAACAAGCGCTCGGGTTCTAATCCGTCCATTTTCCCATCAAGTGACAGCCGCCAGCCTGCGGGGTCGGCCTGCAATGATCCATCAACAAGCAGTGTCTTACCTTGATCAGATATCTGTAAACGCCCCAGTTTAATGTGAAACGGGTCGAGAGTCATAAGGAAATCAATGTCCGCCTCAGCCAGTGCAACCGGTTCGGGATATAGATCTTGGGGGTTGGCCGACAGGTTGCGCAGATTGAACTGCCCCACCAGATCAGTCAGCTTGCCACCAGCCCCTACACCGCCCAACATCGCCGTGCCCGTCGCGCTGCCGCTGACCCATTTGCTGAGCACGGACACTTCATCAAAACGCAACAGTTTCTCATCGGGATCATAGCTGAAATAGCTACGTGCGCCATCAAAGGGGATTGGTTTGGTCTGATCGTTTGGCTGCACAACCCCAGCCCCGATCTGAAGCGTTGCGTTGATCGGGTTGAAGTTGCCGTCTTCGTTAAGGCCACTGCGTACAGAGCCTGAAATAGGCGCGCGCAACACATCGAGCCAAGCAAATGCGGCTCCTTGGGCAGCGATATCGCCAGCATCCACACCATCAAAGTTGATGCCAAATTCAGCGGCCGCTTCACCTATCTCACTGCTATAGTTTGCAGCCAGCGTCGCCACACCTGATCCACCACTGAGTAGGGCCAGATCCGCAGACAATGCCAATGATTGACCACTGCGTGTAACGCGCATACGCCCGCCATCCACGGTCCATGCGCGGTCTGATGTGATATCTTCATAACGCAATGTCAAAGCACGCACATCGACGCTGACCAAGGTACTTAGCGCTTGTTTTTTAAATACTTCATCCAGTTGACCGACCAATTGAGGCAATGTTGCCGCTTCTCTTTTTGGCGCGGTTGCAGCGTTAGCCGCACTAAGGGACACACGCCCCGCAGCCCCCCGACGCAGTGTGACAAAAACCCCTGACAAGGAAATATCATGAGGCTGAACCACGCCTTTTAGCAAAGCCCGCGTTGAAAAAGATGCTTTGAATTCGTTGAAATCCACAATGTCTGCACCAGAGGGCGTTTTCACCGAAATATCGCGCAACCGGACCCGCGCGCGCCACCCTTCGTCGACGATAAACACCATCTCGCCAAAACTGACTTTGGCCTGTGGCAATACTTGCGCGATCCGCGTTTCGATGCGCGATTGCACCCAAGCAGGGGCCGTGATTGACCGCCCCTTGAGCATGACAATCGCGCTCGCCCCCGCGACAACCAACACCAACATAGTCAACAACACCCAATACCCGACACGGCGCAATCGCGATCGGCGCGGTTTTGCCAGCGCGGGTTCGTCGCTGTTGATGTCGGGGCTGTCGTTCATTTTGGTCCAATATTGGCAGTCACAGAATTTGCGCGCATGAGGGCTTGGCCTTTGCCAATTCTGCCCTAGTATGACAGGGCAATCGGACCCTTCCAAGTGAATAGAAAGTGACCCATGCCTGAGATTTCACAGCCCGCCCCGGATTTCACCCTTCCTGTCACTGGCGGCGGCGATATTACGCTGAGTACATTGCAAGGCACACCGGTGGTTTTGTTCTTCTATCCGCGCGATGACACACCAGGATGCACCAAGGAATCTATTGGGTTTTCCGAGCATTTGACAGATTTTGAAAAGGCTGGTGCCAAAGTGTTTGGTATCTCTCGCGACACGATGGCCAAACATGACAAATTTGCTGCAAAGCATGATCTAACCGTACCGCTGCTGTCTGATGAGGACGGCAAGATGACAGAGGATTACGGCGTTTGGGTGGAAAAGAACATGTATGGCAAGAAATCCATGGGGATTGAGCGCGCAACCTATTTGATTGGCGCGGATGGTAATATCGTGCAGATTTGGCGCAAAGTTAAGGTGCCCGGCCACGTTGAAGCCGTGCTAGAAGCTGTGCGGGCGCTTTGAAACCACTGGCAGAAATGGCCGATGCTGTGCTGCGCTGTGCTGATGGCCGCGAAAAAACAGCGTTGTCGCGTGGGTTCGCAGCCGATTGGCAAGCGGCCCGCGCAGCAGGTCACACACCCGAGATCGGCACAGCAAACCCGCCGATGCAGCCCGCACGGCCAGACAAGCCCGAGTTGTTAAGCCCCCGAGATGTACCGCATCGTAAGCCCGGCACCCCCAAGGGGCGTATCGCCTTACTCCATGCGGTGGCTCATATCGAATTGAACGCGGTGGACCTGCATTGGGACATCATTGCGCGGTTTTCCCATGTGAAACTACCGATGGGTTTTTATGATGATTGGGTCAAAGCCGCGGATGAAGAATCTAAACATTTCAATCTGATGTGTGACTGCCTTGAAGCGGCAGGCAGTTATTATGGTGCTTTGCCCGCACATGCCGGCATGTGGCGCGCCGCTGAAGATACGGCTGAGGACTTGATGGGCCGTCTGGCCGTTGTACCCATGGTGCTAGAAGCACGCGGATTGGACGTGACCCCTGGCATGATCAAGATTTTCCAGCAAGCCAAAGACAAAGGTGCTGTTGACGCGCTTGAGACGATATACGCAGAGGAAGTTGCGCATGTGGCCTATGGCAGTAAGTGGTTTCACTTCCTGTGCGGACGCTTTGATGAAGACCCAAAAGAGCGTTTTCATGCCCTCGTGCGGCATTATTTCCACGGGGCGCTAAAGCCACCATTCAATGAGGAAAAGCGCGCCGAAGCCGGCATACCCCCTGATTTTTATTGGCCCCTCACGGCTCAAGGATGAAGCGTGCCAGCCAAGCCCTTGGTATCGGCGGTTTTTTGCCCATTTGCAACAATCTGGTGGTTTGATGCTAACCTGCGGGTCAACAGGGTTGCCCGATTGGTGCCCACTGGCTAATGACGTATGAACGCAAGCACGCTGAGGGGGATCAGTGGGCCTGATTTGGGACGGAAAGAGGAAATCACACGTGCGCACACGGATCGCTATCAAAATCCATTCTATGCTGGAACGGCATTTCCCCGAACGCCGGGTGTTCCTCAAATCAGACAACGACACACGTTTCATTCGCTTGCGCCCAGGCACCCAACTGGTGGCTTTTGCAGGCTCAGCCGTATTGGTGGCATGGGCCATTGTGGCGACCGCAATCATTCTTATGGACAGCATCGGGTCTGGTAATTTCCGCGAACAAGCCAAACGTGATCAGCGTACCTATCAGGCGCGATTGAATGACCTTTCCTCACAGCGCGATACCCGCGCCGAAGAGGCATTGGCCGCACAAAACCGCTTTAACGCCGCGCTCAAGCAGATTTCAGTCATGCAATCAGAGCTGTTGGAATCTGAAACGCACCGTCGCGAATTAGAAACTGGCATTGACGTGATCCAGTCCACCCTGCGCGATACGATGAAAGCCCGCGAAGCCGCCCGCAGTCAGCTAGCTGACCTACAAGGCAGCATTGAGGATGGCGGCACAGGCACCATTCAGATGGCCGCAAGCAACGCCCCTATTGATTTTCTGGCAGAGGCCTTAGCGCGCACGGCCAAAGAACGTGATCAAGTGATTGCCGATGCTCAAGACGCGTTGCTGCAAGCGGATGAGATGACGCAGCAGATTGCGCTGATGCGTGAACAGAACGACACAATCTTTCGCCAGCTCGAACAGGCAATGACTGTTTCTGTGGCCCCGCTTGATAAAATGTTCCGCAATGCGGGCATGCCAACGGATCGTATTTTAGCGACGGTTAAACGTGGCTATTCCGGCCAAGGTGGCCCATTGGCCCCGCTGTCGTTCACAACACGCGGTGATGCGCCAAGTGCGGATACACTGCGCGCCAATCGTCTGTTGAACCAAATGGACAAGTTAAACCTGTACCGGATTGCCGCGCAAAAAGCGCCCTTTGCAAATCCAGTTCAGAATGCGTTTCGTTTCACAAGCAAGTTTGGATTTCGCCGCGACCCAAAGACGGGTGGACGGCGGATGCATTCTGGTGTTGATTTCGCCGCAAGCTCTGGCACGCCGCTATATGCTACGGCGGACGGCGTCGTTACACACGCGGGCTGGCAGTCGGGTTATGGCCGTCTGGTCAAGATCCAGCACGAGTTTGGTATCGAAACAAGATATGCTCATCAATCACGTATTCGCGTAAAAGTTGGCCAAAGGGTCTCGCGCGGACAACGAATTGGTGATATGGGGGCATCAGGACGGGTCACCGGTGTCCACCTCCATTACGAAGTACGTGTAGGTGGCAAACCAGTTAACCCCATGATCTATATCAAGGCTGCAAACGATGTTTTCTAAGAGCAAAATCAACGATCCCGCCCCTCAAAAAGACGGCGAAGCACATAAACCAGCGGCCCCTGCCGCACCGGCATCGGCGGCCCCTACGGCACCAAAGCCGAATGAATTCAAGGCCAGCGCGCCCAAAGCTAAACCACCTGCCTCTGTTTTGTCTGCGGACTTGCACGTGACAGGGAACATGAAAACCACCGGCGACATTCAGGTCGAAGGCACGGTTGAAGGCGACATTCGCGCGCATCTGCTGACCATAGGTGAAACCGCAACCATCAAAGGCGAAGTTATCGCTGATGATGTGGTGATCAATGGTCGCATCGTCGGTCGTGTGCGCGGCCTAAAGGTCCGCCTGACATCGTCTGCACGTGTTGAGGGTGACATCATCCACAAGACCATAGCAATTGAGTCTGGTGCGCATTTCGAAGGCTCAGTTCAGCGTCAAGACGATCCGCTGAATCCAGGTGCAAAAGCTGCACCCGCCGGGAAAGCAAACCCAGCGTCTTAAGCGAAAAACACAGCAAAGTTTCAAAAGGCATCGCTGATTTGCGGTGCCTTTTTCTTTGCCTCCCACCCCATGCTCTTTTTGGCCAATAAATATTCCCGGGGGAGTCCGAAGGACGGGGGCTGGCGCCCTTCTTTCTTAACTAAAAAAGGCGACACCTAAGTGCCGCCCTTTTTAAGCTTTTACTCGTGTCTCTGACCTAGTCAGTCACGGTCACCTTCTGCATCACGTCGGGCGTACCAACCATTGCACCATTACCACCAGTGCCGCGCTTGATCGCGTC
>CALKXT010000117.1 GCA_938003685.1 uncultured Sulfitobacter sp. | reverse complement strand
AGGAGCAAGCATAATGGGTAACAAAGTAAACCCGATCGGCATGCGCCTACAGGTTAACCGCACATGGGATAGCCGTTGGTACGCCGACACGAAGGACTACGGTGATCTTCTGCTTGAAGACCTCGCCATCCGCGCCTTTGTCAAAGACGAATGTAAGCAAGCCGGCATCAGCCGTGTGATCATCGAACGTCCGCACAAAAAGTGCCGCGTCACGATCCACACCGCACGTCCCGGTGTGATCATTGGTAAAAAAGGGGCAGACATCGAAGGTCTGCGTCAGAAGATTGCCAAGATCACCAAGTCTGATTTGCACCTCAACATCGTTGAAGTACGCAAGCCAGAATTGGACGCTGCATTGGTTGGTGAAAGCATTGCACAGCAATTGGAACGCCGGGTATCTTTCCGCCGGGCCATGAAACGTGCCGTGCAGAACGCCATGCGCATGGGTGCCCTTGGCATCCGTTGTAACCTTGCTGGTCGTTTGGGCGGCGCGGAAATCGCGCGGACCGAATGGTATCGTGAAGGTCGCGTGCCGTTGCACACATTGCGTGCCGACATCGATTATGCCCACGTCGAGGCGATGACTGCTTATGGCATCATCGGTATCAAGACTTGGATCTTTAAAGGTGAGATCATGGAACATGATCCGTCTGCGCATGATCGTAAGTTACAGGAACTTCAAGACGGCCCAGCACCTCGCGGTGCAGGCGGTCGGCGTTAAGGAGTAGATAGATGCTACAGCCAAAACGGACGAAATTCCGCAAGCAACACAAAGGCAAGATCAAAGGTCTGGCAAAGGGCGGGTCTGACCTGAACTTTGGCACCTATGGTCTAAAGGCAACTGAGCCTGAGCGTGTAACAGCGCGTCAGATCGAAGCCGCCCGTCGTGCCATGACGCGTCACATGAAACGTCAAGGCCGCGTCTGGATCCGTATTTTCCCGGATCTGCCAGTGACGTCAAAACCAACCGAAGTCCGTATGGGTAAAGGTAAAGGTTCTGTCGATTTCTGGGCCTGCCGGGTTAAACCGGGCCGGGTGATGTTTGAAATCGACGGCGTGAACGATGATATCGCACGTGAAGCACTGCGTCTGGCGGCGATGAAGCTGCCAATCAAAACGCGTGTTGTTGTACGCGAAGATTGGTGACCGTCGCGCTTTAGCGCGACGAGTGGGCGGCAGTCGCTTTTGCTTCTCGAGCAAAGGCGATGAGAGACCACACGGTAGAGTTAGAGAAACCCCTGTTGCGCAAGCGATGGGGGTTTTCGTTTCAGCTTACAGTCTCGAAGAGAGTTATCAATTGATCAGCTCCGCTCTCAGTTGAAACCGCAGCAATTCCAAGATGGAGTTCCGCGTCTTGTGAAAATCTTACATGGACGCCGAAGCTATCTGAATAGGCTATGAGTTTCGCTTCGTCGGGTGTGATCTGCGAAATGATATTAACGTAAATTCCAAAGACCTCCCGCGCACATCGCTCCGAAATATCTACCCGATAGTCTTCGCCATTGATGACGATCTCAACCAGACCAAAGCTAGTAAGTTCATCTTCTCTCCCTTGGGCTTCGATGACTGCCCAGAACAGAAAACCTGCAGATTTCGAATAACTGAGCATCACTTTATGATGCCCGTAAATGCCATCGCGTTCACCGCGGACATAGAGCATATTGTTCCTGCTTTCGGTTGTCCAAATTGGTTTAGTTTCGCCGTCAGTCACTACGCCCAAATCTCGAAGTTCTTGATGATCGAGTAATTTGATATCCGACGACGGCGTTGCGGCTGATAGCTCCAAAAACCGTGCATCGATTTCCATCACCGACAAGTATCGGGCGATTTCGGCCGATAGCAATTGAGATTTTGAAGCGTCGCTTACTGACGGTTTTGAATAAGAAAACTGATGAACGCCAAATTTGGCTTCCTTATCAAGGTACCTAAGTCGCCCACCTAGATACATAAGAGTTGCGGCGCTCATGCAGTTTCCAGGCAGCATGGTACGAGGTGTAATTGCATCGCCTTGCTCCTTTTTAGACAAAATGTAGCTCCCAACATTGGTTGAAAACCAAGCTCCACGTATCAGCATCCCCATGCGAATAGCATCTGCTACGGACCCACCATCTGAGTTAATGTACACTGGGCATCTCGGTGGAGGGCTTGCGTTTTCAAGAAAGTGCAGAAATCGGTCGCAATCACCAACACCAATTTTTCCGTACGCATTAATGCAATAGAATCCCCCGAACATTTTTTCTAGTTCATCCTGAGGCTCAGTGTATTCAAATTTCAATTCGCAATCCCCTTCAGTTCACACTAGCGTATATAAAAATAGTGATGTTTAACCACTATGCCCCCAAGTCGAAAGGCCACCCCATGAAACAAGTCCCCAAGCCCACCACAGACGAAGACCTCATCCAAGCGTTCCTCGACAAAGGTGGCGCCGTAAAAAAAGGCAAGACCAAGCCGATGCCGGATGACCTTGGCCTCAGCAACAACCAATGGGGCAACAAGCTGACCAAGGAAGAAAAGGCGCATAAGAAGGCGCTTGATGAAGACATCAAAAAGGGCAGATCGACTTAACGTCTGCCCCGGTAACTGACCTTTACAGAAGCCCGATTGTAGAGCGCGCCGATACTGTATCGCGCTCCAATTTCGACGTTGCCATGATATGCCATTCCAACCCGGTTTGACCTTGGGTTGAAGCACTTTCCAGATTTGATGTTGCGGTGCGCGCTTGGCTGGCTGTCAAGGTCAGTGCCTCTGCCAATTGGGCGCGGTTGTCGCGAATATCGGCCACGCTTTTATCATAGCTTTCCTGTGATACTGTGCCATTCGCCAAGCCGACCTTGAGGCGCTGTAGCTCTGCATCTTGTGCGGCTAAATGTGCAGACAAGCCAGTTTGTACCTTTGCCAATCTATCGTTCGAGCGCCGGATGCTGCGCACCAAGGCATTGGGATTGGCGATCTCGACGCGGCGGGCGACGTCCCGCTTACCCACGATATTGCCAACAACGGCACCACCTGCACCACCCGCAAGCGCGCCGGTGACGCATTTTTCAGACCCGCTTGCCGTGGCAATTGCAATGCCACATCCAACAGCGGCACCAATCATCGCGCCTTTAACGGTTGAGGCGCGCACGATTCCAGCGGCCATATCGTTAAGGCTATCTGCCTGTGTCTGGAGGGCGGCACCGCTTTTGTCCGTTGCTTGAAAT
>CALKXT010000116.1 GCA_938003685.1 uncultured Sulfitobacter sp. | reverse complement strand
ACTGGCTCATAGCTGATGTTGTTCGCACGGAAGAAGTCCGCGAGGTTCAGCTCTGTTGTTGTACCGGTCTGGATACAAACGGTTGCGCCGTCCAAATCTTTTGCAGATGAAACACCCAATGCTTTGGGCACCATGAAGCCTTGGCCGTCATAGTAGTTCACGCCGATAAAATCGAACTTCAGGTCAACATCGCGTGAGAATGTCCATGTTGTGTTACGTGCCAACATGTCGATTTCGCCAGACGCCAACGCAGTAAAGCGTGTTTTGCCGGTCGTTGGGATGAATTCAACAGCTGTGGGATCGTTCAGAACAGCCGCTGCAACAGCGCGACATACTGCGACGTCAAAGCCGTTCCATTCACCGTTTGCGTCTGGGGCGGCAAAACCGATCAAGCCAGTTGTCACACCACAGTTCAATTTGCCGCGTGCTTTTACATCGTCAAGCGTACCGGCTGCTGCTGCACCCGCTGCAAGACCAGCAATTGTCAGCGCACCAAAAATTACGGATTTATTCATTGTTACCTCTTCCTGATATTCCGCCACGTTATGGGCGGTTAAACCGACGCATTCATCGCCGGAGGTGATACTGCGCAAGGTTTTCCCCCGCTCAGTCGCGCGTAGTGTGGTCGGATTCTATTTTAAAGGTCAAGGGTGGCTTGCCAAAATCGCACATTGAACCGTCCTAAACGCGACGTAATGCATCCAAATCGGACAAACTGTTTCAGCAAAGGTGAAACATGCGGTGCGCGTGGCCAAAACTGGCCTTTTTTAATGCCGCAAGTGCTTCGGCATCGTCATCACGACCCCATTGTTCCGCTTGCCAGATTTCATCAAGGCGCGAAATATCCCACAACTCATCCACCTCACGTGCATTGAATGTCGCCGCAAACCCCAAGATCAGGGACCCCGAAAGACTGACCAGATCATGAAACGCTGCTAACTGAAATGCATCAAGCGCATGTGTTCTATCGCTGAGTTTTTGGATCGCCACAGGGTTTTGCCCTTGGTGGATCACCCCAGTACGCGTTTCCAATTCAACGTCCAACGCATCCTTGGCCCATACAAGCATAGGGTCCCAGATTTCCATCTGACGCACCACCAATCCTTCTGGGGATTCTGCCCTGTAACACAATAAATCTGCATCGCCATAGGCCGCCAGCATATCTGCAACTTCGCCGTGCTGGATCGACACTTTATCAATCGCGGCATTTGCCGTTTTCGTGACAGGCATCGTGTCTGGCTTGATCACGCCTTCCTGTGCTTGCCATTCTGCCGCAACGGCTTCGGCCATCGACAAGGTAGGCACAACCAACGCCCGTTTGGCCGGGGTTTTGACCGCCCGCCCGTCCAGTTCAATGGCAAAGCCACCGTCGCTGGGCACAACAGCCGCGTCTGTCCAAAACCGTTTTGCTTTCCAGTCGCTCATACCGACAGCCCCCAAACATCATTCAAAGCTGGGATTAGACCAGAAAAGGCATCAATCACCAGATGTGCATTTTTCAACTTTTCCCGGTCGTGATATCCCCAGTTCACACCAATACCACGCACACCCGCCGCAGCGGCCATATCCATGTCGAAACTGGTATCCCCAATCATCACGGTATTATCAGCGCTTACACCTGCATCTGCCATCGCCTGCAAAACCATCGAAGGGTGAGGTTTGGAGGGGTGAAAATCAGCAACCTGCTGCGTGATGAACAAACCCTCAAGCGCATGCCCCTCAATCAACTTATCCAGACCACGCCGCGATTTGCCCGTTGCAACACCCAAGAGAAGGTCAGGCACAGCATTCAATGCCTTCAACGTGTCCAATGCGCCGGGATAAAGCGGTGAAGACTGCGCAGCACCCGTTTCAGCGCGTAGCGTCATGTAGGAATCTTTGTACGCTTGCACCAATTGGGCATGGACAACGTCGTCAGCATCAGGTGCCAATACTGGCATTGCGACATCCAGTGATAGACCGACGATACTTAACAAGGTTTCACGCATAGGAAGCGGCAGCCCAACAGAGGCAAAAGCCGCAGCCATCGCAGCCACGATATCGCCCTGACTGTCTACCAGCGTGCCATCAACATCAAAGATCACCAAACGCAGGGGCGTCGTCATTGCAGCGCCTCAAACGGGTCATCCGCGGCCAAATCCTCCGTCCATCCAAAGGTGTCCCATGTATGGGCCATATGGTCGGGTAACTCAGCCGTAACTGTGATCATCTTGCGCGTTGAAGGATGTTCGAAACTCATCATACGCGCGTGTAGGTGCAACTTTTTCGAGATCACCCCACCAAGTTGGGCACCCCAGCCATCACCCATATTTTCCTGACCAGAGCCACCGTATTTGCCATCCCCGATAATCGGGTGGCCAATCTCAGTCATATGCGCACGCAATTGGTGGGTGCGACCTGTCACGGGCTCCATCGCGACCCACGACGCACGTGACCCAACACGGTACAGCGTGGCATAAAGCGTATGCGCGCGTTTTGCGCCCGGGGTCGAGTCAATGTCACGCGGGTGAACCGCGATCATCTTTTCGCCCTCGCCGCCTTTGCCGTGGCCACCAGCCTTGACGAGGCCAAACTTAATCTCGCCCAAATAAGGCGTGGGCACCCCAGCAACGATGGCCCAGTAAATCTTGCGGGTTTCGCGGTGACGCATCGCGGCTGTCAGCGCTTTTGCAGCCAACCGCGTCCGCGCCAGCAGCAAAACACCTGATGTGTCCTTATCAAGCCGATGCACAAGCCGCGGCTTTTCATCCAGGTCAAACATCAACGCCTCAGACAGCGCATCGACATGGCGATCCGCCTGCCCCGATCCACCTTGCACCGGCAGGCCGGGCGGTTTGTTCAACGCAATCACATGATCATCGCGGTAGATCACACAGGACCGGATCAGTTTTGCATCCGCGTCCGTCACGCGCGTGCGTTTTGGCGGTGGCGGAGCTTCTTTGTCCGGCAGCGGCGGAACACGCACCTGCTGCCCCGCTTCCAATCGGGTCGAGGCCTTAACACGCCCCCCATCCACACGAATGTCACCCTTGCGGCACATCTTTTCGATGTGACCTTGGGAAATCAGTGGAAACTTGCGTTTGAACCAACGGTCAAGCCGCTGATCCCCATCGTCGGTTTCCACAGTTAGGGTTTGAACCCGGCTCATATAAATACTCCTCGGGCCAACCATAGACCCAACATCAATCCAAATATCGACAACCCAACGGACAGCGCGACATAAGCCGCCGCTGATCCGATTTGCCCGCGCTCCATCAGGTTCACAGTTTCCAGCGAAAACGCCGAAAACGTCGTGAACCCACCCAACAGCCCCGTCATCACAAACGGACTAAAATGCGTCAGCCCGCGATGCGCCGCAGCGATAACAAATACGCCCATCAAGAACGACCCGATCACATTGATCGATAAGATCGCAAATGGGAACTCTGTGGGGCCGGTGATACGCATCGCGGCCACGCCAAAAACGTACCGAACAGACGCACCAATCGCGCCACCTAGGGCAACAAGGGACAAGGTTGAAATCATCCGCATGCCATCGCGCGCGTAGCAGGCAGAGTCAAGTTTTGCTGAGATTTACGTCTGGTCCGACTTATTTCTGATCATCGCGTTTGAGACGCAGCTTGGTGAAATAATCCAGCCGCTTTTTCAATTCGCGCTCAAATCCGCGCTCAACCGGGGAATAGAGGACGGGCCGTTTCATGGTTTCAGGAAAATAATCCTGCCCCGAAAAACCATCTTCAGCATCATGATCATAGGCATATCCCGTACCATAGCCCTGATCTTTCATCAGCTTGGTTGGCGCATTCAAAATATGCTTTGGCGGTGGTTCTGATCCGGTTTCTTTGGCTGCCCTGCGCGCGCCTTTATAGGCCACATAAGCCGCATTCGATTTTGGGGCGAGCGCCAGATACGTCACGGCTTGCGCCAATGCCAATTCACCCTCGGGGCTGCCTAGTCGTTCAAAAGTTTCCCATGACTGCAAACAAACAGCCTGCGCCTGAGGATCAGCCAACCCAATATCCTCAACCGCCATTCGGGTGATCCGACGCGCCAAATATCTCGGGTCCTCGCCACCTTCTAACATACGTGCGAACCAATAAAGCGACGCATCCGGGTCCGAACCACGCACCGATTTATGGAGGGCCGAAATCAGGTTATAATGCGCATCCCCACCTTTGTCGTACTGCGCGGCACGCCGCATCAGCCGTGTCGATAGCGCAGTTTTATCCAGCTTGGCGTCCACTTTCCATGCCGCCACCTGTTCAATCAAATTGAGCAACGCACGCCCGTCACCATCAGCCATTTCCAACAATGCTTCACGTGCCGGCCCGTCCAAAGGCAATGCCTTGTCCAATTCCTTCTCGGCGCGCTGTGCGAGTTTCTCAAGATCAGATAACGGCAACCGCTCCAGAACCAAAACCTGCGCACGGCTCATCACAGCGGCATTCAACTCAAAGCTAGGGTTTTCCGTCGTGGCACCCACCAACAGGATTGTGCCATCCTCCATATGTGGCAGAAATCCATCCTGCTGCGCCTTGTTGAAGCGATGAATCTCGTCAACGAACAGCAATGTTCCCTGCCCGTTTTGCCGCCTGATCTTGGCCGCCTCAAACACACGGCGCAACTCTGGCACACCGCTAAAGATCGCAGAAATTTGCACAAAATGCAGATCGGTTTCATCCGCCAACAACCGCGCAATGGTGGTTTTGCCTACGCCAGGTGGGCCCCAAAAGATCAACGAACTGAGCGCCCCAGACGCCAACATCACCGTCAGAGGTGCCTCAGGCCCCAAGACTTTTTGTTGCCCGATAACTTCGGCCAACGCTTTGGGCCGCAAGCGATCCGCCAAGGGGCGATGGGCACTGTCGGGCACCGCAGCGCCATTATCAAATAAATCCGCCACGGCGCTAAATCCTAAACCGCAACGAAATGCGTTGATCGCCTCGCTGAACGATCATTCGAATGCGCCGCACCTCCCCCCCAAGTACCGATGCCGCATCGTCACTGTGAGTCATTTCGATCCCGTTTACGCTTAGGATAACATCGCCCTTGCGCAACCCAACACGGGGGCTAAACGGACCTGCATCCATCACAACGACACCTGCGCTGGTCAAAGGCAAATTCATCTCTGATATCACCGCTGGATTGACCCTTGCTATTGTCAGCCCGGGCAAAATACTCCGCTCACCCAATGTGATTTGCGCACGTGGTGGGCTATCAGGTGCTGCTATCAAAGCAACGTCTATGATCATTTCTTCACCTCCGCGCAGCCGTGTGACTTTGACCGTTTGCCCCGACCCCGCAACACTCATCCGAAAGATCATTTCGGCGGGTGTATTCACATGCTCACCGTCTACCGCAACGATCACATCCCCCACGTCCAATCCAGCAGCCAGAAACGGACTAACCGCATGAAGGCCCGACACGATAATACCACC
>CALKXT010000115.1 GCA_938003685.1 uncultured Sulfitobacter sp. | reverse complement strand
AGCGATGTTTGCAGCAGTGATCCCGAACTTTTCAAACAGCTCATCTGCGGGCGCAGAGGCCCCAAAGCGGTCCATGCCAACAAAGTCCGCCTTGCCAAATTTACCGCGTTCGCCCAACAGCCAGCGATCCCAGCCCATGCGCACACCAGCCTCAATGCCGACACGTACCGCACCACCCGGCAATACGCGCTTGCGATAGGCGTCGTCTTGGGCCGCGAACAGCTCCATACAAGGCATAGAAACCACACGCACGCCGATGCCTTCAGCTTGCAACAGGTCACGCGCTTCCATGGCCAGATGCACCTCTGATCCAGTTGCGATCAAGATCACCTGACGTTTGCCTTCTGCATCGACCAGCACATATGCGCCTTTTTCAGACAAGTTGGTGTTCTTATGCTCAAGACGTACGGTCGGCAGGCCCTGACGGGTCAATGACAGAACCGATGGCGTTTTCTTGGATGAAAACGCGATTTCCCATGCCTCTGCCGTTTCAATCGTATCCGCAGGGCGGAACACATAGGTGTTTGGCGTGCTACGGCTGATCGCGAGATGCTCAACGGGCTGGTGGGTTGGGCCATCTTCGCCAAGGCCAATGGAATCGTGGGTCATCACAAAAACGGTTGGGATTTGTGAAAGTGCCGCCAAACGCATAGCCGGGCGGGCATAATCGGTGAAACACATGAACGTGCCGCCATATGGACGCACACCGCCGTGCAACGCCATGCCGTTCATCGCCGATGACATGCCATGTTCGCGCACACCCCAATAGACATAGCGGCCTTCGCGGTTGTCGACGTCAAACACACCCAAGTCACCGGTTTTGGTGTTGTTCGAACCGGTCAAATCCGCAGAACCGCCAACCGTTTCGGGCAGGATTGGGTTCAAGACTTCCAATACCTTTTCAGAACTGGAACGAGTCGCCAATTTAGGCGCGGTTTCTGACATCTGCTTCTTAAACGCTTTGATTGTCGCACTCAGCTTCTTGGGTGCTTCTAGCGCCAAGGCACGATTAAACGTCTCACGCTTGGAACGTGGCATTTTGTCGAACCGCTCTTCCCACTCAAGGCGCGCAGCCACACCGCGGTTGCCAATGGCTTCCCACGCGGCTTTCACATCTGCTGGCACTTCAAACGGCCCGGTGGTCCAACCATAGGCCGCCTTGGCCGCCGCCATCTGATCCGCATCGGTCAATGCACCGTGACCTTTGGAGGTATCCTGTGCCGCGTGACCCAAAGCGATATGGGTTTTACAGGCAATCATCGTTGGTTTGTCAGATTTGCGTGCCTCTGTCAGCGCCGCGTCAATCTCAGCCGGGTTGTGACCATCAATCTCAATCGTGTGCCACTGCGCGGCTTGGAAACGTGTCACTTGATCGGTGTGGTCGGACAATGTCACAGGCCCATCGATGGTGATGTTGTTGTTGTCCCACATCACAATCAATTTGTTCAGCTTATGACGGCCCGCAAGCGTAATCGCCTCTTGGCTTACGCCTTCCATTAAACAACCATCACCCGCGATCACATAGGTATGGTGATCGACAACTTTGGCACCATAGGTGGCGCGCTGGATTTCTTCGGCCATCGCAAAACCAACCGAATTGGCGATGCCCTGACCCAAGGGACCAGTGGTGACTTCGATCCCATCAGCAAGGAAATTCTCAGGGTGGCCCGCCGTGCGTGCGCCCATCTGGCGGAAATTTTTGATTTCCTCAATTGGGAACTGCGTGTCACCGACAAGGTGCAACAGCGAATAGATTAACATCGATCCGTGGCCTGCCGACAGGATGAAACGATCCCGATCAGGCCACAGCGGGTTTGCCGCATCAAACTTGAGGTGCTTTTCAAACAACACGGTTGCCACATCGGCCATGCCCATCGGCATACCAGAGTGGCCAGAATTGGCAGCAGCTACCGCATCCAGCGTCAGGGCGCGAATGGCGGTTGCTTTGGACCAGTGGTCAGGGTTTGCTTTGGCGAGGGCTGTCAGATCCACGAGGCGGGCTTCCTTATGAGGGATAAAATAATGTTGCGACCGTGCATACCAGCCACCCGGCAAAGTTCAAGGCAAAGCGGGGCCAAAAGCCCATGAAACAACGCATCCAACATCCGCATTACGCCTCAACATGCCGTTCTGAAAGCAGGGGGCGCATTTGGGGGTTTCTTTGGGTAGAATTGTTGCAAATGTTGGGGGCCAGACGATTCGCCAGCAAAAAGACGCAGACGACGTAGACGAAGGGACTTTTAAAGTCATGAGTAACATCGACGAACTACAACGCCGCATCACCGCCGCCATGGACCGGGTTGCGCAAGGTGTGGACAAATTAAGCACGGCACCGGGTGGTCCTGATCCTGAAATGGCGCAAGCCCTTGAGGATGAGCGCACAGCAAACGCGCAGCTAAGTGAACGGGTGCGGGCGCTGAAAACCAAATCAGATACCGAAATGGCCGAAATGCGCACACAGGTTGAAGAATGTGACGCCCGCATGGCGCAACTGGATATCGAACTGCAAAGGGTGCGCCGGGCAAATGCACAATTGAACGACGCCTGCGCGGCCCTGCGCGAAGCCAATGAAGAAGGGGTGGGGGACGCCCATCTGATCAACAAATCCATGTTGGCCGAATTGGAAAGCCTGCGATCCGCCCGTGCGGCGGATGTGGCCGAGGCGACAGCGATCTTGTCGGCATTAACCCCAATGATTGACGATACCAGCACAGAGGAGACCGCATAATGCCGGAAATTCAAATCACAATCGGCGGTCGTCAATTTGATGTGGCCTGTCAGGACGGCGAAGAAAGCTATCTCCATTCCGCGGCTAAGATGCTGGATGACGAAGCCCAAGTGCTAAGTGATCAAGTGGGCCGGATGCCCGAAGCACGTATGTTGTTGATGGCAGGTCTGCTGCTGGCCGATAAAACCGCTTCAGTTGAGGACCGCATTGCCGAAGTGCGCGCGGAACTGGCCGAACGCGAGGCCGAACTAGCGGGCCTGCGCAACGTCAAGATTGAGCCAGAGCGCATTGAGGTGCCCGTGGTACCGCAAGCGGTGACCGATACGCTGGCCGAGATCGCCGCACGCGCGGAGTCGCTGGCGGCTGAGGTTGAGGAAAAGGCGGGTTGAGTTTCGCCTTAGGCGGGGTGGCAATTGATAAATCTATTTGGCAGAAAAGCTCGATTGGAAGCCGAAGTACTGCGTTTCTGCACTGCGGGCTATTGTCTGGTTTATGATAGGGCAAAAACTTTCAACAACCACTTGGGTTTTGAACGGAGTTTGTGGAAGCATCAAACGAGGGCCTTCGCGGACGTGCCAAAAAGGAGCGTTTATTGAACGCCTCTATCAGCACGATTTGTGTTGATGCGATCTTTGGTTAATAATGCTTGAAAAGGGAAGGTTTTTTGGAAGCTTCTTTACTTATATTACTACTCGTCGGTGTCGCATTTTTCATGTTTGGCCGCAAAAGTAGTCGAAGCAAATATACTCCTCCAAGTAGAGCGACGCCTCAGAAAAGGCCTGCAACAAAGCAACAGCCGTTTGATGCGCAAAGCGCACATAAACGACCAGTCAGCACTACGCTACAAGGCCCTGCTTATGTTGTAGACGGTGATACCGTAGTCATTCAAAAAACCCAGATACGGCTGTTTGGTGTTGATGCTCCTGAGATGGACCATCCGCACGGCAAGAATGCCAAGTGGGCTTTAGTTAATTTATGTAAGGGAAAAACAATACGGGCAGAGGTCACAGAGCAAGACGCTTACGGCCGCACAGTGGCAAAATGCTATCTACAGGATGGACGTGACCTATCGGCTGAAATGGTAAAGCTCGGCTTAGCAATTGATTGGCCTAAATTTTCAAGCGGAAAGTATAGCTCGATGGAAGTGCCAGGAGTGCGTAAAAAACTGTGGTTAGCAGACGCGCGGCAAAAGGGCAGAATGCATGTTTGGGAGCAGTTCGATGCTCGAAAAAATGTTAAAAAATAACACAGCTTCGATAAGCGCAGAGGGCTGATCTATGGAAGATATACTTCCTGTAGTCTTTGGACTGCTTGCGGTGTTTATTGTGCTATGGCTGTATATTCTGCTTCCTGCGGGCATGGCTGAGCGAAGGAGCCGTAGTCAATTAATCTGGGTGCTTATAAGTCTCTTCGGTTCGCCCATTCTAGCCTGCCTGCTTCTGTTGGCTCTAGGAGATGCAGAATAACCTGCTTTGCCGCCAGCGTTCCAAAAACCACCGTTTGTTGAACAGTCTCGAAAGCAGCCATTGGCTTAGGCGATGAGCGACAGCTTTGTTCTGCAAAACGCTAATTTATAGCGCGGCATTGTTATTAAGAAGGGGTCAGAGTTTCTTAATAATCCCGACCCCTTTCGTTCAAAAAAACGCAGCCTTACCCGTTGGCCTCACGAATTTTATCCGCGGCATCCTTATCAAATGTCACGCCATTCTCAGCAAACAGTGTGTCCAACTCACCCGACAGCGTCATTTCGGTGATAATATCACAGCCCCCGACAAACTCGCCTTTGACGTAAAGCTGGGGAACGGTGGGCCAATCAGAGAAATCCTTGATCCCCTGACGCAGACCGTCATCGGCCAGCACGTTCACGTCTGAAAATTCCACGCCCATGTAATTAAGCACACCTGCCACGCGGGATGAAAATCCGCACTGCGGCATCTCTTTGGTGCCTTTCATAAACAACACAACGTCATTTGTGGTGATGCTTTCTTTGATCTGGGTAGCTGCGTCTGTCATGGGGGTATTCCTTGCGAATGATATGATGTGTGTGGGGTTCAGTCCGGTGCTTTGGTGGTTAGCGCGAGGGCGTGTAATTCGCCGTTGGCACCGTCCATTTTGCCCTTAAGCGCGGCATAGACCGCACGTTGTTGCTGCACGCGATTTTTGCCACGAAAGCTTTCATCGACAACCATTGCGGCCATATGCACGCCGTCGCTGCCTTCGACCGTGATCTCGGCATCAGGAAAGGTGGCGCGGATCAGGTCTTCGATTTCGCTGGCTTGCATGGGCATGGGGGCGGCTCCGGTCTTGCGTGATGATGTTGCCTTAGATGTAGTGCTGCTTGGCGCGGGGTGCAACGGGGGATGGGTAACATCTGATCCATTCGGAATTGACTTGGCAATCGGGGCATAGTCGGCCAGCCTATATCACAAGGCGCAAATCAAGGGGTGGATACATGCAATCGGCAGAAATGATACCGGAACAGGCGCTGGCGTGGGTGGATGCGGGGCAGGGTGCCGTATTGGCCACGGTGATTGACACATGGGGATCGGCCCCGCGCCGTGTTGGTGCGCAATTGGTGGTTTGCGGGCAGGGCAACATGCAAGGCTCGGTCTCGGGGGGGTGTGTTGAGGGCGCGGTGGTGGTCGAGGCACTGGAAGCCTTAGAAATTGGCGCGCCACGTCTTTTGGAATACGGCGTCAGTGATGGAGATGCATTTGCCGTTGGCTTAGCCTGTGGCGGCACCATTCGGATATTGGTAGAACCAATTGGGGCAGGTGGGATGCCTGTGCAAACCCTGCGTGATCTGGTGGCGGCACGCGCTGCGCGGCGCGCGGTGGCCTATGAGGTGGCCTTGGATGGCGGCACATATGCTTTAACCCATGATGGCTACGCAGACCGTTTTCGCATGGACCGATCTGGCCTCAGCGAGGATGGGCAGCACTTTATTGCCATTCATAACCCACCTCTGCGTTTGATTATCGTTGGTGCCGTGCATATCGCGCAGGCCTTGGTTGGCATGGCGCAGGCGGCGGGCTTTGATCCGCTGGTCGTGGATCCGCGTGAGGCCTTTGGATCAGAGGCGCGGTTTCCCGATGCGTCCATCATAAATGATTGGCCGGATGCAGCGCTGCGCACCATCGGTGTTGATGGCCGTTGCGCGGTGGTATTACTGACCCACGATCCCAAGCTGGATGATCCAGCCCTGCACATTGCGCTTGCCTCAGATGCGTTTTACATCGGGGCCTTGGGCAGTAAACGCACCCATGCATCGCGGGTTGAGCGCTTAACAGAGGCCGGTTTTTCGCCTTCTCAGATCGGCCGCATCCATGGACCTGTCGGTTTGAATATTGGCGCATCTGGACCCGCTGAAATCGCGGTATCGATCTTGGCGCAGATGATCCAAACGCTGAGGCAGGGATGAAGTTCGGCCCTGTTCCCGTCACCTGCGCTGCGGGCGCTGTGTTGGCACATTCGGTTGCCACGACCACCGGTCGGTTGCGCAAGGGCCGGATTATTACGGACAAGGATATTGCTGAAATGCAGGCCAGTGGCATGATCGAGGTGATTGTTGCGCAGTTAGAAAGTCACGATACCCATGAAGACAGGGCCGCTGCACAACTGGCCAAAGCGATCATTGGTGAAGGGCAGGGCGTAAGTGTCACAACCGCTTTCACTGGGCGCGTAAATTTAATCGCGGATGGGGCGGGTGTTGTTGTGCTTGATGTTGCCGCGATTGAAGCCATCAACGCCGTGCATCCGATGATCACCATCGCCACTGTGCCTCCTTGGCAGCAGATGGGGCCAGGCGGCATGATCGCGACAATCAAGATCATTTCATATGCAGTGCCACAAGCCGACCTCGATCAGGCCTGTGCAGCGGCAGGAGATGCAGCGCTCCGCTTGGCACAACCAATGTTGCGCCAAGCCACCCTGATCATTACAGAAATCCCTGGCGGCGTTGGCGATAAGGGCCGCATTGCCATCGCCTCGCGGCTTGGCGCGCTTGGGGTAGAATTGGTGTCTCTTGTCATGGTGGAGCATGACATTCATGCACTATCGGCGGCGATATCTGAGGCCGAGGGCGAGTTGATCTTGATCCTTACAGGTTCTGCAACGTCAGACCCTGATGATATTGCCCCAACTGCAGTGCGCCAAGCGGGCGGGCAGGTATCACGCTTTGGTATGCCCGTGGACCCCGGTAACCTTTTGTTCATTGGCAACCTTGGGGACCAACACATTATCGGCCTACCGGGATGCGCGCGTTCACCTGCGCTGAACGGGGCTGATTGGGTGTTGTCGCGCGTTGTCTGCGGCATTGAGGTCACGCCGCGCGATATTGCTGCAATGGGCGTTGGTGGCTTGCTCAAGGAAATTCCGACACGTCCGCACCCCCGGCGCGGCGGCCAAACCTAAGGCGCGCTATTTTGCCTGTTCGCCAATTTAGCGCATTTTTATGTTCTCAACTGGCGGGCGTCGTGCTTAACTCAATTCAAACAAGACAATAATGGGGAGGATACTATGACACAGGTCAAGATGACCGTGAACGGCAAAGCCGCGTCTGGCGAGGTAGAGGGGCGCACATTGCTGGCGCAATTCCTGCGCGAAGACCAAGGGCTGACGGGCACACACATCGGATGTGACACCAGCCAATGCGGTGCTTGCGTGGTGCATGTGAACGGTGAGGCGGTCAAAGCCTGCACAATGTTGGCGATTGAAGCGGACGGTGCAGAGATCGCAACCATCGAAGGTCAAGCCAATGCAGATGGATCGCTAAACGTGATCCAACAGGCGTTTCAGGATCACCACGGATTGCAATGTGGGTTCTGCACACCGGGCATGGTAATGTCAGCGGCGGCCCTGCTGAAAGACAACCCAAAACCAACTGAGGCTGACGTGCGCCACTATCTGGACGGCAATATCTGCCGCTGCACCGGTTATCA
>CALKXT010000114.1 GCA_938003685.1 uncultured Sulfitobacter sp. | reverse complement strand
TCGAGAACGCCGCCCGTTTGAAACCTTGAATCAAGGCACCAACAAAGCCACCAGCAACACCAAGACCAGTAAAGGCACCGGCAAAGATTTGACCAAAGGCCCAACCGATCTGGTCGTAATTAACCAGCAAAACCACCAATGCGGCTGCCACGTAAAGGATACCCATGAATGGTACGACCTTTTCCGTCACTTGAGCGATGGATTTGATACCACCAACGATGACCGCAAAAACCACACCAGCAAAGATGATGCCTGTGATCCAGCCAGGATAGTCACCAACAATGCCCGAGATTTGGGCATGCGCTTGGTTGGCTTGGAACATGTTACCGCCACCCAATGCACCAAGGATACAAAAGATCGAAAACAAGACCGCAAGGAACTTGCCGCCCGGCATGCCGCGCTCCGCAAACCCTTTTGAGATGTAATACATCGGTCCACCAGAGACCGCCCCATCCGGATATTCGTTGCGATATTTCACACCCAACGTACATTCAGTAAACTTTGATGCCATACCCAAAAGACCCGCAAGGATCATCCAGAATGTGGCACCTGGGCCACCAATACCTACCGCTACGGCCACACCAGCAATGTTCCCAAGGCCAACCGTACCCGAAAGAGCTGTGGCTAGGGCCTGAAAGTGGCTAACCTCACCCGCATCGTTGGGGTCAGAATAGTCACCTTTAACCAATGAAATCGCATGGCCAAATGCCTTGATCTGGATAAAGCCAAAGTAGATCGTAAAGATTGACGCGCCGATAACCAACCACATCACAATCCACGGAAAGGCAGTGCCGGGGATTGGGGCAAAAATCAGATTAACGAACCAGCCAGTTGATCCGGCAAAGAGATCGTTGATCTTTTGGTCCATGCTACCGGCCTCTTGGGCTGCAGCCATCGTAGGGATGCTTAGTGCCGCGGCGGCCATCCCCGTTTGAATAAATTGTTTCATGTTGCTCACCTTCGGTTCAAGGAATGATCGTGACAGGCACGCTGGCTGCGGCCACCAAACGTCCGGTAACGCCACCGAACAAACGCTCTTTCAAACCCCGTGCGCCAACCCGGCCCACGACAATCTGCGACGCGTTATGCTTTTTTGCGAGATCATCAAGAATATCCGCAACATCGCCGTGCATGATAACTCCTTCAACGGCATGACCAGCCGCTTCAGTCTCTTTCACAGCGGGGTCCAGAACGCGGTCACGGGCCATAGCCAATTCTTCTTCGCGCCGTTTGTGCCGCGCTGCGTTCTCTTCTGCTGTTTGAAAAGAAAACGGCGACCATTCGATCACATAACAAATGGCGATTGTGCAATCGCCTATTTGTTTGGCCTGAGCCTTGGCAAAATTCAGTGCGCGCGCACCTGCATCTGACCCGTCCAGACCCACAACAATTGTGGTTTTTGACATGTTATTTCCCTGTTTTTATACCGTTCGACGCTCACACCTGAAATGGTGTGAAAGCAAAACGGCCTCTATCCCTGTGTGGTGTCGCAATGTAGCAATCCATCACAAGTTGAGTAAAGACTAACAAGAAGGCGAACAATAAATCGACTGAAATTTTCACATATAGAGGTGAATTTCGCCTTTTTTTGGTGACTTCAAGATGTATTTAGCCTTTTATTTAGCGCCATCTGAATTTGATAGCACCGGAAGGGGCCATACTTCATCACCAACAGACACGGGCCCAGCCTGCAAAACTGCGGCGCACCATCCACCATGCCCGCGCATCGCAGAATAACCGCCCTTACCCAATGCTGTTTCCATACGACTGCAAGGCGCGCACATTCCAGTGACTTCCAAAACTGCCTTGCCGATCTGTACCTGCCGCCCTTTGAGCGCGTTTAGGTTCAAGCCAGAGACAACAAAGTTGCGGCGAAGCACATGGGCATCTATCGGATCACGCCCCAACATCACACCAATAACAGACAAATGCTCGGCTTGGATTAAGGTCACGGCACGTTTGCCGGGCCGCCCATGATCTCCAATTACACCGTCTTCACTGACGTCGGCCGCTTGGACATTAAAAGGCGTTTTCAAGCGTTCTGGCCGCAGCAATATTTCCGCAACCACACCCGGTTGAGCATAGCCTTCAATAAGCGCCTTAAATCCATTCATCTAATTGATTCGAATTCAACATTGGGCAAGCGATCCAACGGGTAATTTGGATGCAACCGCCAGATCGCATCAGGATCCTCTTCCAATGGCCGCAAGGTGCCACCGGGAAAAGCCCGGGTGCGCAATGCCAAGACAATGTCGGACAACACCGCTGGATTGCCACGAAAATACGAATGACTGTCACCACTCGCCGTTTCTTCAACCCGGATAATATGAATCAACTCTTGTTTGCGCAGACCTTGCACTTCACCAATCTTGAAATCTTCGGTTGTCGCGGCACCAATACGGGGGTGTTTGGTCAAAAACGATGACAAACGCAGCGCAACATCATCAGGATTAACATAGATATTGACCTGTTCGAACGCCTCAGAAAATCGTTCTGACACCAACCGCTGGCGCACAACACCCACATCAAGATCGGGTGCTGCAAGGATCAATGTACCCGTTTTCATTGCCAATTTCGGCGCAACGCCCCGGCCCCGATAAAAGATAACCATCTCGCGCAGCGCCTGCGTCATCACGGACGTGCCCCGCGAATGTGCGACGATATCAATGTCCTCCACCTCTGGGATAGCTGCAACCATACGCAGGAACTCTTTGGCGTGGTACACGCTGAACTCTCCCGCTTCACGATCGCGGAAATAGCCCAAAACCCCACTATTCCCAGCCGGCCAACTGAACGCGATCGGTGTAGAACGCCTCCCCGAGAAATGCCAAAGGTTGGCAAGCGTTTGCAGTGAATCCTCAAATCCGTTGCTGACGCCGTGTACATAAACCAACACACGCCCATTGCCCGTACGACGCACCTCATCGCGAATCGCCGCCTGAAACGCCTGCGTACGCTCCTTATATTCTGCCTCAGCATCTGTCAGAACACGCAACTGACCGTCGCGCCGTTCAGTGCCGAGCGGGATATCGGTAAAGCGCACCAATTCGCGCAAACCTTTAACGTCCAGCCTCGATATCTTGCCGGCCCGATCCACATGGGTACGCGCAACCAGATCGTCCCACCCCGCAGCGCCAAAATGTACCTCTGCTGCACCAAACGCCATCGCATCAGATCTTTCAGACCCATAACCGCTGACCTGCCCATCGCGCAGCACTGGCTTGCGATCCGTCACATAAAAGATCGGCGGCGATAAAACCTGCAACGGCTTGGGCACCAGCGTGGATGGATAATTCTGCCCATCCACATACAGGTTCGGTGGTTGTGACAATTGCACAGCCGTACTGCACGCCGCCAAACCCACCGCTAGCAGTCCACCTAACAAATTGCGCCAAAACGCTGTGCGTTGATCTTGTCTCATCCGCGCGATATTGCAGGGCAAAACCCCATTTGACCAGAACGGAATATTCCCATGGCCGCCTATCAATTCGTTTACCACATGTCCGGTGTCTCCAAGACCTATCCTGGTGGCAAAAAGACGTTTGAAAACATTCACCTAAACTTCCTACCCGGCGTAAAAATCGGTGTGGTTGGCGTTAACGGCGCGGGTAAATCGACGCTTTTGAAAATCATGGCGGGCCTTGATAAGGATTTCCAAGGTGAGGCATGGGCGGCTGAAGGCGCAAAAGTTGGCTACCTGCCGCAGGAACCAAAGCTGGATGAAACCCTGACCGTGCGTGAAAACGTGATGCTCGGCGTGGCCGACAAAAAGGCGATCCTGGACCGCTACAATGAATTGGCGATGAATTACTCGGACGAAACAGCCGACGAGATGGCGAAACTTCAGGACGACATCGACGCCCAGAACCTCTGGGATCTCGACAGCCAAATTGACGTCAGCATGGAAGCCCTGCGCTGCCCCGCTGATGACGCCAACATCAAGGACCTATCAGGCGGTGAGGCCCGTCGCGTCGCACTGTGCAAGCTGCTGCTCGAAGCGCCCGACATGCTGCTGCTCGATGAACCGACCAACCACCTTGACGCCGAAACAATCGCGTGGCTGCAACAGCACCTGATTGATTACAAAGGCACAATCCTGATCGTCACCCACGACCGCTATTTCCTTGATGACATCACCTCTTGGATCTTGGAACTGGACCGCGGCAAGGGTATCCCGAACGAGGGCAACTATTCTGACTGGCTAGAGGCCAAGGCCAAACGTCTGTCCCAAGAGGCCCGAGAGGATAAATCCAAGCAGCAAACACTGGAACGTGAACTTGAATGGATGCGTCAAGGCGCCAAAGCCCGCCAAGCGAAATCAAAGGCCCGGATCAACGCCTATAACGAAATGGCCGACGCGTCAGAGCGCGAAAAACTGACCCGCGCCCAGATCGTTATTCCCAACGGCCCACGCCTTGGCAATAAAGTGATCGAAGTCACTGGCCTCAAGAAACACATGGGCGATAAGCAGCTGATCGAAAACCTCAGCTTTGATCTGCCCCCCGGCGGTATCGTCGGCGTG
>CALKXT010000113.1 GCA_938003685.1 uncultured Sulfitobacter sp. | reverse complement strand
TCCGTTCAGGCCACCAATTTCCTTGGCCAGCTTATCAAGCGACTTTTGCAAACGCGCTTTTTCGGCGTCAATGTCGATCAATCCTGCCAACGGCAACCCAAACGTCGCGCCCGGTGCAGAAATCGCAACGGTGCCTTTCGGGAATTCATCCGCTTTTTCAAGGCTTTCGACTCGCGCCAGACGTTTGATCATCGCCTCATTGCGATCCCATGCCGCTTGGCCCGCCGCGTCCATTTCTGTGACGATCATCGGCACCTTCAGGCCCGCAGGGACATGCATCTGCGCACGCGCAGAGCGGATACTTTCGATCAGGCCAATCACCCAGTTGAGTTCACGGTCTGCATCAGCGTCCAGCAGGTCAGCAGTTGCATAGGTCGGCCAATCAGCATGGACCAACATCTTGTCGCGCTTGGCGGTGGTTTGCCACAATTCTTCGGTGATGAACGGCATGATCGGGTGCAGCATGATGAGGCATTGATCCAACACCCACGCCATGGTTTGGCGCGTCTCTGCGGCCTCTGGTGCGTCGTCCTGCAACAGCGGTTTGGACAGTTCCACATACCAGTCACAGACCTTTCCCCAGACAAAGGCATACAGCGTGTTGGCGGCATCGTTGAAGCGGTAGTTCGCCAGTGCCGCATCCACATCTTCGCGGATACGCGCGGTTTCCCCGACGATCCACTTGTTCAATGTCGCTTGTGGTTTTGGCATCACCGCGGCTGTGTCCGTGAACACATCGTTCATTTCGGCAAAGCGGTGGGCATTCCACAGCTTGGTGCCAAAGTTGCGATATCCCTGAATACGCGCGGTCGAGAGCTTCAGGTCACGCCCCATCGCCGCCATCGACGTCACGGTAAAGCGCACCGCATCGGCACCAAATTCATCAATCAGATCAAGCGGGTCGAGGACATTGCCGAGCGATTTCGACATCTTCTTGCCCTTTTCATCGCGCACCAGCGCGTGGACATAGACAGTGTCGAAAGGCTTTTGATCGGTTACGGCGTATTGCATCATCATCATCCGGGCGACCCAGAAAAAGATGATGTCGAACCCGGTGATCAGAACCGAGGTGGGGAAGTATTTTTTGAGTTCTGGCGTTTCTTCGGGCCAGCCAAGCGTGCCGATGGGCCAGAGGCCGGAGGAGAACCATGTGTCTAGGACGTCGGGGTCGCGATGAAGTGATATTGAGGTTCTTCCGTCGATATCTGTCGGATAAGCGGCTGTCTTTGCTGGTCGACCGATCGCAATATCCTCAGCACCTTGAATAGGTGGAACAAAGTCGTCGAAGGTTATGTCAACGTCGGTGCCAATGATCTTTGAATAGTGCTTCTGGGCTAACTCGCGCACATCGGTTTCATTTATCCCACAAAAAGCAACCTCTTGACCGACTATTGCAAATCCAAATGAATCTTCAATTTTCGGCCCATACCAAACTGGAATCTGATGCCCCCACCACAACTGGCGGGAAATACACCACGGCTCAATGTTCTCCAGCCAATGGAAATACACCTTCTTGTCTTGCTCGGGCAGGATCGTGACCTCACCATTCTTGACCGCGTCAATCGCGGGCCCAACAATCTTGGCGGTATCCACAAACCATTGATCGGTCAGCATCGGCTCAATCACCACTTTGGAGCGATCGCCAAACGGCTGCATGATTTTCTTGTTTTCGACGAAGGGGATCAGCTTGGAGCTTTCCTGCCCGTCCTCTTCGTCGATGACGGGGACAGAGACCATAACGGCCAGACCTTCGGCGGTGATTTCTGCAATGACTTTCTTACGCGCTTCAAAACGATCAAGGCCGCGATAGTCGTCTGGCACGAGGTTGATCTCTGTCGCATCAACGGGCGCTTCCTCGGACCCATCGGCAATCGCGCCTGCACGTGCTGTCGCCTGATCATAGGGCAAACCATCGGCCCGCATCGCGCCGCGTGTGTCCATCAACGCATACAGCGGGATGCCATTTCGTTTGGCAACGCCGTAGTCATTAAAGTCATGCGCACCGGTGATTTTCACGGCACCAGAGCCAAAATCTTTGTCCGGATATTCGTCCGTGATGATCGGGATCATCCGGCGATGTTGTTTTGGTCCAACCGGAATTTCACATAGTTTTCCGATGATTGGCGCGTACCGTTCATCTGATGGATGAACGGCAACGGCGCCATCCCCCAGCATGGTTTCCGGGCGCGTGGTGGCGATTGAGATATAGTCGCGAGTCTCGCGCAGGGTCTCGTTGCCGTCCTCGTCCTTCTCAACGTATTCATAGGTCTCTCGTTTACCCGTCTCAGGATTAACCGCGAGTGGGTACTTAAAATGCCACATGTGGCCGTCAACTTCGGTGGATTCGACCTCAAGATCAGAAATCGCTGTCTCAAAATGCGGATCCCAATTGACCAGACGTTTGCCGCGATAGATGTGGCCCTTGTTATACATCTCAACAAAGACTTTGATCACGGCGTCGTGGAAATTGCCCTCTTCACCCGCAGGTGCATTGGGCGCGCCGGACATGGTGAACGCCTCGCGATCCCAATCACAGCTTGCGCCAAGGCGCTTGAGTTGCCCAATGATCGTGCCACGCGATTTAATTTTCTGCTGCCAAACGCGGTCTAGGAACTTATCACGACCCATCTCGCGGCGGGTTTCTTCTCCATTTGCGGCCATGTCACGTTCAGTCACCATTTGCGTCGCGATGCCCGCGTGATCTGTGCCGGGCTGCCAGAGCGTGTCAAACCCGCGCATCCGGTGCCAGCGGGTCAGGATATCTTGCAGCGTGTTGTTGAACGCATGGCCCATGTGCAGCGATCCGGTGACATTGGGCGGCGGGATCACGATGCTAAAGGTTTCATCGCGGCTGGCGTTTGCACCTGCTTTGAATGCGCCTGCTTTTTCCCATGCTGCGTAAAGGCGCGCTTCGGCCTCTGCGGCGTTAAATGTCTTGTCGAGTGCCATGGTCATCATCCCGTATCCGTTTGAATGCTGATCTAACGGACATGGCGCGCGAGGGAAAGGGTGGCGTCCGTCGCTTTAGGCGTTTTGCATCGGTTCGCGCGCGCCGGGGCGGATCACAGCTGGATCATAGGGGGTGCGGGCAAAAACTTCGCGTACCAAGGGCCGGAAAAAGTCGAGTGACAGCGTGTCGTATTCGGGGTCAAAACTGCTTTGGTCCCAGCGTTCGCAAAAAGCCACACAATCGTCGAAATAGGCGTTGCCCTTATGGCGGTCGCGTTTGTTCGGGTCCGCGCCAAGATGGTGGCCATAATAGATCATTTGGAAGTCCGCATGGGTTTGCACGCACCATGCACATTGTTCGCGCACAAAGGGGCGGATGATAGAGGCGGCGTATTCATCGTGGTTGTAGGGCGCATAGATGTCGCCGATGTCATGCAGAAGGGTTGAGACGACCCAATCGATGTCTGCGCCGTCGCGGTGCGCGCGCGTGGCGGATTGCAGGGAATGGCCAAGGCGGGTGACTTGATAGCCAGACAGGCTTTCGTCCAGTGACACCAGCGCATCCAACAAGCGGTCTGCGGTGCCTTTGGTGTACTCAACCTCATGTTCGGTCAGGAATTCATATTCCGCGCGGGTGCCGTCTTTCATTTGGGTGAATTTGACTTGATCCATGTGGTCCGCTCCCGATGTGGTAACTGTTGTTTCTAATGGGTTGCACAATTTACCCACTGCGGTCCAGCTTGGTACTGAGGTGGATCAAACTTTCTGAACTTTTGACGCCACGTGCTTCACCGATTTTGTCCAGCGTTTCATCTAGCTCTTGGGTGGTGTCCGCGGCAATCTGCACCAGCAGATCAAAGCGGCCAGAGGTGGTGTGTACGATCTCAACGCGAGGCAAAGACCGCAAACGGGCCAGAACGGCAGGGCCGCTGCGGGGTTCAATGCTGACCAATGCCGTGGCCCTTAGCATGGATTGCGCAGATTGCCCCAGCCGGACAGTGTACCCAGCGATAATGCCCTGACGTTCCAAGCGGTCCAAACGGGCCTGAACGGTTGTGCGCGCAAGGCCAAGCATCCGCGCGAGATCTGCAATTGGCTGGCGGGCATTTGTTTGCAGGGATGCGATTAACGCTTGATCGGTTTCGTCTAATTGCATATCGGAATCGTCATAATGATGTAAGATACTGTCATATTAGTCGATCTGACGCGTGATATCGACATCTAAATTGGATTTATTGGTGGAAACGCCAGTAGTGAGGTTCCGATGCAGCATTCTCTTCCTTTGACCACAACCCCAACCGCCTACCTGTCACAGCACGCTCCTGATGCGCCGATCTTGTTTTTTGCACCGTCGGTTCTGCAAGCGACAGCGCGCCGATTTCAGGCGGAGTTTGAGGGTTTGGTGACCTATGCAGTCAAGGCAAATGACTGCGCTGAGGTGCTTTCTAATTTGGTGGCGGCTGGGATTACCACGTTTGATGTGGCGTCCCCGGCAGAGATGGCAGCAGCGCGTGCCGCCTGTCCACAGGCGGTCTTGCATTACAACAATCCTGTGCGCTCAGAGGCTGAGGTTGCTGCGGGTATCGCCGCTGGGGTAGCGAGCTGGTCGGTAGACGATCTGAGCGAACTTGCCAAATTGGACCGCGTGTCACGGAACGCAGAAGTTGCTGTACGCTTTGCCTTGCCCATTAAGGGGGCAGCGTATGATTTTGGGTCAAAATTCGGTGCGACTCCGGACGAGGCGGCCAAGATATTGCGCAAGGTTGCGGCGATGGGGTTTATACCTTCTGTGTGTTTCCATCCCGGTACGCAGTGCAACGACCCGACCGCATGGGGCAGCTATGTGATTGAGGCAGCGCGCATCGCAGCGATGGCCGGGGTGACGCTGGCGCGGATTAACATTGGCGGCGGGTTCGCCGCAGACCGTGGTTTTGGTACGCCAGATCATCGCGCGGTGTTTGCATGTGTTAAGAAGGCACTGACATCCGCATTTGGTGCGGATGCGCCGGATCTTCTGTGTGAGCCGGGCCGCGCAATGGTGGCAGAGTCTTGCGTGTTGGCGACGCGGATCAAGGGCATGCGTGCGGGTGGTGATGTGGTTTTCTTAAATGACGGAATATATGGCGGATTGCCGGATTTGCGCGACATGGGGCTGTGCGCATTGGTAAGCGTATTTGGCCCCAATGGCCCTCGCACCGCCAAAAGCACATCTCGCATTGTTTTTGGCCCAACATGCGATTCATTGGATCGTTTGCCAGATGGTCTGCCGTTGCCAGTAGATACTTGCACAGGCGATTATGTGCTTTTTGGCGGCATGGGCGCATATTCGATTTCGATGAGCACTGCCTTCAATGGCTATGGCGTGCAAAAGGTAGAGATGGTCTCGGACTTGGACTAGGCCCTAGACCTCAAGCCCCGGCACTGGACAGTCCGCTTTTGCCCGCTACAGTCTGCTTGAGTGCAGCTATGGCAGGCAAGGGCAGGACATCATGGAAAAATTTGGCAAAAGTCAGTCGATCAAACGGGTCGAAGATGTACGGTTTTTGACCGGACATGGCCGGTATGTCGATGATATTTCCCCGGATGGCGCGTTACATGCGTATTTCTTCCGCTCATCTGTCGCCCATGGTGTGATCACCGAATTGGATGTCGCTGATGCGCGCGACGCTCAGGGGGTCCATGCCGTCCTTACCTGCGCGGACCTTGAAGCATCAGGTATGAAAGTGGGGATGTCTGCATCAATTTTAACCAACCGTGACGGGACCAAAGCGGCCGCACCGCTGCGTCCTGTACTGGCAAAAGACAAAGTGCGCTTTGTTGGTGAATCCGTCGCTCTGATCATTGCCGATACCTATGATCAGGCGCGCGATGCCGCCGAGTTGATTATGTTTGATGTCGATGACCTGCCTGCCAAGGTGGATATTTCCAAAGGTGGCGAGGCGCTGCACGCGCAAGCGCCAGACAACTGCGCCTTTGATTGGGGCATGGGGGATGAGGCCGCGACGCAGGCCGCCTTTGACAATGCCGCGAAAACGGTTTCGCTTGAGGTTGGCGACAACCGTATCATCGTGAACTCGATGGAGCCGCGTGGCTGTTATGCCGAATGGGATGGCACGCGGTTGCACCTTGCCAACAACGGCCAAGGCGTTTGGGTGCCCAAGGACAATCTGGTTAAGGCTTTTGGCCTCGACCCTAAAAACGTGCGTGTCACAAACCCTGACACAGGCGGCGGGTTTGGCATGAAGGGCATGGGCCATCCTGAGTATCTGTGTATTGCGGCCGCTGCGCGGGTGCTGGGCCGTCCCGTGCGCTGGATGTCAGAGCGGACCGAAGCCATGTTGAGCGATAGTGCTGGGCGCGATTTGACGTCCTTTGCCGAATTCGCCTTTGATGAAAATCACAAGATCATCGCCTACCGCGTACAGACGAAATGCAATCTGGGGGCGTATAATTCGCAGTTTGCGCAGGTCATCCAAACCTCACTGTTCAGTCGGGTTTTGGCGGGTGTCTATGACGTGCAGACCACGTGGTTGCAGGTTGAGGGGTATTACACCAACACTGCGCAGGTCGATGCCTATCGCGGTGCGGGACGCCCCGAAGCGATTTATGTGCTTGAGCGATTGATTGATCGCGCCGCACGTGAGCTTGGTGTGGACCCATGGGAGTTGCGCCGGATCAATTTCATCAAATCTGATCAGATGCCCTACATGGCCGCGACAGGTGAAACATATGACGTGGGTGAATTTGATCGCTTGTTGACCCGCATTGAACAGGAAGCAGACCGCGCCGGATTTGCTGCGCGTAAAGCCAGCGATGCCAAACGCGGCCTGCTGCGCGGGCTGGGCGTGTGTTACTATATCGAAAGCATTTTGGGCGATCCTGCCGAAGGGGCCAAGGTGGTCTTTGAAAAGGATGGCAGCGTGACGATTTATGTCGGCACCCAAAGTAACGGACAGGGCCATGAAACGGTTTATGCCCATTTCCTGAGCGATCAGACGGGTATCCCAGCACATATAATCAACGTCGTTCAGGGCGACAGTGATCTGATCAAACAGGGTGGGGGTACAGGCGGGTCGCGTTCCGTGACCACACAGAACAGTGCGACGCTGGCGGCAGTGGCAAGAATAACTGAAAAGTTCACTGCGTTTCTGGCAGATGAAATGGGCGTTCCAGCAAACGCAATTGCCTTTGATGATGAACGGTTCCGGGCTGAGGGATCTAACCTGACCCCAACGATGCTAGAGGTCGCAGAAATGGCGCGCGCAAAGGGCCGTGACGACCTGATGACCTATCAAGAACGCGTGAAGCTTGAGGCGCGCAGTTTTCCCAATGGCGTGCATGTTTCAGAGGTGGTTGTCGATCCAGAGACAGGCGTGGTGGTTACAGACCGTTATACGGTCGTTGATGATTTTGGCAATCTTATCAATCCGATGCTGGCCGAGGGCCAAGTGCATGGCGGGATTGCTCAAGGGGTGGGGCAAGCCGTGCAAGAACGTGTTGTCTATGACGACGACGGTCAATTGCTCACGGCATCGTTCATGGACTATTCCATGCCGCGTGCCGCAGATTTGCCTAATATTAAGTTTATATCTGAACCTGTCCCGTCCACTGCCAATATTATGGGCATCAAAGGGTGCGGCGAGGCGGGTACAGTGGGGTCCATGGCCGCTGTTTCAAATGCGGTGCAAGACGCGCTGTGGGAACATGGGGTGCGACAGGCGGATATGCCTTTCACACCGCACAGAGTATGGGAATTGTTAAACTGTGACACACACGCAGCAGACTAAGACAGCCATTTCCCTTGGAGATATAGGGCAAAGCGACCAGTTTTGCTTAGAAATGGGATTTGGATGAGGGCAGTATTGCGTGACAAAGTGATTGCAGTCTGCGATGCAAAGATCGCCCAAAAGGGTGATGGCGTTGGTCTGTCATTCTATGCCTTCTTTGCCAATCGTAACGATGATCCTGATGCATTGATGGAAGCCGCAACATGGTGGATCAAGACCCATAAATTGAACCACTTTGAAAAAGCAGCAAAGATCAGGGAAATGGTAAAGGCACAGATGTGAGCGAAAAAACCAGTACCAGCCCGTTGTTGCGCCGCCTGTTTGGGAGCCTTTGGCGCAGACCTCCTACAGATTTTGGACCGCGCCGTGGGGCGGTTACTCATGTGATCATATTGGATGGCACGATGTCGTCGCTTGAGCCGGGCTTTGAAACCAATGCTGGTTTAGCGTATAAATTAGCCTGCGAAATGGGTAGTAAATTGTCGATTTATTACGAGCCTGGCCTGCAATGGATCGATTGGCGCAGTACGCGAGACGTGGTGATGGGCAAGGGAATTAACCGCCAAATCAGACGCGCATATGGCTACCTTGCGTCACGATATCATCCCGGGGATCAGATTTATTTGCTTGGGTATTCGCGCGGTGCCTACGCGGTGCGCAGCCTTGCCGGAGTGATTGACCAAGTTGGTCTTTTGCGCGCCGAACACGCCACAGAACGCAAAATTCGCGACGTTTACCGCCACTACGAATGTGCCCCTGACGGCGATGCCGCAGCGACATTTTCCAAAGCCTATTGCCATCAAACCGCTGAGGTTGAGATGATTGGCGTCTGGGATACCGTCAAATCACTTGGTATCAATGCGCCGGTGTTTTGGCGGCTGTCAGAGCATCTTCATGCGTTTCACAACCATGACCTCAGTGGTGTCGTCAAAAATGGATTTCATGCGCTGGCGTTAAATGAATCTCGTGTCGCCTATAAGCCCGTCCTTTGGGAATCCCATGCGGGTTTTGAAGGGCGTGTTGAACAAGTTTGGTTTCCAGGCAGTCACGGTGATGTTGGTGGGCAACTCAACGGATACGAGGCGGCACGTCCCTTGTCGAATATCCCATTGGTTTGGATTCTCGCGCGCGCTGAAGAATGTGGGCTGCCGTTGCCAGGGGGGTGGAAATTGCGCTTTCCGCAGGATGCCAGCGCGCCGTCGGCGGGAAATTGGCGTGGGTTTGGCAAAATATTCATGACCCGGCGCAAGCGGATCGTTGGCAAAGACCCCTCAGAGCGACTGCATGAAAGTGTCGGGGAACGTGAGCGTAATGCTGTCAAAAGCCGTGTGTTAAGCAAATTCAGTTGGCCGCTGGGCGCTGCGAAATCCTAGACCAACTTCATCACGATGCAGGTTGTCGAACCCGTGGCATAAAGCCTGCCATCTGCGACACCGCGAATTTCACCGTGTGACACACCTGTTGAACGACCAACGTGATCAATGGTGCCAACGCAATCGATCTGAGTGCCAAGCGGGATCGCACGCAAAATGTTAATTTTGTATTCCAGCGTAGTATACACCGATCCGCGGGGTACTTTTGTCATGACGGCACAGGCCATCGCACTGTCCAATAACGTACCATACCAACCGCCATGCACCGTGCCGACAGGGTTAGTTACATTGAATTCTGGCGCGCCACGAAAGGTCACACGACCGTCTTCAACCGCGTGCAAAGCATAGCCCATGGTTTGCCCAATTGGTGGTCCGGGGTTTGTACCGTCCAAAATTTTCTGCATGAATTCGAGGCCAGATAGACTCAAAATCTCGGATTGGCTCAACAGATCATCAAGTGATTGTGCGATATGGGGCAAAAGAAAATCTCCGGCAGGGTGCTGCCGAAGATGCTATGAGGTTTGTCCGTAAGTGCAAGGTGTTACGCCGTAAATTACGCAACGTCTGACAGAGTGACCTGTGGCGTCACACCCAAAGCACGACACACATCGCGTGTCAGATCAGCGCGGTTCAGTGTATAAAAGTGCAGGTTTTCGACGCCTTCATCAATTAAATCACTGCACAACTCTGTGCACATCGCAGTGGCAAGCAGATCATGACGGTCATCACGTACCGCGGCCTCAAAGGCTTGATCCACCCAATCAGGGATGTGCGCGCCACAACGATCTGCAAATTTGCGCGCAGATTTCCAATTCACGATGGGCAAGATGCCCGGCGTGATCGGCTTGTCGATGCCTGCCTTTACGCATGCATCGCGGAACCGTAGGAAGGTATCCGCTTCGAAAAAGAACTGCGTCAACGCTTCATCTGCGCCCGCATCAAACTTGCGCTTAAGCCACTCAATGTTGGCTTGCTGGTCAGATGCTTCGGGATGCGGATCAGGGTAGGCACCCACACGGATGTTGAATTTTCCGGTGTCAGCCAGGGCTTCGATCAATTCGCAGCTATCATTAAACCCGTCCTTGTGCGGGATAAATCCGGCGGCGGCATCTTCTGGATCACCGCGCAGGGCAACAATGTCTGTTACGCCAACCTCAGCAAAGCTATCAGCCACTTCCAAAGTTTCTGCGCGGCTGGCCCCAACGCAGGTTAGATGTGCCGCGACAGGCAGGCCGGATGTACGGCGCAAAACGTGGGCTGAATCATGCGTTAGATCACGAGTCGTGCCACCAGCGCCGTAGGTCACTGAGAAAAAGCGCGGTGACAGAGGGGCCAACGCCTGCGCCGCGTCCCAGAGTTTGAAGGCCGCATCGACGGTGCGCGGTGGGAATACTTCAAAAGATACATTGGGCGTGGTCATTGGACTGATCCTTGTTTTTAAGTTGTCCCCTTGTCTCACGAAAGTGAATGTGAGACAAATTCATAACTTTCATCTTGAACATGAGGTTTGCCTCAATATGCATATCGAGTTTCGCCATCTGCGTACCATTCAGGCCATTCACGAAGCTGGCGGGTTGGCGCGTGCCGCAGAGCAAATGAATATCACGCAATCTGCGTTGAGCCATCAAGTGAAGGGGTTAGAGGATCAAGCGGGGGTGGAATTGTTTGTGCGCCGTTCCAAACCGCTCAAGCTGTCGCCGGCAGGTCAACGGTTGCTCAAGCTGGCGATGCAGGTTTTGCCGCAAGTACAGGCATTGCAGGACGAATTTAGCGGGTTGCGCGATGGTAGTACCGGTCGCATGCACATCGCGATTGAATGTCACGCCTGTTTTGAATGGCTGTTCCCGGTGCTGGAACAGTTCCGCCGTTCCTGGCCGGACGTCGATGTCGATATCCGCCCGGGCCTTGCCTTTGACGCATTGCCCGCACTGTTGCGCGAAGAAGTCGATCTGGTGGTCAGTTCCGATCCTGAGGAATTGCCCGGCGTCGAATTTGTTGAGCTTTTTGATTATAATGCGGTGTTTGTGGCGGCCAGCACCCATCCCTTGGCTGCCAAACCTTACGTAGATGCGGTCGATTTTCGCGGTGAAACGCTGATCACATATCCGGTTGAACGCACCCGCCTTGATGTGTTCAGCCAGTTGCTTATTCCGGCCAAAGTTGAACCCGCATCAATCCGCCAAGTGGAACTGACAGCCGTTATTTTATTGCTTGTTGCTTCAAATAGGGGCGTGTCAGTCTTGCCCGACTGGGTGGTGCGCGAGGTTAAATACAGCTCTGATTATGTCACGCGCCCCCTCACCAAGAATGGCGTCACACGCAGGTTGTTTGCAGCGGTGCGCAGTGACGATTTGGGTAAGCCATTCATGGATCAGTTGCTGAAGTTAGCCGGACAAGAGGCGCGTAAACTACAGTCGTTTTAGGGTGGGCGATATCTCTGCCTGCCGTTTGCGTTGCACCCCCTTGGCAATTGCCTGCGTCGCGCCTATACGCAGCCCCTGATTAGTCAAAGGATGCGGACAATGGTTGGCAGTGCAAATCTCAACATCATGATCAAAGCGGCACGCCGTGCGGGCCGGGCGTTGATCAAAGATTTCCGTGAAGTTGAAAATTTGCAGGTGTCGGTCAAAGGCGCTGGGGATTTTGTCACCAAGGCCGATATTGGCGCTGAAAAGATCCTCAAGGATGACCTGATGGGCGCGCGCCCCACCTACGGCTGGCTGGCCGAGGAAGGTGGCGAAGAAGAGGGCCAAGACCCAACACGGCGTTGGATTGTTGATCCACTTGATGGCACCACGAATTTCCTGCACGGGCTGCCGCACTGGGCTGTTTCAATCGCGCTAGAGCATAAAGGTCAGATCATAGCGGGGGTTGTATATGACCCAGCTAAGGACGAGATGTTCTTTGCTGAAAAGGGCGCAGGCTCATGGATGAATGAAACGCGCATCCGTGTTTCGGGTCGGCACCGGATGATCGAGTCGATTTTTGCAACCGGATTGCCATTTGCTGGGCGCGCGGACCTGCCTGATACATTGCAAGACCTTGCGCGTTTACTGCCGGTTTGTGCGGGTGTGCGGCGCTGGGGCGCGGCATCGCTTGATTTGGCCTATGTGGCTGCGGGTCGCTATGATGGATTCTGGGAACGCCGTCTAAAGCCATGGGATTTGGCCGCTGGCGTGATCATTGCCAAAGAGGCCGGTGGTTTGGTTGAGCCGATGAAATCGGGCGGTGATGTCGTTAGTGATGGTGAGATCGTTTGTTCAAACGACGCAATTTTCTCTGGCTTTGCGAAAATTGTTCGGGGCTAACATCTGCTATGCTAAGGGGGTAACGAACCCTTAGCGATCTGACGGGTGATTGATGCCATCCGACCAACGGATGGGATCATAATCCCAAGGATTTACGCCCTCAATGCACCCTAGGTTGACCCCGCATTGGCTGGGATCAGCGCGGCGCTTGTGGTGTGTGTAAATTCCACAAGTTTTGCAAAAATAATGCTGCGCAGTATGCGTGTTCCAACTGTATAGCGTTAGGTTGTCTGCACCCTTTAGCACGTTTACGGAACTCGCGATGGCGGTCACAGCCGCAGCTTGGCGGCGTGCACAAAACGAACAGGTACAGCGGCCGATATCGTCAAACCCAAAGGGCAGGGTGGCTTCTAGTTTGACGGCACCACAATGACAGGTGGCGCGCACGTTCATCGACGGATCACTCATTTGCGTTTGATCCTGGGAATACTGCTTTTTATTGTTGGATATGTTGCAGGTGGATGTGGGGGGTGGCCGTCTGTGCGACTCCAAAACGTGACCCCACCCCGGCGCAGCCAGAAGGGGATGGTAAGAACTAGACCTGCGATAAATCCGCCAGCATGTGCCCAATAGGCGACCCCACCTTGCGAGGTGTCCGACGCCAAGCCACCAAAAAACTGCATGGCAAACCAAATCGCCAGCATGATCCATGCCGGGATTGGGAAGATGCGGAAAAATACGATAAAGATGATCAAGATATCTACTTTGGCTTTGGGATAGAGCAACAGATATCCGCCCATCACCCCGGCAATGGCGCCTGATGCGCCCACCATAGGGACGATAGAAGATGGTTCGGTCACGACTTGGCCAAGGCCCGCAGCAACACCACAGGCAAGATAGAATAACAAGTAGGGGATATGGCCCATCTCATCTTCGATGTTGTCACCAAATATCCACAAAAACAGCATGTTACCCGCGAGGTGAAGCCAGCCACCATGCAGAAACATCGACGTGATCAGCCCTGCGTATCCATCCCCATAGGATAGTTTCGCAGGCACTAAAGCCCAGGTGTTGTAAAAATCATAGGTTGCGCGGTTGTCCGATAGGATCGTCACATAGCTCAGGAACACTGCGATGTTCGCGAACATCAGCGCATAAGTGACATAGGGCGTGCGCCCGGACGGGTTGTGATCGCGTATTGGAAACATGTCCGCACGCTGAGCGATTGCACGCATCGGGTCAAGAGGCCCCGGAGGTTAAACCGGGGCCATTCTGATTATCCAGCCGCGCCTAGCAGAGCCGCGTTTCCACCGGAGGCTGTGGTATCTACGCAGACATGTCGCTCTGCGCGTACACGTGCCGTATCTGGAAGTCCGCGGATTAAAGGCAAGATCGGGCCGCTACGTTTGGCCAATGCCTGTTCGATCTGGCGTGCCGTATCTGCGTCGCCCCACCACAGGACGCCGCCGTAAGCAGGGCCATTCGACAGTGCGGCAGGGTCAATCTGGCCTGTTGCTGCAATCGCATGACCACCAAGTGCTGCCACCGCCCGTGCCTGTGCATAGGCAGTTTCCTGCCCCGGACCCATACACAGCAATGCCGCGCGCGGTAGGGTGGTCAGGCGGTTGGATTCACCTGTTGGCCCAGGCATCGATAGGGTTTCGATTGGCTTGGTATCTGGGCGCGGCAATGCTGGCAGGTTGTGTTGTGCTGTCTCCCATTCACTTGACGGCTCTTGTAGATCAGGCGCGCTGAAACGCGGCAGATAGTTTGGGCCGCCTGCCTTTGGGCCAGTTCCAGAAAGCCCTTCACCCCCAAAGGGTTGACTACCCACAATCGCCCCAATTTGGTTGCGGTTGATATAGACGTTGCCCGCTTCAATACGTTCGGACACATGCTGCACGCGGTCATCAATACGGGTGTGCAGACCAAAGGTTAACCCGTATCCTGTGGCGTTGATGTCATCGATGACCTTGTCCAATTCATGTGATTTAAACGTCGCAAGGTGCAGGATCGGGCCAAAGATTTCTCGCTTCATGTCACCAATGCCATTCACCTTGAGGATGGCAGGGGCAACGAATGTCCCGCCTTCGGGTGCTTGCATTTCAGCAATCACACGACCTTCGGTGCGGGCGGCGTCAACGTGGTCTGAGATGCCTTTGCGGGCCAGTTCGTCGATAACTGGGCCAACGTCAGTGGACAGTTTCCAAGGGTCGCCCATGCTCAATGCCTGCATGGCACCAATCAACATTTTGGTAAGGTCTTCTGCGATGTCTTCTTGGACATACAGGCAGCGCAGGGCCGAACAGCGTTGGCCCGCAGATTGGAACGCAGATTCGACAATCGCAGTAACGGCCTGTTCGGGCAATGCAGTGCTGTCCACGATCATCGCGTTCAGGCCGCCGGTTTCGGCAATCAACGGTGTGCCGGGGGCGCAGTGATCAGCCATCGTTGCGCGGATGCGCATGGCAGTGGCGGTAGACCCGGTAAAGGCCACGCCGCCAATGCGCGGATCAGAGGTGAGCGCCGCGCCGACCTCGCCGCCTCCGGGCAAGAGTTGCAATGCGCTGAGAGGGACACCCGCCCTGTGCATCAATCCGATGGTGAAATGCGCGACCAATGGTGTTTGTTCAGCGGGTTTTGCCAAGACAGCATTGCCCGCAGCCAAAGCCGCCGAGATTTGGCCACAGAAGATCGCCATGGGGAAGTTCCACGGTGAGATACAGGTAAAGATGCCAGCCGCCGGGGTGTTGGTGGCTTGCCCCGCATAATAGCGCAGAAAATCAACGCCTTCGCGCAATTCAGCTACGCAATCGGGTTGGCCTTTGCCGGCCTCACGGGTGAGCAGAGCAAAGATTTCACCATAGTTTTCTTCAATCAGATCAGCGGCCTTAAGCAGAACGGAGCGGCGGGTGGCCAGTGGCGCATCCCAAGGGGCAGCGTTTTCCAGCGCCGAGGCAACGTCTTCCATCGATGCATTGCGCACTGTGCCGGGGGATTTGTTTGGGGTGGCCGGGTTCATCACTTTGACGGCTTTTTGTGGTTTCGCTTCACCTGCGAGCAGGGGGGTAGCCTCCCATTTATGGGTTTTGAACGGTGTGCGAGCAGACTCAATTGCCGCTAGGGTGGGCGTATGGGTCAAATCAAAACCAATCGCATTGGCGCGTCCGGGCAAGAAGACTTCTGGCCCGGTAGGAATTTTCACATTCGACGTGCCAATCTGTTCAAACGGATCAGCGGCAACCACCTCTGGTGGGACATTTTCGTCAACGATTTGGTTCACAAAGCTAGAGTTCGCACCGTTTTCCAACAAGCGACGCACCAGATAAGCCAGCAAGTCTTTGTGCGCACCAACGGGGGCATAAATCCGGCAACGGGTGCCATTTTGCTGCATGACAAGGTTATGCAAGGTTTCGCCCATGCCATGCAGTCGCTGGAATTCGTAAGCTTCTGGATCGTCGCTCATGTGCAGGACAGCAGCGACTGTATGTGCGTTATGGGTCGCAAATTGTGGGTAAATGCGGTCCGTCATGCCCAGTAATTTGCGCGCATTGGCGATATAGGACACATCGGTTGCGGCTTTTTGTGTAAAGACCGGGAACCCCTCAACGCCTTCGACTTGAGCGCGTTTAATTTCGGTATCCCAATAGGCACCTTTCACCAGACGCACCATGATGCGGCGGTCGTGGCGTTTTGCCATGTCATAAAGCGCGTCAATCACGCGAGATGCGCGGGGGCCAAATGCTTGCACCACGATGCCAAATCCATCCCAACCTGCCAAAGCGGGTTCACCCATCACGCGGTCGATCACGTCCAAAGACAACGCAAGACGGTCGGCTTCTTCTGCGTCCACATTCAGGCCCATGCCCGCAGATTTCGCTAGCAAAGCTAGTGCGCGCAGGCGCGGCACCAGATCACGCATCACGGATTCTTCTTGGGCAATTTCATACCGCGGATGTAGCGCTGACAGCTTTACGGAAATGCCGGGGTTTTTTCGGATGTCAGGGTCGTTACATGCGATTGCAATGGCGGAAATTGCGCGGCTATAGCTGAGGTGGTAGCGTTTGGCATCTGCTTCGGTACGTGCGGCTTCGCCCAGCATATCATAGCTGTACGTAAATCCCTTTTTCTCCATACCAGCTGCGCGGGTCATGGCGGCATTGATGCCTTCACCCAGAACGAACTGACGCCCCATCTCCTTCATCGCGCGTGACACAGCGGTGCGGATTACAGGTTCACCCAAGCGTTTGATCGCAGCCCGCAAGTGGCGCACTGGGCCGGGCTGATCATCGTCCAAAACACGGCCCGTCAGCATCAGCGCCCATGTCGAGGCATTCACTAGGGATGATGTGGAGTGTCCCATATGACGGCCCCAATCAGAGGGCGCGATCTTGTCTTCGATCAAGGCATCAATGGTGTCCGCATCCGGCACACGCAACAGAGCCTCTGCCAAACACATCAAGGCGACACCTTCGTCAGTTGAGAGGCCATATTCGGCCAAAAATACCTCCATCATGCCCGGCGATGTTGCACCGCGGATGTCGCGCACCAGCCCAGCGGCATTGTCGCTGATCGCGGCGCGCTCGGTCGCGGGTAAGGCGGCTGTGTCTACCAGAGTGTTCAAGACTGCGTTTGGGTCAGCATAGGTGCCTTCATCAATTTTATGACGCAGAGAAAGGGATGTGTCGTGGGCCATGAACATGCTCCAATATGATGTTTCGTCTAATATATGTTAGGTTTACAAGGAATTTCACCTTATGATTGGCTAATGTGCAGTCTTTTGTCGTGTTTTTGAAAGGTTTTTCATGAAAAAAGAGCAGTATGATCTGGATCGATTTGATTCAACGATTCTCGCCGTGCTTGCAGAGGATGGCCGTATCAGCATTACGGACTTGGCCAAACGCATCGGTTTGTCAAAGTCACCCACCCAAGCGCGTTTGCGTCGTCTGGAAGAAACCGGGGTGATCCTTGGCTACCGTGCGCTGCTTGATCCCATCCGTTTGGGGCTAGATCATGTGGCCTTTGTTGAGGTTCGTTTGAACGATACCCGCGAAAAGGCGCTAAGGGCGTTTAACGCGGCCGTTGCTAAGGTGCCCGAGATTGAACAAGCGCACATGATTGCCAGCCATTTTGACTATCTGCTCAAGGTGCGCACCCGAGATATGACCGCCTATCGTCGCTTTCTAGGTGAAACTATTTCGTCGCTTCCGCATGTATCCAATACTTCGACATATGTGGCGATGGAGGCGGTGAAAGAGACCATGTTGGCAGATGCGACTTGACCAAGGGGGTGTTCGCGTCATCTGATACGGTATGAAATTGATGTTTATATTGGCTGTTATCGCAGCCCCGGCTTTTGCTGAGTGTCCCAAACCTGAGGACACCAGTGCAGAACTTTTGAACCTGATTGCCAAAGCGAACGCCGCGCCAGATATGAATGCGGGCAGGAGAGTGTCTGATGAGATGTGGCAAGTGTGGCTGCGCGCCCCTGATGAGGCAGCCCAAGAAGTGCTAAAAGCCGGGATGGGGCGACGAGATGCCTATGATTTTGTAGGTGCGATCACGGAATATGATCGTTTGATCGACTACTGCCCGACCTATGCCGAAGGCTATAATCAACGCGCTTATATTCATTTTCTGAGGGGTGATCACGCAAATGCGCTTGTCGATTTGGATGCAGCTCTTGTTTTGCAGCCCCATCACGTCGCTGCGCAATCAGGTAGGGCACTGACATTGATGAACCTGGGCCGTTTGGAAGAAGCGCGCGCGCAATTGCTGATCGCGGTGGAAAATAATCCTTGGCTTTCAGAAGCGGCACTATTGGCCGAGGGCGCACCCTTGGGCTTAAAAGGCAAAGATATATAAATCTTCTTGCGACGGATAGTAGGATCGTACCAACAGGCCATTTACACCGGGCACCTCTTGGGCTTATCTGCGCGCGGGGGAAATCCCCAAACGCGGGCGTGATGGAATGGTAGACATACCAGACTTAAAATCTGTTGGGGTTCGCCCCGTGTGGGTTCGAGTCCCACCGCCCGCACCATTTATATTTTAAAGACAGTATTTTAGATCCGATCTTGGCAAGGCCCTGATCGAACCGAGGTTAGTTCACAGCTCTTTCAATGTTTATGCGAAACGGTTCTAGGCTGACTTCGAAAGCATGCATAAATTCCAGTGTCAGCATGGAGGGTGCCTTTTGAACCGGGCGCACCAGTGACAAACGGTGCGGGATCACGGGCATGAAGGGGCGGATTACAACCGTGTCGCTGGCAAACTTTATGGCGTCGAGCTCACTCACCACGGCAAGGCCAACCCCTTGATGAACCAACTCACAGGCGGCGGTGAATTGGCGTGTTTCAACCAACGTCAGCAGCTTTGTGTTGCTGTCCTGAAACGCCTTTAGCAAGCGTTTGAAGAAGTCGCTGTCTTTGAGCGTATGTATCAGTTTTTCGTCTTTCAAATCCTCAGGGGTAATCACGCTGTAGTCAGCCAAGCGGTGCTTAGCGGGCAAAATACATACGGTACGCACATCAATGTCGCTGCTTTGAACGGCGGGGTGGCCACGAAATCCGTCCGTAATGCCAAAATCAAAGTGTTCGTCGATCATCCATTCCAAAATGCGTTCGGGACGATCCGGTTCAATTGTGATGCTCACGCCGGGGCGGTCTTTTAAGAATTGGGCGATGACAGCGGGTAGGTGGCTGGTGGCAAAGCCTGGCAGACAAGCGATCCTGATATGGCCTGCTTTGCGCGCTGTGATGCTTTGGCTGGTCTCACCGATTTGCCCCATCAATTCCAACACCCGTTGAATGTCTAATTGCAAGAATCGCACTTCTTGGGTGGGGACAAGCCGCCCGTCGCGTCGATCAAACAATGGAAACCCAAAGGTGTGCCCGAGGTCCGCAAGCAATCGGCTGACGGCGGGTTGGCTAATTCCCATTTCTTTCGCGGCGAGTGTCACAGAACCGTATTGAATCGCAGCCATAAGGGCCTCAAGCTGACGCAATCTGGGGACTTGTTTCATAATATTCTCTTTTCGCTATCGATAGGCCATCGTATGAATCGGCATAACATAGTGTTATGTTTTTTCAATATTTTGTGGCCTTGAATTATGTTTAAAGGGGTGTATCGTTTCGTAGTCGAACAACCGATGCGGGTCAGCGACCCGAAGCATCATCTGACAACGCACCGAAACGGTGCATGGGAGGGAATATGAAAAAATCTGTAATCGGCGCACTTGCCGTATCAACTTTTCTGTCGCCAATCGCTGCGATGGCACAGACCGAAGTACAATTCTGGCATGCCTTTACGGGCCGCCTTGGTGAACTGGTCAAAGAGCAAGTTGCGGACTTTAACGCAAGCCAAAGCGATTATACCGTCGTAGAAAGCCACAAGGGCAACTACTCTGAAACATTGAACGCAGGCATTGCCGCATTTCGTGCCCAGGAACAGCCACAAATCCTGATGGTGTTTGAAGTTGGGACAGCCACTATGATGGCCGCCCCCGGCGCGGTTAAGCCAGTACATGAAGTGATGGCAGAAAGCGGTGCTGCGTTTGATCCTGACGCCTATATTGGTGCGGTAAAAGGCTATTACACCACTACAGAAGGTGACATGCTGTCACTGCCATTCAACGCGTCCACGCCTGTTTTGTGGGTAAACCGCGATGCGATGACAGCGGCTGGCGTTGATCCTGATACTGATCTGTCCACATGGCAGAAAGTTGGTGAAACGCTGGATGCTTTGAAGGCTGGCGGCGAAGAATGTCCGCTTGTGACTGCATGGCAAAGCTGGGTTCACCTGGAAAACTTCTCGGCCTATCATGACGTGCCATTTGCAACCCAAGACAATGGTTTCGCAGGTCTGGATACGGAACTGGCGCTGAATGGTGAGGCGCAAGTTGCACACCTAACGGCGATGGGTGAGTGGGCCAAGGATGGCAAATTCATCTACACGGGCCGTCGTAATGAAGGTGGCGCAAACTTCCGCGCGGGCGATTGTGCGCTCTTCACCGAAAGCTCTGCTGGATATGCAGGCATCAGTTCAGAAGCTGAATTTGAGTTTGACGTGCGTCCCTTGCCCTATTGGGAAGGTGTTGGAAACGCGCCTCAAAACACCATCATCGGGGGTGCATCTCTTTGGGTGATGTCCGGTCATTCAGACGAAGAATACAAAGGTGCGGGTGAATTCCTAAGCTATTTGTCGTCCTCGGATGTTCAGGCCGCATGGCACCAGAACACCGGATACCTGCCAATCACGTCTGAGGCAGGCGAGGCAACACGCGCTGCTGGTTTCTATGACGAAAACCCCGGCACAGATATCGCTGTGATCCAGATGACCACAAATGAACCGACGGCCAATTCCAAGGGCTTGCGTTTGGGATCATTTGACCAAATCCGCGGCATCATCGACGAAGAGCTTGAGGCAATTTGGGCAGGTGACAAATCAGCCCAAGAAGCCATGGACAGCGCCAAGTCACGCGGTGACGCACTGCTGCGTCGCTTTGAAACCGCAAACCGTTAATCGGTTGCAAATAGGGCAAGCCTGTCATGGGCTTGCCTAACCATACACCGGGGGCAGGATCATGGAAAAACGCGTTACGTTTCGCGGCTGGTTGCTGCCAATACTGTTGATCGCACCACAAGTCGCGATTTCTGCGGTATTCTTTTTCTACCCCGCAGGTCAGGCAATCTGGCAATCGCTGTTTATCCCTGATCCCTTTGGCCTGTCGTCCCGATTTGTTGGCTTTGGCAATTTTGAATTCCTGCTGAGTGACAGCTTTTATCGCGCGTCGTTCCTCACAACCGCAATATTTTCCATCCTCGTCACGCTATGTTCGATGATCCCGGCATTGTTCTTGGCCGTGGTGGCCGATCGGTTGATCAAAGGCGCAGGCATCTATCGCACATTGCTGATCTGGCCTTACGCCGTTGCGCCCGCGGTGGCCGGGGTGTTGTGGCTGTTTATGTTCAACACCCGCGTTGGTGTGGTGTCATGGTATCTGGGTAATCTGGGCTATGATTGGAACCATGTTTTAAACGGCGGTGAGGCAATGGGTCTTGTCGTTGTTGCCTCTGCTTGGGGGCGGATCAGCTATAACTTCCTGTTCTTCTTTGCAGCTCTACAGGCGGTCCCGAAATCGGTGATCGAAGCCGCCGCCATTGATGGCGCGCGGTTCTGGCGCAGGTTCTGGACCATTGTTCTGCCATTGCTATCACCAACGACGTTTTTCTTGCTGGTGGTGAACGTGGTCTATTCCTTCTTTGAAACCTTTGGTGTCATCCACACCATCACGTCAGGCGGGCCGCAACAATCGACCACAGTGCTGGTCTACAAGGTCTTTTCGGACGGCTTTGTCGGTCAAGATTTGGGATCATCCTCGGCACAATCGGTGATCTTGTTGTTTGTGGTGGGTCTGCTCACGGTGGTGCAGTTCAAGTTCATCGAAAAGCGGGTGCATTACTGATGGCTGAGGTAGTTCAACACATGAAGCAAGAGGATGAAAACGGCTGTGGCATAGCTTGCATCGCGATGATTAAGAGAAAGAAATATTCAAGCGTCAAAAAGAAGCTCAATGCCAAGCTTTGTAAGCATATCGGCTTGATGGAAGGATTAACCCCGGCTGAAATGATGCTGGCGCTCGAAAAATCAAAGATCACCGTGAAAAGCTATGTGAGAAAAGATGGGTTGAGCTGGAAGGAAATAGAAGGGCTAAGCATTGTAGGTATAAATTGGAACGAAACAAAAGAAAAATTCCATTGGGTTGTTTATTGTAGTGAAGATAATCAAATTCTTGATCCTGAATATCCAAAAGTAAGAACTGCAGACGGGCGCACGAAGCCCTTTTTAGCTCTCGTTGTTGGTGAAAGCGGAAAAATATGAGAGATGGCATGGTCGAAAATCGCGGGGCAGGGTTGTGGCTGACGCATTTCTTTATGATCCTCGGCGTTTTGGTGATCTTTTTCCCGATCTGGCTGGCCTTTGTCGCCTCAACCGTGACCCAGCCTGAGATTGTGAAACCCCCGATGCCGCTGTGGCCGGGCAGCCATTTCATCGAAAACTATTCGGCGGCTCTGTTCTCGGGCGTGAATGTTCCTGTGGGGACAATGCTGTTCAACTCGCTGGTGATGGCAATCGGCATTGCGGTGGGCAAGATCGTTATTTCACTGCTCTCGGCCTTTGCCATCGTCTACTTCCGCTTTCCGGGCCGCACGATGTTCTTTTGGATGATTTTCCTGACGCTGATGTTGCCCGTTGAGGTGCGCATCGTGCCGACATTCGAAGTTGTCGCAGGCTTTGGCATGCTCAACAGCTATGGCGGCTTGATCTTTCCGCTGATCGCCTCTGCAACGGCGACCTTTCTGTTCCGCCAGTTCTTCCTCACCATCCCGGATGAATTGGCCGAAGCCGCACGGGTGGATGGCGCAAGCCCGATGCGGTTTTTTTGGGATATCGTTGTTCCAATGAGCCGCACAAATGTCGCAGCGCTGTTTGTGATCCTGTTCATCTACGGTTGGAACCAATATCTGTGGCCGCTGCTGATCACCACAGACCCTGAAATGAATACAATTGTCATGGGCATAAAGCAGATGTTCCCCTCGGGTGATGATGTGGCCGACTGGCCCGTCATCATGGCAACCTCGATCCTTGCGATGATCCCCCCGGTGATTGTCGTCGTCAGTATGCAACGGCTGTTCATTCGCGGCCTCGTGGATAGCGAGAAATAAAATATGGCAACGGTGACGCTCAAAGACGTGAAGAAAAGCTTTGGTGAAACGGATGTGATCCACGGGATTTCAACCGAAATTGCGGATGGTGAATTCATCGTGATTGTTGGGCCGTCTGGCTGCGGTAAATCCACGCTGCTGCGCATGGTTGCCGGGCTTGAAACGGTATCTTCTGGAGATGTTGAAATTGGCGGTGAGCGCGCCAATGACAAGGAACCGATGGACCGCGACATTGCCATGGTGTTCCAGAATTACGCGCTTTATCCGCATATGTCGGTGCGTCAAAATATGGGGTATGGGTTGAAAATCGCCCGCCTTCCCAAGGATGAGATCAACGCCAAAGTTGAAGAGGCCGCGCGCCTGTTGCAGCTTGAGGCGCTGCTAGATCGCAAGCCCAAACAACTGTCTGGGGGGCAACGTCAACGCGTCGCGATGGGACGTGCGATTGTGCGCCAGCCCGCCGTGTTTCTGTTTGATGAACCGCTGTCGAACCTAGACGCAAAGCTGCGCGTGCAGATGCGCCTTGAGATCAGAGAATTACAAGCAAAGCTGGGGATTACGTCACTATATGTGACCCACGATCAGGTCGAAGCCATGACGATGGCGGACCGCATGATTGTGATGAACGGTGGGATCGCAGAACAGATTGGCACGCCATTAGAGGTTTATGAAACTCCCCGCACGCTTTTTGCGGCACAATTCATTGGCAGCCCTGCGATGAACATTTTGGACGCTGAAGTAAAAGACGGAAAGGTGCTGTTGGCCGGGCAGCAGGTCGCAGATACATCCCGCACAGATCGCCCTGTGAAGCTTGGGATCAGACCGGAGCATATGGATTTGGATCCCAACGGGCCAATCCGTGTTGCGATTCAGATGACCGAACCGCTAGGGGCGAATACACTATTGCATGGCAAAATTACGGGGTTCGGTGATGCCTTCACGGTGAGCATGCAGGGCGTGCATTTGTTGACAGAAAAGAACCGCGAAATGCAGTTTAGCGTCCAACCCGGCAAAGCACATTTGTTTGATCCAGAGACCGGATTGCGCCTAGAGGAGGCTGCTAAGCTTTAAGGCGCAACAATGCAGGACCAAAGACCACGCTAAATCCGGCAAATGCCCCAATCCATAGAATCGCTGAGAGTGTGTAAAACACCATCGCACCCTCTGGCCAGATGCCTGCGCAGACGCGGGCGGCAACAGACCCGATCACGCTGACGAAAATCAAGATACTGCCGATACTCGCGTTCAGGTCTTGACCGGTATGGCCCAAAGTTGCCCGTATCATGACAGCGAGCGTCATAAGCGCAAAACCCCCAGCCATCCACAAATGCAATGCAGGTCCAGGGGGCAATATGTCAGGATTGAGGATAGCACCCCCTTCAAGCATTGCGCCAAGCGGGACGAACAAATAGCCAAGATGCAAAATGGCCAGTAGTGGCTCGGCCAAGGTGGTATACCCTTTCCAGCGCAAGAGGCGCATCAGATGCAGCAGACCTGTGCCAATCAATGCAATCCCACAAAGGTTTGATGCTGGTTGAGTAACCCAGGACACAAGCGCGACGATACTAACCAGCAAGACCCCCTTATCAAACATCTGCATCGGTGCTGGGGGTAAATCAGTTCGACCCGCCTTAACCATCCAGTTGCGTGTAAAGGTGGGGATGATGCGCCCGCCGATCACAGAAATCATCATGATCACAGCTGCCACACCCAGTCGCAAGCCAGCGCCTTGCGCGGCAAAGTCGCCGCGCGCAGCCTCTAGATGAAACAGCACATTTGCCACAACGAAAACACCCAGCATGATCAGCACAACAAGGTTGCGCCAATTTTTACCTGCAAGGATCTCGCGCAGGATCACTGCCCCCAGAGCCAGAGGAAACAAAACGTCGACGGCCTCTGGGATGCCTATCGGCAAGAGCGCCGATAACGCAAGGGCGATGCGGCCACAGAACCATAGGGTGAATAACCCGATCAGAGGCCAGCCCATGACCGGCGGACGCCCTGTCCAGTTTGGTATCGCAGTGAGTAAGAAACCTGCGATGATCGCACCCAAATATCCAAACAGGAATTCATGTGCGTGCCACGAGACCGGATCTAGCCGTGTTGGCAGCATGGTGAGACCCGCCAGCATTGAAATCCATAACGCCATGGCCAAGGCGGCCCACAACGCGCCGAACAGGAAAAACGGACGAAAGCCGTACGAAAAGAGGACGGTCGCCCTTGAGTGCTGTGTTTGTGCGTGACTGGTCATTATTGTCGCTTTGCTTTGATCCGCGATGTTTTCACCACCAGCCCATACGCATCGCAAGTAAAGCGTACCTTGAGATCGCCGTACCAAAACGTCAGCCGATGCGATCCTGCGTCTTCATCCACGCCAGTTTCAAACTGGCTGGTTATTTTGCCATCGCGCATCAATGCTTTGACATCTGGCGCATTCAGTTCCAGCGCCTTTGCAAGGTCTGCTGCGTCAATCGTGGGGTTTGGCTGTGTAAGGTCAATCTTCATGATGTTGGGGCCTTTTTGGTGAGGCGTCGCCTGCACCCTAAAAGTGAATCTGTGTCGGCGACGTCGATCAGTCGCAAACATAGATCGAATAGGACTGGCAGGCCAACCCACAGCCCAATCAGCGGCAAACAAGCGCGCGTGTGACAACGCCCGCCCGTGACAAACATGGTGTATGACTGCTGCTGCATGGCGTCCCGTCACCTCGTGGCCCCTCCAATCGGGTTTTACTGAGTCGACCATATCGAACATCGCAAAACCTAAGTTTGCGCTTGAACAAAGTTTTACGGAAATAATGTCGATAGGCTGCTGCGTAGATGAGGAATCCACATGATGAGACAGCCAGACATCGATGATCCGGAGTTGGCCCTGGATACGATCATGACCATATGGCCACAAACGATTGCCGTTTTCCTGCACCACAAAATGTTATGTGTCGGATGTATGGTGAATCCTTTTCACACCGTCATTGATGCGTGCCGGGAATATCATCTTGATGAGCAACTCTTTCGCATTGAATTGCACAAGGCTGCTGGAGTGTAATCACGCCTCTCCCAAGACTGCCAGACGATGGGGGTCACAGATGATAATCTTTTTGCGTTTGCTGCTGACCAATCCATCCTTTTCCCATGCACTCAGCAATCGACTTACAGTGTGCAGGGTTGTGCCCGTCATCTCTGATACATCTTGACGTGTGATTGGAAAGTTTATTTCGATGCCTTCTGGTGTTCTTTGGCCAGACTGTTTCACCAGACGTAACAAGGCGCGTGCAATGCGTTGCTGGACATGCTGTGTCGACATTTCAACGATACGGGTATTCATTTCGACCATACGGTCCCCGATGGATTTGTACGTCTGCGTCGCAAACCCCGGATACTGCGCAACAAAGCGTTGCCACAGTGATGACGGCCAGCACAGTATCAACACTTCGGATGCTGAGATAGCTGTCGCTGGATATGTATCGCGCCCAAATGCTTGGGCCACGCCAAACAACTGGCCCGCAGGTATGTGCAAAGAGGTCACCTGTTCGCCATCAGCGGTGATCTTGACCACCCGGATTGTGCCATCCAACAGCAGGAAGAACCGCTCTGCTGTTAAGCCTTCTTCAAAAATTGATACGCCAGCGTCAAAGCGGCTACTGGTTGCCTGATCTAGGATATCTCTGATTTGCGCTCGTTCTAACGAAGAAAAAGGCGGCAAGGGCGTTAGCAAGCTTTCGTCAAGTCTATGCACAGCGAATTCCCAATACCCCAATTCGTTAACGCTAAAGGTATTGCAGCCAAACCACCAGCGATCATGCATCCCGTGGGTACTTTCGAAAAGGTTGCTCTGGAACAAAGTTCTCTCCAACCGGGCGGACTATGCGGGGTGTGAACAACGATCAATTCGAAAGGAAATGACATGTTTCGTACCCTAGTGACATCCGCCGCTCTTCTCATCGCCCTTGGTGGGGCCGCAGCAGCTGAGACCTTTGAGATAAAGATGCTGAACAAAGGTGAAGGCGGTCGGATGATCTTTGAACCTGCGTCCCTACGCATCGCGCCTGGGGATACAGTAAAATTCATCGCCACTGACAAAAGCCATAATGCAGAATCTGTTGACGGCATGGCACCTGATGGTGCGACCCCTTTCAAAGGTAAGATCAACGAAGAGATTGAAGTCACGCTGACTGAACCCGGCTTTTATGGCATTAAGTGCAAACCGCATTATGCGATGGGCATGGTGATGGTCATCGCCGTTGGTGACACCACCGCGGCACCGGATGAATTCCTAGAAGGACGCATCCCCAAAAAAGCCAAAAAGAATTTTGAAGCGGCCCTTGGTGATCTTTGAAACCAAAAAAACCCAGTGCTTTGAGCGCTTATATTTAGCAATAAGGAACATCTAAGATGACAAAATTTATCAACCCCGGACTTATGAAAACCAACCGCCGTAACGTGTTGCGCGGATCGGTCCTCGCGGGTGCGGCTGCCATGACGGGTACGGCTGCATTGGCGACACCGCGTTCGCCCAAGTTGAGTATCGCGAATACAACCTCAGCCAATCTGTATAAAGCTGCAGGTGAGCAGGCCAAAGACAGCACCGCAAAACCTGCTGATCTATCGGGCTACACGCGCGTCAAACAAGAAATGGTCGCACCGCCCTATGCACCGGTGCATGAACAGGTCGCAACAGGCGGCCCCAAGATCGTTGAGATCACCATGGACACCACCGAACGCCTGATGGTGGTGGATGAAGACACAGGCGCTTCCGTTTGGGCATTGACCTACAACGGCTCGGTGCCCGGCCCTCTGATCATCGTACACGAAGGCGACATGGTCGAGTTAACGCTGCGCAATCCTGTCGATAGCCAGATGGAACATAACATCGACTTTCACGCCTCGACGGGTGCGCTGGGCGGTGGTGGCCTCACGCATGTGTATCCGGGCGAAGAATGTGTGCTGCGCTGGAAAGCGACCAAGCCGGGTTGTTTTACCTACCACTGTGCACCGGGTGGGGCGATGATCCCGTACCACGTATGTCACGGGATGAACGGTGCGGTGATGGTACTGCCGCGCGACGGCCTGAAAGACAAGGACGGTAATCTACTGTCTTATGACAAAATCGCTTATATTGGTGAACAGGATTATTACCTGCCCAAGGATGAAAGCGGTGAATACAAAACCTACGAGGCGGCGGGTGACGATTACTCAGATAGCATAGATGCGATGCGCACCCTGACACCAACACATAGTGTGTTTAACGGTGCTGTTGGGGCGATCACCGGCGAAAATGCGATGAAGTTCGCCGTCGGTGAAACAGTGTTGATGATCCACAATCAAGCCAACCGTGACTCGCGGCCCCACCTTATTGGCGGGCATGGTAACTATGTCTGGGAAACATCCTTTAGTGAGCCACCTTTGACCGGGCTTGAGACATGGTTTGTACGTGGCGGTACTGCGATGGCGTCCATGTATACCTTTGAGCAACCGGGCGTGTATGCCTATGTGAACCACAATCTGATCGAGGCGGCCTTGCTGGGTGCGACGGCGCATTTTGTGGTCGAGGGCGAATGGGACAACGCGCTGATGGAGCAAGTTGTCGCGCCGCGTGAATTCGAAACCTAATAGCGCGGGGCATCGGAACATGAAACTTACCAAGGCGATCCAAACCAAGACCCTAGTCGTTTTGGCCTGTGTGCTAGCCTTGGGCCTCGGGGCTGTGCAAATGCTGCGCAGCCCCGAGGCTGTTTCTGCGATAAAATCGAAGGCTAAAACTGTTACGTTGCAAGATGGGCAACGATTAAAGGTGCAAACCCGTGAGGTGACAATCAACCAGTGGCAAGCCTGTTATGTGGCGGGTAGCTGCGCTTTGGATTTGTCTTTGCCTAACAGGGATACAGATTATCCAGCGACTGGATTGAGTTATCAAGATGCAATGCAGTATATCGACTGGGTGAATGCCCATGACAAGATAGAATGGCGTTTGCCGACAGCCGCAGAATGGCGTGAACTGTCCGCTGAGGTCATGCCAGAAGAACCCGATCCAATCTTTACGGACCCTGCACTCACATGGGCCTCTACCTATCTAACGGATACAAACCGCTCAGGTAGGGCGCTGCGGCCAAGCGGCGCGTTTAGGGCAACTTCAGCAGGTATTGAGGATTTGGACGGCAATGTCTGGGAATGGACCCAAGATTGCTATGCTGGTGCCAGTGGACAAGGTAAGGCGTCTGATAAGGGGCGCTGCCCCGCTTTCATCATGGGCGGAGAGCATGAAGCGGTTATGTCCTATCTTGTCCGCGATCCCGCACGTGGCGGCTGCGCAGTAGGGTCACCACCCGCCCATCTTGGGGTGCGCCTCGTCTCTGACAATTCAGACAGCTGACCATTTCGGGAACCTACAAGATCAGCTGAAAACGCTGATCTCGCAGACATCACTTATCCAGCGGCCTTGCCAAGCGCCTCGTGCGCTGCTTTCCAATCGTCAATGCCGCCCTCAGCGCGTCCAATCAAATGATCGCTCACTTTCAACATGGCTTTCATGAGTTCTTTGTCACCGCTGTCCATCACTGCGCGGATCGGCACGCCGTACAGGGGGACAATAACTGGACCGCCTTTATTTCCGTCTGACATCATATTCTCCTTTCAAATACTTTATGTATGCGCCCTGAAAATTTGGGCGCTTTAGAAATGTACACTTTATCCCAGCGCAGATTTCAAATCGTGATCCGCTTTCTTCCAGTCTTCCAAATCGGAGTCGTTTCCTTCAGAGCGGGACAACATGAAGGTACTGACTTTGGAAATAGCCTGCATCAATTCCTTATCATTCCCGTCCATCGCTTCGCGAATGATGACGCCGTACAATAATCGTGCTTCTGCCATGTCTTTTCCTTTCAAAATTTAGGGAGGTAAAATTAAAGCGATTTAACCAGATGCCGAAACCAACTCTGCATGGGCGGCCTTCCAGCTCTCACGGTTTTTATCAGAAACATTCAAGTCCTGTTTCATCATGAAATCGCTATATTTGACAAAAGCTTGCATCAAATCTTTGTCGCCGGTCGCAATCGCATCGCGCAGGATGACGCCATATGGGGGAAGAATATTTTTCATCAGTTTCTCCTTGATCTGAGAGGTGGGGGTAATCGGAATATTAAGTCTGTTTGGTGGCCGCACGCTCCATTGCGTCCAACAGGTTTTCCAACGCATCGCGCGCATAAAACCCATCTTCCTTATAACGTCCGCCCGGTTTGGTAGGGTCTTGGGTGCAATGCGGACAAGGCACATCCGTTGCACGGATATATTCCGCACAATTCAGGCATAGGGGCAGGGCAACCGATGGCTCGCCCTTTGGCATTGCTTTAACATCCATCAGATTGCCTCTTCGATAATTTCAAATAAGCCAACGGCAAAAGGCGTATCTGGGGCCTCTTCGATCTTGCGCACGCGTTCGCGGATGCCACGTTTTTCTAATTCGGTGACGCGGTAATAGCAGTAGGGATTGTTGCCGGGCTTGCGAAACAGTGAATCTGCGGTCCAGGTACATCCGCCGCGACAAACATCTGAGTACATGCAATCCTTGCAATGACCCCAAAGTTTATCGGTGCCACGATCCCGGTTAAACGCCAGTTCGGGCGAATTGTGCCACATGTCCTCAAGCGTCAGATCACGGATATTGCCACCAGAATAGCGTTCCTTAGGCAGGGATGGGCAGGCTTTGATTGTGCCATCCGCCTCAATACCGATGGCGTTGTGACCCGCAGGACAGCCCGCGTAATGTCCACCACCCTGACCACCACGCCACAGCACTTCGTATTTGCCAAAATAGCCAATATTATTGCCGGGGCGCACGGTAACGCCCATAGTTTGCGCATGTTTGAATATCTCGGCAACTTCATCCATTACAGGTTTGACAAGGAAGGGTTGCAACAACACGTCGTCATTGTCAGCGGCATTGCCCATCGCCACGGTCCACTGCAACTGCCAATGCGAAATGCCCACCGCTGCGACAGCGTCAAACACTTCGCGTAGGTATTGATAGCTAATTGCATTGATTTGGGTGTTGGCACTTGTCACCATACCTAATTCTTTTGCAACACGCAGCGCATTTAGACAGGCCTGATATGATCCTTTGCGGCCTCGAATTTTGTCATGATCATCCTCAAGCCCATCAACTGAAACACCAATACCGCCTAACCCTGCATCTTGCGCGCGCCGCAACATCTTTTCATTCAACCCATATGCACCAGTTTGCATGGTGCATAAAATACCGTGACTTGTTATGCGTTCAATTAGTCTTATCCAGTCCTTGCGCAAAAATGCCTCGCCTCCAATGATGGTTATTTCACGCGTACCAAGGGCGGCCATTTGATCAATAAGATCAAAAGCTTCTTCGGTATCTAGTTCATCGCTACGGCGGTCCCCTGCACGTGATCCACAATGACCACATTTAAGATTACACGCGAGCGTCGTTTCCCAAACCACATAGACCGGAACACAATCCTTTTGATCTTGGTTTGTCAAAATACGTGGAGCAGACATATCATTCATAATTGGATTCCGAATATATAATAATCTGTAGACGGCCCTCTGATTGAAATATAAAAACACTAGATAAGGAAAAAGGGCCGTTCAAAAACTTCAAACGATATGGATGTCAGTTGAGAGCTTTGATCAGGTCGTCGTGGGCGCTTTTCCAGTCATCAATCATCTCGCCGCCTTCACGACCAGCACGATCCATCATAAATTTACTGACTTTCGCAACTGCGTGCATCACTTCTTTGTCGCCGCTTTGGATTGCTTCGTTGATAATCACACCATAAAGTATAATTGGCGGCCAGCCTTTTTGATCAGCCATAACATTCCCCTATAATCATATTTAAAAATTAGAATCCGCCAGAAATTTTGGCATCATCAATTGAAAATTGTACTATAAAAACTGGTTAAGAACCGACGTGTGTGAAATTTTTGCTTATAAAGTATTGAAAAAGGTTAGTGGAGAATGGTGATTCTCGCAATACGGATGTATGATTTTTCGCAATTCGTCAAAATTGAAATTTAACCTATTATAAATAAGGACCTACAGGTTTGCGTGGTGTGCCTTACAGTAGAAAACGGAATTTTCAGTTTTGCGTTTTGTTGAAGAAGAGAGTTTTGAGTGTCAGTTTTGAATATAGATTATGCATGTGCTTTGCGCCAAAAATCTGAACGTGGCCATCTCTGCTCCGCATTGTAAACAGCGCGGCGATGATCAAGGTAGGTCTCGTATATTCGCGACATTTCGCCGTCATATAGCGCAAAGCAATCCCCTTGACCTCGCAGCCGTTCATCAATCAAGGCCGCCCCGACATATGCGGAATACAGCGCATGAAACAATCCGCGTGAGGCGATGGGGTCAAAGCAAATACCAGCATCCCCGATAGCGATCCAATTTTCCCCACTGATGTGGTCAAGACGCGCGGTATGCGCTGCGGTGGTCGTTGGTTCAGTAAGAGGCTTTGCACCTTGCAGTATTTCAGAGAGCCCCAGATGATCCTGTGCAGCTGATAAAAACGCCGCTTTGTCGCCCTGTGGCAATAGGTTGGCAATGCTGTGAAAGGCGACGGTGCTTTCGCAGGCATCCACTGATTTAGCCGCAATATGATACCACCATCCCTTTGGTGTCGTGATCACACTGCTGATCCCGGTCTTGGTTTCTGGCACCGAATTGATGCGACACCACCGTGCCACCATTTTGTCAGCAGCAATGCGTTGCGCGCCCAATCGCCGTGCCAACACAGCAGAACGCCCTGTGGCATCCACGACATAGCGCGCCTTGATGTTGGTCACATCGCCACATTGAAGATGCCAGCCGGGTGTCACATCCTGCAATGGATGATGAAACAGACAGGCCGCCCCGCGTATCTTGGCCTGATCTCGCAACATCGTTTCAAACGCAACGCGGTCGATATGCCATCCGCATCCTTCGGGATCTGAGATGAAGTCGCGGTATTCTTCGACGTCACTGCCCCATAGACTGCGGTTGGCAACGTAGGGTGCGGATTGTAATGCGTTAAATGCGTCGCTTAACCCCAAGTCGCGCAAAATTCGACCTGCTGCGGGCACCAATGCTTCACCGATGCGGGGGGGTGGTGTTGGCTGTTTATCGATCAAAACCACACGCCAGCGCGCGGCCAAAGCACAGGCCAGCGCAGCCCCAGCAGGGCCTGCGCCTAATATTGCAACGTCATACACGTGAGGTCATTTTTCAGTATTTGAACCGATTGACCTTGGCGATGCTGGACAGGTCAGTGATTCCTTCGCCCAAACCAATGCTTGCCGCCTGCAATTTGTCGCCCATTTTCATTGCGGCAACAGCGTCCGGTTCATTGGCTGTTTCCCAGGCTTTCACTTTGGCGTCTGACACCTGCATCGTCGCAGGAAAGTTCGGATCACCTGCAGGTCCGGGGCGTACCTCAACCACGCCCATCTGATCAAAGTGATGGATCATGTGGTTGATCTGATGGGTATAGGATTTGTCCAATCCCAATGGTTCCAGCCAATTGGCGCGATTTGCAAAGGCCTGCAAACGCTGGCTAAGGGGTAGGCTGTCATCCATGACGGTTTCATATTCCGTTTCTGACATCACCTCATTGGGCACCCGCGCAGGCCAAAAAGTCGGCGCATAAGGGTCATATGTCGGCGTATAACCAGAGCGGCAGGATGATGTATCGGTTTGCCATGGCACAGCCATCCAACGGGTCAAACCACCCGGCGCTTGGCCGCCATTGATCGGACCATCAGGCAGGGACCAATCGTCCCCCAATTGACCACCATAGCTGGCCTCTGGGTTGTGTTTGTGGCGATGTTTAACGCGGAATGCCTCCATATACATGCCCGCCTGACGCATCGGCCAGGTGATTTCGCAGCCCGGATGGAAGGCATCCGCGAGGCAGAACTCCATTGCCGCGCGGGTCAATGTATCAGGCTGTTTGGCTGCTGGTACGTCATCAATATGGCGCGGCGGTTCGTAATCTGGGTCATAATCGGCATCAAAATTGCCAAGTACCCATTGTTCCAGTGACCACATTTGTAGGCCCGATAGCACAGAATGTTGGCGCGGTGTATCCGCTGGAGGGACATTCATGGCATCACCATAAAGCCACGGCCAAGGCACTGGGGAATTGCTATCTACCGCAAAACTACGGAATGTATTCGCCAGCACACGCCGCTTTTCCATCATTGCCGGGCTAGGATCGGCCAATCGTGCGCGCCATTCAGGGGTTGAGAAATTGAACACTCCGTCATGACCAAAGCCAGCGGCAAAGCCTGCGTTGACCCATTGCAGGGTCGTCATTCGTTCAAAGATCGGCAGGATATCGTGGGTAAAGCTGGGGCGCTCTGGACGCGGTAACATCTTGTTGTCACACGCCACATCACGCATCAAATCCCACATGGTACGCACTGACTTCTGTGCAGGGCCATAGTTGGGCGGGGCGCAGATCACCCATGCGGGTTTGACGCGCAACGCGACACCTTTGTAGCGGACGTTTGCATGGACGGGACCATCGGAGGTGTCGTCATGCCAGCCGTCGTTATTGGCAAAGGTGATTGCCCTGCCACCTTCAGGGGCTTGCGACAGGCCAAAGCCACCAAGCACAATCAATCGCCCTGCCTCATCCGTGCGGACCTCGCCCAATGGCACTTTTCCACCAAGGAATTTCCCATCATCAAAGTGATGTTGCTTGCCATGCACATCCTTGCCTTTGATCTTTTGGCGTTTTGGTGCAATCCGCAGGCTGTCGCGATCTGCGACCGTTGGGTTGCGCATCATTGAGGGGGGAACGGCGGCGGCTTCGGGAATATCTAGCGCGAGTTGGAATTCATACCAGCTTGCCTTTTGGTTCTCGATCTCGACTTTCCATTCGATTTCAACATCTGGATCATCAAGGTTGAGTTCGCAGATTGGATCGCCCAGGGCATTTAGCCCATATACCCGAAACCGTGCGGCCTCGCGTTTCAAATGCCCCTTACCATCGCGGTATGATCCGGGGTCAAGGGGCAGGGGGTTGGGCACCTCTGGCCCCAGATACCATTCCTGTGAATTACCGACGCGGGTGACACCAATTGGCGGATAGATCGCGGCGGACACAACGCAATCATCCTGCGGCACACGACTGCAATGGGCTGCGGGCTGTTCTGGTTCATCAAGCGATATGCCGTTGGCCTGACGACGCTGATC